>DAOPRQ010000001.1:0-11233 GCA_035349055.1 Propionicimonas sp.
TGCCAGGGTGCAGTCACTCGCCCGCTTTCGCAGCGACTTCGAGGAGTCATTGGCCACAGGCTGGGCCGGCTTCGCTGGGCGGCTGATCGAGAGGGCGGCGCCACGTCCCGCCGGCGTACCCACCGCCTATGTCATGCAACCCTTCGAGGTCCGACTGGACTATCTAGGACGCCCGTGGTGCTCGGTGAAGTTCGAGCTCGGGCATGACGAGATCGGTGACGCCGACGAGCCGGAGTACCAGCTCGCGTCCGACCTCGCGGCCCTCCTCACCGAGGTCGGACTTGAGCCACCCAAGCCGGTAGCGGTGATGCGAGCCGACCATCAGATCGCACAGAAGCTACACGCCGCCTCAGAAGCAGGCAGCGAGCGGGCCCGGGACCTTGTCGACCTCCAACTCCTCGATCGCGGCGAGAAACTGGACCTGGCCCAGGTCGCCTCAACCTGTACGCGCTTGTTCGACTATCGACAGCAGCAGCAATGGCCCCCGATCATCGTCGTCGGAGACCAGTGGGACACGCTCTACGTCGAAGCCGCGGACGGTCTGGACGTACTCGCTACGGTCGACGAAGCCGTCCTCTGGGCAAACGAGTTCATCCGCCGCATCGCCGCAGCGCGCACGTAGCGTTTTCCATGAGCACTGCGTCCGGCGCAGGCCTTGTTGCACGTATGTTGCATGAAGAAACCCGCCCTGACTATTTGACCTAGTCAGAACGGGTTTCAACTGGGGTGAGTAACGGGACTCGAACCCGCGACCACCTGGACCACAACCAGGAGCTCTACCAACTGAGCTATACCCACCATGTCACCAACGTGCCCGTTAGGGCCTGCTCATTCTAGCCACATGCCCAGTCGAGGTCGAAATCCGCGAGTGGGTGGGACGATTCGCGTCCGATCGAGGGCAAAATCGCTGAGGTCGGCGAGTCGGGCTCGGACGCGTTCTGTCCCGATCCCGGCCTGCGCCGGGATGACTTGGAGCGGGTCGGGACGCTGGGTGCGGCGGGGATGACTTGGAGCGTGGTCGGGACGCGGGGTGTGGCCGGCCGACCGGTGTGGCGGGATGACTGGGATGTGGGCGGGCTGACGTCAGCTGTGGGTGGCGCGGATCCGGAGCCAGGCTCAGCTGCCAGTCTTAGTGGCGCGGGATCCGTCGCAGAGCTCAGCTTCCGGTCGCGGTGGCCAGATCGGCGGTGAGCGAACCCTGGTGCTTGGCCGCGATCTCGCGCAACGCGTCGGTCGGCATCCCGGGCGTGGGCACGAAAAGGGTCTCGCGGTAGTACCGCAGCTCCTCGATCGATTCGCAGATGTCGGCCAGCGCTCGGTGATTGCCGTTCTTCGCCGGCGTGTTGTAGTAGGTGCGCGGATACCAGCGCCGAGCGAGCTCTTTCAAGCTGGATACATCCACATTCCGGTAGTGCACGTGCCCCTCCAGAGTAGGCATGTCGCGGGCCAAGAACGCTCGGTCGGTACCGATCGTGTTGCCCGCCAGCGGCGCGCGGCGCGACTCGGGCACGTGCTCGCGGATGTACGCCAGCACCCGCTCTTCCGCCTCGGCCATCTCCAGCCCATCCGCCAGCAGCGGCAGCAGCCCGGAGTTCGCGTGCATCGTGCGCACGAAATCGCCCATCTGGTCCAGCGCGGTGTCGCTCGGCTTGATCACCACAGTGATGCCCTCACCAAGCACATTCAGTTCGGAATCGGTGACCAACGCGGCCACCTCGATCAACGCGTCGGCCTTCAGATCGAGGCCGGTCATCTCGCAGTCGATCCAAACCAAGTGTTCATTCACCCGTTCACTCTATTGCCTCACCGGTCGGGGCTTCACTCGCGATAACGTCCAATCCATCACCGACGTTGGAGGAACGAATGCCCGGGTTCTCCATGGCCGGCTGCGAACTGGGCGTGGCCAGCGCAGCGACCCAGATCGAAGGCGGTCAACTCGACACCAACTGGCATCGCTGGGCCGCGTCCGGAGGCGCCGTCGACGGGTCGTCCCCGGCCCGCGCCGCCGACCACTGGAACCGGGTCTCCGAAGACACCTCGTTGCTCGCCGAAATGGGCATCGGCCACTATCGGCTGGGCATCGAGTGGGTTCGCGTCGAACCGAGTCCCGGGGAGTTCGACCCGGCGGCGATCGGGCACTACCGCGAGGAATTGTCCGGGTTGCGGGCTGCCGGCGTCCGACCGCTGGTCACCCTGCACCACTTCAACCTCCCCGGCTGGCTGGCGGACGCCGGTGGCTGGCTCGCTCCGGAAGCGACCGAGGCCTTCCTTCGCTTCGTTCGCCGCATGGTCACCGACCTCGGCGACATCGTGGACGAGTGGATCCCGATCAACGAGCCGAACGTCTACGCCGTCAACAGCTACCTGTTCGGTCTCTGGCCGCCCGACGAGCATTCCTATCGCCGCACCATTCGCGTGCTGGAGATCCTCGCTACGGCCCACATCGCCGCCTACGAACTGATCCACCGGCTTCAGCCCGAGGCCAAGGTGGGCACCGCCACGCACCTTCGGGTGTTCGCGCCGGCCAATCCGCTGAACCCGTGGCACCAACTGGCCGCCCACATCAACGACCACCTCTTCCAACGGGCACCGCTGCGCGCCATGAGCACCGGACGCTTCCCCGCCCCGCTTCGCCGTCCGTCCTGGGTACGGCCCGGTCGCTATTACGACTTCCAAGGCATCAACTACTACACGCGCAGTACGGTCAGCGGGCTCGCCAACGGAGTGGCGTCGAACGTGCCGGTCAACGACCTCGGCTGGGAGGTCTTCCCTTCCGGACTGGGCGAGGTGGCCGCCTGGGTGCACACCGCCTACCCGGCGCCGATCTACGTGACCGAGAACGGCACCGCCGACGCCGCGGACGCCTTCCGCTCCCGCTACCTCTACGACCACTTGGCGGTCGTCGCAGCGTCCGGACTGCCGATCCGGCGCTATTACCACTGGTGCTTCACCGACAACTGGGAATGGGCCGAGGGCGAGTCCGCCCGCTTCGGGCTGGTGGCGCTCGACTTCGAGTCGCAGCAGCGCATGATCCGCGCGTCCGGACGCTTCTACGCCGACGTCATCGCCAACCGTGGGGTGACCACGGCCGCCTACCAGCGCTGGGTCGCCGGCCAGGAGTACCCGACGAACGGCTGAGCCGGGTCTCGACGGCGGTCGATGGTCTGGCCAGGGGCTACTCGGGGTAGCCCTGCCAGCCGGAATCGTGGCCGACGAGCCGCTCGCGCAGCCCCTTCACATAGGCGGCCTGGCCAATGTGCTGAGCGGTGTCCAGCACTACTGAGACCAAGCGGACGCCGAGCGTCACCGGCGGGTTCCAGCGCGTGTCGACGACCCGGTCGAGGTCGTCCCTGGCCAATGCGTCCAGGACCTGTTCGGTCTGGACCGCGACCGCTTTCGCGTAGCCGAGCAGCAGGTCGGCTCCCGGCACGTCGAACTGGCCAACCTCTTCAGGTGACTGCCCGAAGCCGCCCGCATCGGCCGCGTAGGGCAAATCGAACCGCTCCTGCCAGCCCTGGAACCAGACCTGGTCGAAGCCGGCCAGCGGCGCGAGGTGGTCATCCTCCACTCGCAGCAGGTGCCAGACCAGCCAGCCGATCGGGTTGGCGGACGGGTCCGGACGCCAGCGCAGGTCGTCCCGGCTCAGACCATTCAGGACGGCAGGGACGAGTTCGTGGACGCGTCCGAACGCATCGCGTACGACACTGATTGACTCCATGCCGCCCATCCTGCCAAGTGCAGCCGACAACCCTCGGCGGGATACCATCGTGACAACCGGCCCCCGTAGCTCAGTGGATAGAGCAGCGGCCTTCTAATCCGACGGTCACAGGTTCGAGTCCTGTCGGGGGCGCCCACTCAGTCCGACCCCTGCCCACCTGCCTGGAAGCCCCGATGACCGCATCCGTTGACGACCGGCGCACGCTGGCTGCCCGCAACGCCACCATGCTGGTCTTTGCAGTCAACGGCTTCGCGTTCGCGTCCTGGATGTCGCGGGTGCCGGATGTGCGTGAAGCGCTGGCCCTCACCCCAGGTGAGCTCGGACTCCTGCTGCTTTCCATCTCGGCCGGCGCGTTGTGCGGCCTGCCGCTGGCGGGCCGGGTCACCCACCGCATCGGTGCCCAGGCGACCGTCCGGGTCGGGATGGGGCTGATGGTGTCCGGCCTGGTGCTGGCCGCGATCGCGGCCGAAGCGCATGCCGGCATGTACTGGGTGGCTCCGGGGCTGTTCCTGGTGGGCCTTGGCAGCGGCGTCTGGGACGTGGCGCAGAATGTCGAGGGCACCATCGTCGAGCGCTCGCTGGGCCGGGCGATCATGCCCTGGTTCCATGCGGGCTTCAGCGGCGGGACGGTGCTCGGCGCGTTGGTCGGCGCCGGCATGACCGCGCTGCACGTGCCGGTGCTGGTCCACCTGGTCACGGTCGCGGTGCTCTCCGCGCTCGCGCTCTGGTGGGGCACACTCAGCTTCCTGCCGGCCTTCGGCGAGTCCGAGGACGCCCCAACTTCGCCTGCCCGGGGAAAGTCGGCCTGGCTGGAGCCGCGCACCCTGCTGATCGGCCTAATGGTGCTCGCTGCCGCCTTCGCCGAGGGCACTGCGAACGACTGGATGGCCGTGGCCTTCGTGGACGGTCACAATCTGGACAACGCGATGGGCGTGGTTGCGCTCGCGGTGTTCCTCACCTTCATGACCGCCGGACGGATCTTCGGCACCGGCCTGCTGGACCGCTATGGCCGCGTCCCGGTACTGCGGGGGCTGTTCGCCGCGTCCATCATCGCGTGTGCGCTGGTCGTCTTCGGCGATACTTGGCTGGCGTTCATCGGCGTCGCCATCTGGGGTGTCGGGGCCAGCCTGGGCTTCCCGGTCGGCATGTCGGCAGCAGCGGACGATCCCGCTCGGGCTGCCGTCCGGATCAGCGTGGTGGCCACGATCGGCTACACCGCCTTCCTCGCCGGGCCGCCGCTGCTGGGCTTCCTCGGCGACCACTTCGGCATCCTGCGTGCGCTGCTGGTCGTGGGGGCGGTGTCGATCCTGGCCATGCTCGTGGTGCCGGCGGCCAAGCCGCTGCCGCCGAACCCGGAGAGCTAGCCGGCAGTCGCAAGTAGAGTCGACGACATCACTTCGGTGGAGGAGTCGCCAGATGATCGAGAGCCGTGAAGTCGAGTTGCTGGCCGGCGTGCCTGAGGGCCTGTTCATCGGCGGACGGTGGCGGTCAGCGTCCGACGGCGGCACCTTCGAGGTGGCGGACCCGGCCACCGGATCACCCGTGAAGCGCGTAGCCAGCGCGACGGTTGCCGACGGGTTGGCGGCTCTGGACGCGGCGTGCGACGCGTTTCCGGCGTGGGCGAAGACGCCATCACGGGAGCGCGCGGAGCTGTTGCGCAGGGCCTTCGACCTGTTGCAGGAGCGCAAGGAGGAGTTCGCGCTGCTGATGACGATCGAGATGGGCAAGCCACTTGCCGAGGCCCGCGGTGAGGTGGCCTATGGCGGCGAATTCCTGCGCTGGTTCAGCGAGGAGGCAGCCCGAATCCAGGGGCGCTACGGGCCCAATCCCGAAGGCACCGGACGGATGATCGTCTCTCAGCATCCGGTCGGGCCGTGCTACCTGATCACCCCGTGGAACTTCCCCTTGGCGATGGCCACCCGCAAGGTGGCGCCGGCTTTGGCTGCCGGCTGCACTGTGGTGGTGAAGCCGGCCGCGCTGACGCCCCTGACCACGCTCTACTTCGCGAAACTGCTCGCTGATGCGGGATTGCCGGACGGTGTGGTGAACGTGGTGACCACGAAGGCGTCCGGACCAGTCTCGGCGGCGGTCCTTGCCGATCCGCGGCTGCGCAAGCTGTCCTTCACCGGTTCGACCCCGGTAGGTAAGGAATTGCTCAAGCAGGCCGCTGATGGCGTCCTGCGTACATCGATGGAGCTGGGTGGTAACGCGCCTTTCCTGGTCTTCGAGGACGCAGACCTGGACAAGGCTGTGGACGGAGCGATCCTGGCGAAGTTTCGCAACATCGGGCAGGCCTGCACGGCGGCCAATCGGTTCATTGTGCACCGGAGCATCGCGGCGGAGTTCGCCGCTCGAGTGACTGCGCGCGTGCGCGAGTTCCGCACCGGACGCGGCACCGAGGAAGGCATCACGATCGGCCCGCTGATCGATGCGGACGCCGTGGCCAAGGTGGACGGACTGGTCCGCGATGCCGTGGCCCGCGGAGCTTCGGTGCAGACCGGCGGAGCGCCGATCGACGGTCCGGGAACCTTCTATGCAGCGACGGTGCTCACCGAGGTGCCGCCCGACAGCTCGATCGTGCGGGAAGAGATCTTCGGTCCAGTGCTTGCCATCGTCACTTTCGCGGACGAGGACGAAGCCGTCCGGCTGGCCAATGACACCGGCTACGGGCTGATCTCCTACGTCTTCACCGAGAGCAACGCGTGCGGGCAACGGATGATCGAGCGCCTGGAGACCGGGATGATGGCGCTCAACGTCGGTGTGGTCTCGAACGCCGCGGCTCCGTTCGGCGGCTGGAAGCTTTCCGGCATCGGACGGGAGGGCGGCGCGGAGGGCATCCACGAGTACCTGGAGACCAAGTACACGCTCACGCCCAACCCCTTCGGTTAGGGCGAAACGAAGCCACGCAGAGTCAGGTCGCTGGAACCCCTGCGCAACCTTTGACAAGCCGCACGGGCGGCCTGCGTCCACGACGTAGGCTGCCACAACCTGGAATGCGCGCCGCGAGGAGAACCCGGATGAGTCTGCAGGAGTTTAAGGCCAAGACCATCACGGGCCAGGACCAGGCCCTGGCCGCGTACCTGGGTCAGGTCATCCTGGTCGTGAATACGGCATCCAAGTGTGGGTTCACCCCGCAGTTCGCCGGGCTGGAGAAGCTCTACGCCGACCTGCGCGCGGACGGCCTGGTCGTGCTCGGCTTCCCTTGCGACCAGTTCGCCAATCAGGAACTGGGCAGTGATGCCGAGACCGCAGAGTTCTGTCAGCTCAACTACGGGGTGACCTTTCCGATGTTCGCGAAGGTCGAGGTCAACGGTAGGAACGCGCACCCGTTGTTCGCCTGGCTGCGCAGCGAGCAGGGCGGGGTGCTGGGCGATGCGATCAAGTGGAACTTCACCAAGTTCCTGATCGACCGTGAGGGCCGTGTGGTGCGACGGTACCCGCCCACGGTAGACCCCGCCGCCATTGAGGCCGACGTCCGGGCGCTGCTGTAGCCCGAGAGCCGGGACCAGGTTTACCCCGACTGATCCCGGCAGCGCGGGTCCAGCGTCGTGAGCTCGGGCAAAGTCGGGGGACGGTTCCTTTCTGCGTCGCAACTTGCCGCTGGCTAGGGCATTCTGCAGTTCGGGGACGGTTCCTTTCCGCATCAAAGGTCGGCCGCACGTTCGGACGCGAACCGCACTCTGCCCCGCAAAGCAACTGCCTGATCTCCGGCACCGACCTGCCAACTGCGACCGCGTGCTCAGTGATGTACTGGAACCCGCGAGAAGCTTCAACTAATCCGATGCCGATCGGCTCTTTACCCGGCACGATAGGCGCATGGAATCCGAGAAGCCCAAGAAACTGCCCAAGGACGTGTACGAGGCTGAACTGCTACGGCTGCAGGCGGAACTCGTGAACATGCAGGAATGGGTACGCACCACCGGAGCCAGGGTGGTGGTCATCTTCGAAGGTCGCGACGCCGCCGGCAAAGGCGGTGCGATCAAACGGGTCACCGAGTACCTCAACCCTCGGATCGCCCAGGTGGTGGCCCTACCCGCGCCCACCGAACGGCAGCGCACCGAGTGGTACTTCCAGCGCTACGTGCAGCACCTGCCCTCGGCCGGCCAGATCAAGCTCTTCGATCGCTCCTGGTACAACCGGGCCGGTGTCGAGCGGGTGATGGGCTATTGCACGCCGGAGGAGCATCGGCGCTTCCTGCGGCAATGCCCGATCTTCGAGCGGATGCTGATCGAGGACGGCATCATCCTGCGCAAGTACTGGTTCTCGGTCTCTGACCGGGAGCAGGAGAAACGATTCAAGTCCCGGCTGACCGATCCGATGCGGCAGTGGAAGCTGTCGCCGACCGACCTGGAATCGCTGACCCGCTGGGAGGACTACTCCCGGGCCAAGGACGAGATGTTCGTGCACACCGACATTCCGGAGGCGCGCTGGAACGTGGTCGAATCGGAGGACAAGAAGCGGGCGCGGCTCAACATGATCGCCGACCTGCTCAACGCCATCCCGTACGAACGCGTGCACAACGACCAGCTCAAGCTGCCCAAGCGTCCGCCGTCGACGGGCTACCGGCGGACGGATCGCGGCCTGCAGCTCGAGGTGCCCGACTGGGCCGCCACCCTGATCGACAAGGAACCCCCACCGAAGTACGTCGACCCGGAGGACGAGGACTGACCGGTGCGCGGCGACGGGATCGCCGGTTCAGGCTGAATCGAACTTTCACGCCGGCGATCCGGACCGACGCCGGGGAATATTCCCTGGCGTCGGTCAGTTTCGCCGGCGCGAACAACAGCGGTACGACCCGAGGTCTGGTCAGGGCCAGTGCATAGCTCAGCCCAACCGGCTGAAACCGGTCACGTGCACGATCAGCTCACCGGCCTCGTCGCACGCGTCCAGGTCGATGGTGGCGGTGATCGACCAGTCGTGGTTGCCTTCGGGGTCGGCGATGAGCTGGCGTACCTGCCAGGTGCGTCCGGCGTCCTCGATGATCAGCATCGCCGGGCCACGGGCGTCCGCGTCGGTGATGATCTCGTCGTGCTCGTCGTAGTAGTCGCCGAGTGCGTCGTCCCAGTCGCGGAAGCCGCCGGCCCGGTCGGGATCGGCTGAGTCGAGCTCGAGCAGGCCGTCCACATCGTCGCGAGCGGCGAGCTCCACCCGCCGGAACATCGCATTGCGCACCAGCACGCGGAACGCCCGCAGGTTGCCGGTCACTTGGCGCTGCGGTGGGGGAGCGACCTCCAGCGGGCGCGCGCCGGACAGCGTGGTGAGCTGTTCCCACTCGTCCAGTAGCGAGGAGTCAGTGAGCCGGGTGACCTCGCCGAGCCACTCGATCAGGTCCTCGAGTTCCTCGGTGCGCGCCGCCTCCGGGACGGTCTGGCGCAGCGCCCGGAAGGCGTCCGACAGATAGCGCAACAACAACCCCTCGCTGCGCTGCACCCGGTAGAACGCGACGTATTCGGTGAACGTCATGGCGCGCTCGAACATGTCCCGCACCACCGACTTCGGCGACACCGGGGTCTCGGCCAGCCACGGATGGTGGCCGAGGAAGACCTCGTAGGCGTGCTCCAGCAGTTCAGCCAGCGGACGGGGCCAAGTGACTTCTTCGAGCAGTTCCTGCCGCTCGGCGAACTCCACGCCGTCGGCCTTCAGCTCTGCGACCGCCTCGCCGCGCGCCTTGAACTGCTGCTGCACGAGCACCGCGCGTGGGTCTTCGAGCGTTGCCTCGATCACGCTGACCGCGTCCAGCGCGTAGCTGGGTGATTCCAGGTCGAGCAGTTCCAGCGCCGCCAGCGCGAAGGCGGACAGCGGCTGGTTGAGCGCGAAATCGTGCTGCAGGTCGACAGCGAGTTGGTGCCGTCGGCCACCGGGCGTCGGCTCGGGCAACCGAACCACCACCCCTGCGGCCAGCAGCGAGCGCCCGATGGCGACCGCGCGCCGGACGAGGGCGCGCCGCGTCCCCGGATCACTGGTGGTGGCGCAGATCAGTGACCACACCGCCACCCCGGTGTCCTGGTCGCGCTGCAGCAGGTTCAGCAGTAGGGCGTGGCTGATTCGCAGCCGGGCGACCAGCGGCTCGGGAGGGGCGGCGATCAGCTTGGTGAAGGTGTCCTCGGTGAAGTTCACGAAGCCCTCGGGTGCCTTCTTGCGCTGCACCTTGCGTTGCTTCTTCGGATCGTTCCCGGCTTTCGCCAGCGCAACTGCGTTTTCGATGACATGATCCGGCGCCTGCGCCGCGACGTAGCCAACGGTGTCGAAGCCGGGGCGCCCGGCGCGTCCGGCGATCTGATGGAACTCGCGGGCGCGCAGCAGCCGCTGCCGCCGGCCGTCGAACTTCGAAAGGGACGCGAAGAGCACCGTCCGGATCGGTACGTTGATCCCGACCCCGAGGGTGTCGGTGCCGCAGATGATGCTCAGCAGGCCACGCTGGGCCAGCGTCTCCACAAGTCGCCGGTAGCGCGGCAGCATGCCGGCGTGATGGACGGCGATGCCCGAGTTCAGCAACTTGGCCAGCGTCTTGCCGAAGCCCGAGCCGAAGCGGAAACCCTGCATGGCCTCGACCAGTTCGCGGCGATGTGAGCGGTCGATGATGCCCGAACTGAGCAGGGCCTGGGCGCGCTCGACAGCTGCAGCCTGGGTGGCATGCACGATGTAGACCGGCGCCTGGGCGTCCCGCAACAGCAGTTCGACCGTCTCCTGCAGCGGGCGTAACGACCACGAATAGGTGAGCGGCACCGGACGGACGGCGTCCGAGATCACGCTGGTGCCGCGTCCGGTTCGTGCAGAGAGGTCGCGAGCGAGTTGGCTGACGTCGCCCAGTGTGGCCGACATGATCACGAACTGAGCCTGAGGGAGTTCGACCAGCCCGACCTGCCACGCCCACCCGCGGTCACGGTCGGCGATGAAGTGGAACTCGTCGATCACCACCTGCGCTACGTCGGCGGCCCGGCCCTCACGCAGGGCGATGTTCGCGAGGATCTCGGCCGTGCAGCAGATGACCGGGGCTTCGGCGTTCACCGCCGCGTCCCCGGTGACCATGCCGACCCGCTCGGCGCCGAAGATGTCGCAGAGCGCGAAGAACTTCTCGCTGACCAGAGCCTTGATCGGTGCGGTGTAGTAGCTGCGCCCGCCGCCGGCCAACGCGGCGAAATGCGCGGCGGTGGCGATCAGTGTCTTGCCTGAACCGGTTGGTGTGGTGATGATCGTGTTCGCGCCGGTGAGGATGTCGACGATCGCCTCGTCCTGATGCGGGTACAACGTGATGCCGTCCGCCGCCGCAGCGTCGATGAAGGCCGAGTACAGGGCGTCGGGGTCGGTGGGCCCCGCTTCGGGGATCAGGTCGGTTAGTCGCATGACGCTCCATCGTCCCATGCGAGGACGGGCGCGTCGGCCGACGGCGCTCGCCGGCTGAAACTCAGCAATTCTTGGCCCTCCGGACGCGCCGGACACCGCTGTCGAAAGGGGTGCGGAGGTCTAGATTCAGCAACGGTAATCAGTCGCCGTTTCCGATCGTGATGTCGGGGG
>DAOPRQ010000001.1:11333-12414 GCA_035349055.1 Propionicimonas sp.
AAACGGTGGCACTGACTTGGTGGGGATTCCGACCTTGCAGCCGACCATGCGGTGACCTGGGATTACGGGGGCAGTCCCCGGTCACCGTGGCATTTGGCCCGAATCCGGCACAGCCCGCGGCGTTGGGCGGGTGACGTCAGGCGCGCGGTATCAACTTCAGGTACGAGTGCAGTAGCCGACCCAGTTCGCGCAGCCGCTCCGGACGCTCATCCTCCGGGTAGTTGAAGGTGTCCTGGATCACCGCGTCCGCGGCGACGAACGCCACCTGGGCCATGATGCTGGTGGTGTCGCGGTCCTCGGGGCGGGTGCCGGCAGCCTGCATCAGTTCGGCCACCTTCGACGCCATCCGAGCCCGGTGTGCCTGACGCTGTGCCTGCAGTTCAGGGGAACTGCCGAACGAACGCAGCGGACGCGCAGCCTCCTCCTCGCGGTAGATCTCCACCACCGATTCGAGTGCGTACTCGACCGGATCCCCGGACGGCGGCTCCCGCCGGGCAGAAGCCACGGCCCCTTCCAGCAACGCCTCCAGGCGGGCGTGGTAGCGCCATACCAACGCGCCGACGATGGATTCACGATCGGGGAGGTACTGATAGAGCGCGCCGACACTCACTCCGGCGCGTTCGGCGACCCGAGGCAGGTTGATCGCCTCCGGACCCTCCTCGCGGACCAGGGCGTCCGCTGCAACCAGGGCTCGGGAAACCTTGTCCCGGGAGCGCTTCTGAGTGGGTACGCGACGCAGCGGCAGCCGCTCCCAGGGGAGTTCATTCGCCATGCCCACCACCTCTAGCCAAACCTGATTGTGGTTTCTTTCATTGACCGGTGCCGGCGCCTTGGAAGCGCCATCATCGTCGGTCCTGCCCGAATCCGCAGCCGCTGCCGCGGGTCGACCTGCCGCACCAGGTCGCTTCATCGGTTCAATCTGAACTTTAGTGCCCGGGCGGCCGGCCTGGGCGCCGTGGCGGCGGTCGGCGATCCCACCCTGAATGTGGTAACCATCGTAGATCTCGGCGGACGAATCGTTCATGGCGACCTCCTACCCACTTCGGGGCTCGGCGTTGCATCCGGGCCCCCCTTCCAGCGA
>DAOPRQ010000001.1:12514-58267 GCA_035349055.1 Propionicimonas sp.
AGCGAGGAGTGGACGGGGAGTTTGCAGCCGGCTGGTTTGGCCGGTGCGGACCGTCCAGTGCCTACTCAAAGGTGGTTTGCCGGTTGTTGACGCGGTGACAGGTCTCGGCAAGGTAACGATTTGCGCTCGTCGTGAGAAATCAGGTTTCAAGACGATGAGAGCGCTTTCTTTCTGTGCTAGCTTGCGAGTTGTTGGCTTCGAAGAGGCGGTCAGCGCCAGCTCGGCAACGACTGGTACCGCCCCACCAGGCACATGTCGACCGGTCGAGGAGGATCAGTGGAGCAGGTTCGGATGAATCTGGCCGATGCTGAGTGGACGGTGCGTGCCGAGCCTTCGTCAGATCCCTTCGATGAGGTTCCCAGCGATCTCAGGGCGGCGCTCAGCGATGGAATCCCGGCCACCGTGCCAGGTTGCGTCCACACCGATCTGATGGCTGCCGGACTGCTCCGCGACCCGTACCTGGGCACCGCTGAGGGCGAGCAGCACTGGATCGGCCGACAGACCTGGACCTACACCGGACGCTTCGACCTCGAAGAGGACGACCCGCTGCTCGAAGCCGACTACTGCGACCTGGTCTGCGATGGCCTCGACACGGTCGCCGACGTGTACTGCAACGGGCACAACCTCGGCCATAGCGAGAACATGCATCGCCGCAACCTGTTCGACGCCAAGTCGGCGCTGGTGGCAGGTGCGAACGTGATCGAGATCGTCTTCGCGCCGGCCCTTGAGCACGCCGAACGCATGGCCGCCCTGGTGGGGGAGCGCATCCACGTCGAACGCGACCCGTACAACCTGATCCGCAAGATGGCCTGCAACTTCGGCTGGGACTGGGGCCCACGGCTGATCACCGCCGGCATCTGGAAGGACATCGAGCTGCGCGGCTGGGACACCGCGAAGGTGCTCGACGTCAGCGTCCAGGCCACGGCCAGCCAGGCCGACGACGGCACCTGGATCGGCCACCTTGAGGTCAACGCGCAGCTCGTCGGCAAGATCCGCTTCGCCGCGCTCACCGTGAAGCTCACCGGCAACGACCTTGAAGCCACGGTCGGTGTGAACGCCGAGGACTGGACGCGGGCCACCCTCGACATCACCGGCATCCAGCCCTGGTGGCCGCACAGCCTGGGCGACCAACCGCTCTACGACCTCGAGATCCTGCTGCACAACGACGTGGCGGTCCTCGATCGCGTGCATCGTCGCACCGGCTTTCGCGGCACCGCGCTGGACACCACCGCGGACGCGGACGGAACCGGCGCCAAGTTCGCCCTGGTGATCAACGGCACTGAGGTCTTCGTCCGCGGTGCCAACTGGATTCCGGACGACTGCTTCCCGACCCGGGTCACCCCGCAGCGCTACCGCGAGCGCATTCAGCAGGCCAAGGACGCCAACATCGACCTGCTGCGGATCTGGGGCGGCGGCATCTACGAGACCAAGGCCTTCTACGACGCCTGCGACGAACTCGGTGTGATGGTGTGGCAGGACTTCACCCTCGCCTGCGCGGCGTACCCGGAGGAAGAGCCCTTCGCCAGCGAGTTCGAGGCCGAGGCGCGCGACAACATCATGCGGCTCTCCGCGCACCCGTCCCTGGTGATCTGGAACGGCAACAACGAGAACATCTGGGGCAGGGACGAGTGGGACTGGGCCAACCAGCCCGGTGGCGACCTCACCTGGGGTGCGGGCTACTACTACGAGATGTTCCCGCGCATCCTGGCCGAGCTCGACCCCAGCCGCCCGTACTGGCACGGCAGCCCCTCGTCCGGTTCGCCGGAGATCCGGCCGAACGACCCGAACTTCGGCTGCATCCACATCTGGGACGTCTGGAACGAGCGCGACTACACCGGCTACGACGACTACTCGCCGCGCTTCGTCTCCGAGTTCGGCTATCAGGGGCCGGCCACCTACGCCACCTGGGCGCGCACCCTTGATGTGGCCGACCGTGGCGCTACGACCAGCGCGATGCTGGTCCACCAGAAGGCCGCCGGTGGCAACGGCAAACTCAACGCAGGAATTGCCGGGCACCTGCCGCAGCCGGGCGAAAGCGTCGCTGACTTCGACGAATGGCTCTACCTGATGCAGCTGCAGCAGGCCAACGCGGTGCGCTACGGCATCGACCGTTGGCGCTCGCTGCGCGGCCGCTGTCACGGCTCGATCGTGTGGCAACTCAACGACTGCTGGCCGGTCACCTCCTGGGCAGCCCTGGATCTCGGCACCAATGCCGCCGGCGTTCCGGTGGCCCGCCGCAAGCCGCTGTGGTACGCGCTGCGTTCGGCGTACGCCGACCGGCTGCTCACCTTCCAGTTCGAGGAGGGCCAGTGGCGGCTTGCCGTCGTCAACGACGGCACGGACGCGTGGCTGGTCGATGGCACCGTCCAGCTCCGTCGGCTGACCGGTGAGATCGTCTGGGAGAAGCGGTTCAGCCGCGAGGTGCCGGCACGGGCGCGTGTCGACGTGACCGTCACCGACCCCGTTCCGCTCGAATCCGGCCTCGCGCTGGTCGCCACCGCGGACGGCGCCGAGCGCTGCGTCCGCCTGCTGCTGCCGGACGTCAATGCCGACCTGCCGACGCCGGAGTTCGAGGCCCGGGCCGTGGCCACCGCGGACGGAGCCGCGATCACCGTGACCGCGAAGTCCTTCGTCCGCGCACTCTGTCTGTTCCCCGACCGGGTTGATGAGGACGCCTGGGCCGACAGCGCGCTGATCGACCTCTTCCCAGGTGAATCGCACCAGTTCAACGTCCGCGGGACCTTCACCGCGAGCGAGCTGGCCCGGCTCACCGACGCCCCCGTCCTGCGAGCACTCGATCCCCACCCGACCCCGAGCGAGGCCCCATGAGGGTTTCCTGACCGTCCCGGCCGTAAGGCCGGCAGCCAGCACTAACGAGCAAGTCCCATTCCGAACATCCACCCGAAACCGGCCCAATGGAGGGCCAGATAACTGGAGGAACAAATGTCAGAATCCATCTTCGAGAAGCCGTCGCGGCGGTCGTTCCTGATCGCCGGTGGCGTCGTTGCCGGTGGGATCGCCCTCGCGGCGTGCTCGTCCGGCGGCGCGGCCAGCCCGACCAGCGGTGGTGCCACCAGCGGCAGCGCGGCTCCGGCAGAGAAACTCGGCATCGGCAACAACGGTAAGTTCGGCGCTGGTCGCAAGGGCAACACCGCTGATGCCCTGCTGATCGCCGGCTTCCAGTGGGGCCCCCCGGCCACCTTCAACCCGCTGTCGCCGACCGCTGCCTGGCCGGCAGCCGCCAACGTCATGCAGATCGTCTACGAGAGCCTGCTGCGCTGGAACATCGCGACCGGCGAGATCATGCCGGGCCTGGCGAAGGAGTACAAGGTCGACGGCACCACCAGCATCACCCTGACCATGCAGGACGGCGTCACCTTCTCCGACGGCTCGCCCTGCACCGCCAAGGACGTCGTCATGTCCTACGAGCTGGGCAAGAAGAACACCGGTATCACCGTCGCCTCCTTCTGGCAGCTGGCCGACTCGATTGAGGCCACCGACGACAAGACCGTCGTGGTGAAGGTCAACCAGAAGACCAAGAACGTGGGCAACGTGCTGCGGATGCTCACCGAGACCTACATCCTGCCGTCGGCGGTCTTCTCCGGCATCGCGGATGACAAGCTGCCCACCGAGGTCATGGACAAGCCGATCGGTACCGGCCCGTTCACCCTCGAGAAGGCCGACCAGACCCAGGTCGTGCTGACCCGGAACGACAAGTACTGGGGCCAGACCTTCTACGGCGGCCTGCCGGTGATGAAGCAGATCATCCACCCGATCTTCAAGTCCAATGAGGACGGCAACATCAAGTTCCAGGCCGGCGAGCTGGACGTCATGCAGCAGTTCGTGTCCCAGATCTGGAAGATGTGGGAGGGCGGCAAGCCGGTCGGCACCTACCTGAAGGAGAAGCCGTACTACGTGCCGGGTTCGATGCCGATGCTGCTGATGAACACCACCAAGAAGGGCCTGGACAACCCGGCCGTCCGCAAGGCGATCGCTTCGGCCATCGACTACGCGTCCATCGCTGAGACGGCCATGTCGGGCTACTCCGCAGAGGTGAAGGCTTCGCTGATCCTGCCCGAGGGCGCGGAGAGCAAGTTCTTCAACGAAGCGGACGCGACCGCCAACGGCTGGAAGTACGACCCGGCCGCTGCGGAGAAGATCCTCACCGACGCCGGCGCCAAGAAGGGCTCGGACGGCATCTACGAGATCGATGGCACCAAGCTCGGCCCGTACAAGCTGATCACCCCGACCGGCTGGACCGACTGGAACGCGTCGTGTGAGATCATCGCGAAGAGCCTGAAGGCCATCGGCATCGACTGCTCGACCAACTTCCCGCAGCAGGCCGAGACCACCCAGGCCATCCAGGGCGGCACCTTCGACATGGCGGTCTGGTACGTCTCCGGCGTGAACCCGGCCACCCCGTGGGCGCGGTTCAAGGACATCATGAGCCAGGCCGAAATGCAGCCGCTGGGCAAGACCACCTTCGCCAACTACGGTCGCTGGAAGAACGACGAGGTCGAGGCTTTGTTGACCGAGGCTTCTCAGGCTGTGGACGACGCCGCGAAGAAGGCCGCCTACGACAAGCTGGACGCGCTCTACCGCAAGGAGGTGCCAGCCTGCCCGATCATGTACCGTCCGGACGAGTTCTACGAGTACAACGCGACCAACTTCTTCAACTGGCCGGATGAGAAGAACTCCTACGCGCCGCCGATGTTCCGTGGCGCAGGCAACACCTGGATGTACAAGATCCAGAAGATCGCCGGCTGAGTCAGCGACGATCTAGAGAAGTTGGACTGCCATGGGTCTACGGCGCTATCTCGCCAATAAGACCGTGTGGTATCTGGGTGCACTCTTGGTAGCAGTGGTTTTGAACTTCCTGCTACCAAGGGTGATCCCGGGTAACCCGGTCGACGTGATCGTCTCCAGAATGGGCCAGGGCGGCCAATCCTCGGAGGCACAGGCACGCGTGTACGAACAGTTCATGCGTGAGTTCGGACTTGACCAGCCGTTATGGAGTCAGTTCGTGACCTATGTGACCAGCGCCTTCCAAGGCAACCTGGGCGCGTCGTTCTCGTTCTATCCGACACCGGTGGCCGAGCTGATCGCCCAGTCGCTGCCTTACACCTTGGTACTCCAACTTCCAGCCATCATTCTGGGTTGGATCATCGGCAACGTCCTCGGGGCCGTCGCCGCCTACAAGGGCGGCTCCTGGGACAAGTCGGTGTTCACCACCTCCTTGCTGTTCTCCTCGATGCCCTACTACTGCCTTTCGATCATCCTGCTCTACACGCTGGCCGTGGTGCTGGGGTGGTTCCCGCCGGGCGGCGCCTACTCACTGGGCATGAGTCCGGAGTGGAGCTGGGAGTTCTTCTCCGACGCGCTGCAGTTCTGGTGGCTGCCGTTCATCTCGCTGCTGGTGATCAACATTGGTGGCCAGGCGGTCGGCATGCGTTCGATGGCCATCTACGAACTCGGCTCCGACTACGTCAACTACTCCCGCAGCCTGGGCATCGGCGATCGCAAGATGACCACCTACATCTTCAACAACGCGATGTTGCCGCAGATCACCGGTCTCGCCCTGAGCATCGGCACGATGGTCGGCGGCGCTCTGATCACCGAACTGGTGTTCAGCTACCCGGGCATGGGCTCACTGCTGTTCAACGCGATCGCCTCCAACGACTACCCGGTCGTGCAGGCGGTCACGCTGATCATCACGGTGGCCGTGCTCGTGGCCAACTACGCGGTCGAGATCCTCTACGGCTTCATCGACCCCCGCATCCGCGCTTCGAAGTCCGGGGAGAAGTGACATGACCAACATCCAGAGCAGCGCGGTCGCTGCCGAGACCGAAGGTCCCCTCCTCCCGCCGGAGCCGTCCACACCAAAGGCCAAGGCCAAGCCAGCCTGGCGCAGCCTGAACTTCGGGCCCAGGCTGTGGGTCTCGGCCGGGCTGATCGTGATCATCGCCCTGCTGGCCTTCGTCGGCCCGCTCTTCTACCCGTTCGCACCGGACGAGAAGGTCGGCTCGCTCTACGACGGACCATCGGCCGAGCACATTCTCGGCACGGAAAACTTCGGCTACGACGTGCTCGCCGTGCTCATGGCCAGCACCCGCAACTCCCTGATCAACGGCTTGCTCGCGGGCACGCTGGCTGTGGTGATCGGCGTGTTCATCGGCATCCTGGCCGGCTACATCGGTGGCTGGCTGGAGGAGCTGCTGATGGGCATGACCAACATCGTGCTGGCGATCCCGTCCATCGTGATCCTGATCCTGATCTCGATCTCGCTGCAGAGCACTGACATTCCGTTCCTGAAGGGCATCGTCGGGTTGGCCTTGGTGATCGGCATCACGTCCTGGCCCTGGACGGCCCGAGCCGTCAGAGCCCAGGCGAGTTCGGTTGCCACTCGAGAACACATCGACGTGGCCAAGCTGTCGGGCGCCCGCACTGGCGGCATCCTGATCTTCGATGTGCTGCCCTACCTGGCCAGCTACGTGGTGATGGCCTGGGTGCTCCAGTTGGCCAGCGCCATCCTGGCCGAGTCGACGCTGTCGATGCTCGGTCTCGGTCCGTCCGGCACCAACTCGCTCGGCATGCAGCTGCACTGGGCGCTGGCGTTCCAGGCCGTGGCCACCGGCGCGTGGTGGGCGTTCCTGCCGCCCACGATCGTGCTGACCCTGATCAGCTTCGCGCTGCTCTACCTGCAGTCGTCGCTGGACGAGGTGTTCAACCCGAGGCTGCGCCGCGGCAAGAAGAAGCACCTGGCCCAGGCCGCAGCGCGTCGCGCCGAAGCAGCCAAGCAGCTCGCCGAGCAGAACCAGCGCGCGGAGGTGACCGCATGAGCGGCATCTTGATGCGGGCCAGCAACGTGACCGCCGTCTACGCAGCCGACACCGGCAAGGACGTCCCGGCCGTCGACAACGTCACCCTCGAGGTGCCGGACGGGCAGATCGTCGGCCTCGCCGGCGAATCCGGCTGTGGCAAGTCCACCCTCGGCAATGCCTTGGCCATGATCGCGAATCCGCCGCTGTACGTGGTGGCCGGCAAGCTCGAGATCAGCGACACCGAGATCGACCTCAGCACGCTGGCCAAGGGTGCCAACGAGGTGCATCGCGGCCACCGCGGGGCGACGGTTTCGTTGCTGCCACAAGGCGCGATGAACGCGATCAGCCCGACCCTGCGAATCCGCGACCTGGTCGTGGACGTGATGCGGGCGCACAAGCGCGACACCACCAAGGCCGAGGCTCTGGACCGGGCCACCGACCGGCTGAAGATGCTGGAGATGCCCACCCGGGTGCTCGACTCCTACTCTCACCAGCTCTCCGGCGGCATGAAGCAGCGCATGGTCACCGTGATCTCCACCCTGCTCAACCCGCAGTTGCTGATCGCGGACGAACCAACCTCCGCTCTCGACGTGTCCAGCCAGAAGGCGCTGATCGAGATGCTGCTGGCGATGGTCGAGGCGAAGATCATGCGCGGCGTGATCTTCATCACCCACGACCTGCCGGTGCTCAGCATGGTCACCGACCGGCTGGCGATCATGTACGCGGGCAAGATCGTCGAGGACGGTCCCACCGAGGAACTGGTCAACAACGCGCGGCACCCGTACACGTCCGCGCTGCTGTCGTCGGTTCTCGACCCAACCGAGGAAACCCGCACCAAGCACGTGCTGGGCATCCCCGGTTCGCCGCCGAACCTCGGCAACCCGCCGTCGGGCTGCCGCTTCCACCCGCGCTGCAAGTTCGCGATGCCGGCCTGCAAGCTGGAAGAGCCGGCGTTCCTGCACGAGGGTGAGCATGAGGTGGCCTGCTGGTGGGCCATGGAGCACTTGAACGAGACCGTCCCGATGGAGGTGAACCAGGCATGAGCGATCCGAAGTCGCTGGACCCGGGGGCCATTCCGCCCGCAGGCTCGCCCGTCCTGGCAGCCAGTCACGTGACCAAACAGTTCCGGGTCTCGGGTGGCCACATCACTGCGGTCGACGACGTCAGCGTCGAGTTCCACGCCGGCAAAGTGCTGGCCGTGGTGGGGGAGTCCGGCTCGGGCAAGTCGACCCTCGCCCGGATGCTGCTTCGGCTGATGCCGGTAACCAGCGGCACCATCACATACCTCGGCAAGGATGTGACCAACATCCGGGGCGCTGAACTGCGGGCCTACTGGCGCGACGTGCAGGCGGTCTTCCAGGACCCGTTCGCATCGTTCAACCAGTTCTTCACCGTCGGTCACATGCTGCGGCGGGGGATGGGTGCCGCCGGGTTGTCGGCAGAGACGCTCGACGAGTTGATCGAGACCTGCCTCGGCTACGTCGGCCTCAAGCCGGCGGACGCGGTGCACAAGTATCCGCACCAGCTCTCCGGCGGTCAGCGCCAGCGGGTGATGATCGCCCGGGCACTGATGATGAACCCGAAGGTGCTACTGGCTGACGAGGCCACCTCGATGCTGGACGCGTCCCTGCGCGTGAGCGCGCTGAACGTGCTGCAGCACCTGCGCGAAAACCTCGGCCTGACCGTGCTGTTCATCACCCACGACATCGGTCAGGCCTGCTACCTGGCCGACGAAGTCGTGGTAATGGAGCACGGCCTGGTCGTCGAGCAGGGCACCACCGACGCGGTGATCTTCGACCCGAAGAACGCCTACACCAAGCGCCTGCTGGCCGACGTCCCAGACCTGAAGGGCAGCCTTAAGAGCCGCAAGCTCGACTGAGTAACGCATTCCCCGGCTGGACGGGCTCAGACCCGTCCAGCCGCAGAAAGGACCACCCATGGACATCGAATTCCCCAGTTCCTTCCGCTTCGGCTCGGCCACTTCGGCGTACCAGATCGAAGGAGCGGCTACCGCGGACGGTAAGGAGGAGTCGATCTGGGACGTGTTCTGCCGGGTGCCGGGCGCGATCTTCAACGGCGAGGACGGGCTGGTGGCGGTGGACCACTACCACCGCTACCGCGAGGACATCGCGCTGATGCGCGAACTCAACCTCGGCACTTACCGCTTCTCGGTGTCCTGGCCGCGGGTGCTGGACGCCGAGGGCCGCGTCAACGCCAAGGGCATGGACTTCTACTCCCGAGTGGTCGATGAACTGCTTGCCAACGACATCACACCCTGGCTCACCCTCTACCACTGGGATCTGCCGGCCTCGCTGCCCGGTGGCTGGACCAACCGGAACACCGCCAAGCGCTTCGTCGACTACGCCCAGGCGGTGCACGCGCACCTGGCTGACCGGGTACGGATCTGGACGACCCTGAACGAGCCGTGGTGCTCGTCGTTCCTCAGCTACGCCGGTGGGCACCACGCCCCAGGCCAGACGGAGCCGGTGGCCGCCGTCAGGGCCGCGCACCACCTGCTGCTGGCGCACGGCTGGACGATCCAGGCCCTGCGGGCTGCCGACCCGGACGCTGAACTGGGCATCACCTTGAACTTCACTCCGGCCATCGCCGCGTCCGATGAATCAGCGGACGTGGACATCGCGCGGCGGCTGAACGGCACCAACAACCGCTACTTCACCGATCCGATCTTCACCGGCGAGTACCCGGCCGACGTGCTCACGGACCTGGCTTCGATCTGGCCGGACGACCTGGTGCACGACGGCGATCTGGCAGCTATCGCCACCCCGATCGACGTGCTCGGCGTGAACTACTACACGACCAACCTGGTGGCTGCCCCCGCGGCCGGTGCCGAGCCGCCGGCCGGCGCCAGCCCGAACATCACTGCGCCGGAGGCGGTCGTGGTCGATCGCGGGCTGCCGAAGACCGCGATGGGCTGGGACATCGATCCGAGCGGCCTGCGCGACCTGCTGCTCTGGCTGCACGGCACCTACACTGCGGCCGCCGGCGTGTCGCTGGTGATCACCGAGAACGGGGCGGCGTTCGACGACGTCGCGGACGCGGACGGGTTTGTCGACGACACCGCCGACCGCCTCGCCTACTTGAAGGGCCATCTGACTGCCGTGCACGAGGCGATGGAAGCCGGCGCCGATGTGCGCGGCTACCTCGCCTGGTCGCTGCTGGACAACTTCGAATGGGCTTTCGGCTACGCCAAGCGCTTCGGCATCGTGCGCGTGGACGAGGACCAGCGCCGGACTCCGAAGGCCAGCGCCCGCTGGTTCGCGGAAGTGGCCCGCCTCGGCGGCTTCGACACCTGAGGAACCGCTGCTCAACGCCGGTCAACGCTGGCTGAGCCTGACGAAGCCCGTAGTCACCGTGCGGATGGACGACCCAACGCCCGGCTCAGGGATCGTCAATCAGCGTTTACCCAAGGCTGAGCGCCCGTTCGCGGGCAGGGTGCCCGAGTAGGGTGGCGGCCATGCGCGCACCAATCGCTCTGCAGCCGACCAGCCACCGGTCAACTCCCGGCCGGTCTCGCTCGAATCTCGGCTGGTCGAGCTTGTCGAGACCATCGTTCGCGCTGCTGCTCGCACTGGGCCTGAGCAGCTGTGCGGTGGTGCCGCCGGCCGGCATCAGTCCGTCCGGCCCCGCCAGCCAGCCGGTGCCCAGCGTCTCGCCGAGCACGCCGCTGGGCACGCCCACGCCCTCCGCCACCGACGTGTCCCCGTCTGCGACACCGAGCGTGTCCGGCTCGCCCACAACCACGCCCAGCGCACCAGCGACGGCACTGCCGGCCAAGGGGAAGGGCAAGCTGGTGCTGTACCAGGAGAACCTGGTCTCCGACCAGATGACGGGCACGTGCCAACGCAAGGACGGCAAGCCGACACTGCACTTGTCGGACAACGCCACCGACTTCTTCGAGTCCGTCGAGGTGAAGGTCGTCCTCACCGAAGCCGCCGATGCCGCGGTCTCGGTGGACATGGACTTCGGCGCCGACTCGGAGTCGATCACCCACACGCTCACCGCAAAAGGCAACGGCCAGGGCGGTACCTCGGCGAAGTTGTCGCGAACGGGGGAGACGTTCAAGGTGACCGGCACCGGCACCATGACCGATGACGGCAAGGTGTCGGCCAATGCCGTGCCCTTCGCGATCACCGTGACCTGCGCCAGCGTCGACTGGTAGCCAGACCAACCCGTCCGACCGATTCGTCGGTGGCCGTCCACTCTGCCCGGGGGGAGGGGATGGGCCGGCTGGCTGTGTGGTTGGTGGCGATCAGCTCACCTTTGCGGTGGCGGCGCGCTTCTCCGCTGAGTTGAAACCGGTCGCGGAGCCGATCACGGAGACCGTGAGCACCTTGCCCTTGTCAGACTTGGTGATCTTGTAGGTGGACTTGGTCGCGCCCTTGATCCTGGAGTCGCCGCGGTACCACTGGTACTTGAAGCTGACCTTGGCCGCGGCCCACGTGCCGGGGGATACGGTGACCTTCTTGCCCACCTTCGCCTTGCCGGACAGCTTCGGCTCGGGGGCCGCGAACTCACCCTTGGCGACACCGGCGAGTTCGGCGGAGACCTGGGTCACCGAGGTGTAGCCCGCGCGGCTGCCGACCACCTTGACCGTCAGCTTGGCACCCACGTCGCTGGCCTGCAGGACGTACGTGCGCTCGGTCGCACCCTTGATCGTGGACTTGCCGCGGTACCACTGGTAGGTGAAGGCCACCTCGGCGGGCGCCCAGCCATCCGTGACCGCGGTCACTTCCTGGCCGACCGCGGGAGTGCCGCTGATCACCGGCGCCGGTGCGGCGCTGAAGGTTCCAGGCACGACGACTGCGGTTGCCGCGGACCTGCGGCTGATCGGGGTGAACGGAGCGAGGCTGCCAGTGACCGCGACGGTGAGCGCGCTACGGATGTCCGCTGCTTGCACCTGGTAGGTCGCTGCGTTGGCGCCGGGAATGGCGGTGGCGTCGCGGAACCACTGGTAGCTCAGCGTCGCGGACGCAGCCCAGACGCCCGGGTCAGCGGTGAGGATGCCGTCAACGACCGCACTGCCGCTGATCGTCGGCACCGGGGCCGGATCGACGGCCATGAAGAGCTTGGCCCAGGTGTTCGAAGTGGCCACGCCCGAGGGCGACAGTCCGACCGCCGCTTGGAAAGCCTTCACTGCCGCGGTGGTCGTGCTGCCGAAGGTCGAGCCGGAGTTGGTGCGGTAGCCGAAGTCCTGGAGCAGGGCGTGCAGAGCTTTGACCTGATCGCCCTTCGCACCGGACTTGAGCTGAGGAGCGAGTGTGGTCAGCGTGTTCGGGCCGGCCTCGCCGTCGCTTTCGAGCTTCCTGGCCTTCTGGAACTTCTTCACCGCAGCCTTGGTCGCGGCATCGTAGGCGCCGGAGACCTTGACGCTGACCCTCGACTGGCGGAGGAGGTACTTCAGCGCGGTCACCTTCGCGGTTCCGCTGCCGGAGCCCAGCACCACGGTGAACGGCACCACGTTGTAGTCGGCAAGCTTGTAGCTGTTGATCACGTCGCGCAGGCTCTGTGCGTAGGCCGCGGCTGTGTCCGGACGGTCAGCCTTGGCGACTTCGTCCACCAACGCGTCCCAGTTGTCCAGAACGCCGCGGGCGGCCTCGTACTTGGCGCCGGTGGTGATGATCCTGGCCCGGTCGGCGAATGCGCTGCTGGTGGAGGAATAGTTGCTGTAGCGCATCGTGGTTCCACCCACGGTGATCGCCAGGCAGCCGTACTGGTAGGCGTTCGCGGTGGCGCCCTTGGTGACTCCGTTCTCGTCGGCGAGGGCGAAGCCGGGGTAGCGGCGGAGGCCGGCGAAATACTTGCGCTGCTTCCAGTAGCTGAGGGTGGTCTTGACCACGCCATCGGCCCGGCCGCGGGCCTCGACGATCTCCCACTCACCCGTGTCGAGCTGGTTGGTGACCACCGCGACGTGACCGATGCCATTGGATCGGGCCGGGTTGTTGCGCAGGAACACCAGGTCGCCCACCTGCGGGGCGTCGATCGATACCGGCTTGGTCACGTTGTACTGCGAAGCCGCCAGGTCGGTGATGCGGTTGCCGGAGCGGCCGTAGAGCCACTCCACCAGTTCGGAGCAGTCGAACTTGGCCGGGTTGTTCTGGCTGATCGCGGCTTCGGCTCCCAGCACGTAGGGCTTGCCGACCTGCGCCACCGCCAGCTTCGCGAACTGGCTCGCGGTCATGGTGGCACGGCACTCGGTGTTGAAGTAGTTCCTTGCCTGCTTGGCGGCTGCAGACGTGCCCCAGTTCGAGCCGACGATCGCTTCGGCCATCAGCACCGCGGCCGGCACACCGTACTGGCGCTGCGCGGCCTGGGCCGAGGTGGCCAGGCTGGTGACGAAGGTCTTCTTGGCGTTGGCCGAGATCGCGGACGCGGTGGCTGGATCGACCAGGGCGAGCCCGATCGACATGGCTACCGAAATGGCCACGGCTAGGAGTCTCGAAACGGGCTTCACAAGGGGTTTCCTATCCAGCGACTGTCCAGCCGGACAAGACCCACCTTGAGGGTTGAGTTAGCAGGGCCAACTCTCAACTAGGCGCTGACTAGGGGATTTACAGGCGGCGGCACCTCAAGTGCATGTTCAGGGTTCGAGGTTGAGGGTTGTGGGCTGATACGTTCGCGGCATCACCTGGCGGAGCTCGGAGGGGCGCACATGTCGCAGCCAATTCGGATCGGAATCCTCGGTGCGGCCCGGATCGCGGAGCGGGCGCTGGTGCGTCCGGCTGCGGCTATCGGCGCCGAGGTGGTGGCGGTCGCAGCGCGCGATCTCGGCCGGGCGCAGCGGTACGCGTCCGAGCACGGCATCGCCCGCGCCTACGGTAGCTATGCCGAACTGCTGGCCGACCCTGAGGTCGAAGTGGTCTACAACCCGCTTCCCAATAGCCAGCATGCACCCATGAACCAAGCCGTGCTGCGCGCCGGCAAGCACGTGCTCACCGAGAAGCCGTTCGCCAGCAACGCGGTCGAGGCTCGCGAGGTGGCCGCCGAACCTCGGGACGGGCTGGTGCTCTTCGAGGGCTTCCACCACCGCTACCACCCGATGTACCTTCGGCTGCTCCAGGTGATCGGCGATGGGACGATCGGCGAGCTGACCGAGTTGCGGGTCAACATGAAGTTCGACTGCACCGACCCGACGGACATCCGCTGGTCGTGGCCGCTCTCCGGCGGGGCGCAGATGGACCTGGGCTGCTACACCACGCACGTGGCCCGTGACGTGGCCGCGGTTCTTGGCGGCGGTGCGCGGCCGGTCAGTGCGGTAGCGGGCTTCCGGGAAGGAATCGACCCGCGGGTGGACGCTTCGCTGTTGGTGCGCGCTGAACTGCCAAACGGTGCGTCCGCCGTGCTGGACGCCGACCTCGGTGCTGCCGCCGACATGTCGATCACCGCGACCGGCACCCGGGGTACGGCGGTGCTGCCCAACTTCATCGCCGCCGATGCCGACGACAGGTTGATCCTGAACGTGGCCGGTGCCGAGACCGTCGAGCACCACGGCCCGACCACGACGTACACCTACCAGCTGCAGGCCTTGACCGCGGCCATCCGGGATGGCGCGGACTTCCCGACCGGGGCGGACGACGCCGTCGCCAACATGGAGTTCGTCGACGAGTGCTATCGACTGGCCGGGCTGCCGCCGCGCGAGTCCGCGCAGTGACGGTCTCTGCGGCGGTCCGAGGGTCTGGAAACCTCCCTGAGGGCTGGTGAAGAAGGACCTTCGCCAAGCTCAGGGAGGTGGCTCAGGGTTCGATCGAGTCGGAGATCTCGTCCAGGGCCGGCAGGCCGTGGATCGGGTAGCTGACCGGACGGGCCGGCACGCCGGCGACCGTGGTGTAGGGCGCCACGTCCTCCAGGACCACTGAACCGGCGCCGATCTTGGCGCCCTCACCGACCCGGATGTTGCCCAGCACCTTGGCGCCCGCGCCGATCATCACGCCCTTGCCGATCTTGGGATGGCGATCCCCACCGACCTTCCCGGTGCCGCCGAGGGTGACCTCGTGCAGCATGGAGAAATCGTCCTCGACCACGGCGGTCTCGCCGATCACCACCGAGGTGGCGTGGTCGAACATGATGCCCTTGCCGATCCGGGCGCCGGGGTGGATGTCGACGGCGAAGACCTCGGAGATCCGGCTCTGCAGGTAGAGCGCGAGCGCGGACCGCCCGTGCGTCCAGTAGTAGTGCGCCACCCGGTAGGACTGCAGCGCGTGGAAGCCCTTGAAGTAGAGCAGCGGGACGGAGTACCCGCGGCAGGCAGGGTCACGGCTGAGCACAGCTCGCAGGTCTTCGCGCACGGCCGCGCCGATGCTGGGGTCGTCGTCGAAGGCGCCGATGATCAGTTCCCGCAGGCTCAGCGAGGAGATCGTCTCGCTGCCCAGCTTGCTGGCCAGGATGTAGCTGAGCGCGTCCTCCAGCCGATCGTGGCAGAGCACGGTGGTGTGCAGGAAGCTCGCCAGCGCCGGCTCGGCCAACGAGTCGGCGGTGGCCTCGGTCCGGACCCGGTTCCAGACCTCATCGCGCAGGGGGTTCATCGGCTACCTCTACCTCTTGTCACTGCTTTCGGTCAGCACTTCCAGCGCCGCCAGCACCTCAGTTTTTCGCGGGGCGCCGACAATTCGATTGCGGACCGCGCCGGTGCCATCGAGCAACAACACGGTGGGTGTCCGGGTGATTCCCAATTCGTTGACCAGATCGAGCCGGGTGGCGGCGTCCAGCTCGATGTGCTCGACTCCGGAAAGGCCGGCCGTGACTTCGGCGAGCACGCGGGCGGTCGCTCGGCAGGGTGCGCACACCTCAGCGGAGAACTGCACGAACGTGGCCTCCGAGCCGAGGCCGGTGGCCAGTCGCGAAGCGTCCAGAGTCGGTGCTGCCGGCGAGCCGACCACCTGCACCCGGCCGTCGATGGCTTTCCGGTACAGGCCGAAGCCGAGCGCGACCAGAGCGGCGATCGCCGCGACGAGCAACCCGGTCATGACTTACTGGACGCGGCAGCCGGCCGCGCGAACAGGCGGCGTCCGAGCAGATAAAGCTCGCAGCCTAGGCAGAAGTTGAACACAGCGTTCAAGAGCGCGGCCACCAGCGCGAATCCGACTGCGATGAAGAAGACGAGGTCGCTGCTGAACAGGGCACCGAGAATGCCGACCAGGGCGAACCCCAGGCCGACTGACTGGGCGAAACGCGGCGGGCGCTCGTCCTCAAGCTCTTCGGGTGCGCCGAGCCTCGGCCGTACGAAGCGGCGAAACACCCAGCCGTACGGTTGGTAGCGAAGTCCGAGCAGTGCGCCCAGCCCGAAAGCGAAAGCCTGCAGGACCAGTAGGGCGAGGCCCCACTTCGGGCCGGCGACCAGGGCAAGGGTGAGCACTACGGAGGTGACGGTCGCGCCGAAGCGTGGACCGCGCGGATCGATCTGTGAAGCCATGGAAAGGACCTTCCGGCGAAGGGAGTCTGTGGGGTGTGGCGGCTCAGGCGGCGATGCCGAAAGAGCTCGTGCAGAAGCGGTGGAACGGGTGGGACGCGATCAGCCGCGACAACAACACCGACACATCTCGATGCGCGCAACGCTCAGCGAAGTGGCGAGCCGGCGATCGGTGTGCATGCGAAAAGGCTAGCACGCGTCCGTTTTGCGCCCCCGGCCTCAACTGAGTGGACGGCTTGGCGGCGTCCGGACGCGCACCGGTCCACCTTGTTGGTGGGGCGGGATGCCGCGGGTCGCGGTCGAGTCAGAGTGGACGGGTTGGTGGCGTCTGAGGGAGGAACGGTCCACCTTGGTTGGCGCAGCGCCGGCGGGGCACTGGCTTGCGGTCAGGTACGCTGAAGCGGTGAGTTCCGTGCGGCAGTGGCTGGCGCGACCCGGCCTGGGGTCGCGCGCTTTCGCTGCGCTGGCCACGATCGCAGCGCTCTGGCCGGTGCTGTCCAGCCTCCCGCGGGTCTCGCTGGTCGCATGTTTTGACGCCGCGCATCCGCTGTACTCACTGGTGCCTGCCGAGTTCGGCGAGTTGCACTGCCTCAGCGCTCCAGCCCCGGTGGTGGCCTGGACGTTGATGGTCGGGGCCACGCTGATGGTGCAGCTGCTGTTCTTGCCGCTGGTCGTGACCGCCGGTGTGGTCGGCGGCCGTGCGCTGCAGCGGTTGGCGCGGTCAGCCAGGCGTCAGCTCACGCTGGTGCTGGTCGAACTCGGCGAGATCGTGGTTCCGCAGCGCCGACCGGCTCCAGTCCGCGTCCGCGCCGCCTACGCCGACGTGCACCACGCACGCGTGAATCCGCACCGCGGACCCCCGTCCTGCCTTTCGTGAACCTGTGACCCGAGCGTGCCACCAGGCACGGCTCACTAGTGCGCCTGAGGGCGCCCGGCGGCCTTGATCCGCCCACCTTGAAACGTCACTTGGGCCATCCGGGCCCGGAATCGAAAGCACAGATGTCAAACCGCAAGAACCCCCAGGAACAGTCCAACGCCCGAACCGCGCTCCGCCAGCAACAGGCCGCACAGGCCAAGGGCGAGCAGCGTATGAAGCTGGCCACCCGCATCGCCTGGATCACCGGCCTACTGGTGATCGCCTTGATGATCGGCGTGACCGTGTGGTCGGTCACCAACTCCAGAACGGTCACGGCGACCCCCGCTCCGGGCGGCGTGGTCACCCCGCGCAACGCTGCCGAGGGCGGCGGCATCCTCGTCGGTGACACAGCCGCTCCGGTCGCCGTCACGGTGTACGCCGACTTCATGTGCCCGTACTGCGGGCAGTTCGAGCAGGTGAACGGTGCGGATCTGGCCGCGGCCGTCGACGCCGGCAGCGTCAAGCTGGAGATGCACCCGATGTCGTTCCTCGACCAGCAGTCGGGAGGCACCAAGTTCTCCACCCGGGCAGCCAACGCCTACGCCACAGTGGCCAATCACGACGCTGCGATCGCGCTCGACTTCATGAAGATCCTGTATGACAACCAGCCGGAGGAGGGCTCGACCGGTCTGACCGACACCCAGCTGGCCGACTTCGCCAAGCAGGCCGGTGCGCCCGCCGACGTGGCCGCCAGCTTCACCAAGCAGACCTTCGTGCCGTGGGTGCAACAGGTGACCGAGAACGCGTTCGCGTCCGGCATCGAGAGCACGCCGACGGTCAAGGTCAACGGAGTCATCCAGACCGAGAACCTGCTGGTGCCCGGCGCGCTGAAGGCAGCGATCGACAAGGCCGCCAATGGCTGATGGGCCACTGCGCCGGCTGAGCACACTGCGCCAATCGGACGGGTGGATCTACACCACCATGCTGGTCTCTGCGCTGATCAGCCTGACCGCTTCGTTCGTGCTCTCGGTGGACGCGATCGCGCTCGCCGAGAACCCGAACGCCGCGCTCGCCTGCAACATCAACGCCGTGCTGAGCTGCGGCACGGTCGGGGTCTCGTGGCAGGCCAGCCTCTTCGTGTTCCCGAACGCCTTCCTCGGGCTCATCGCTGAGCCGGTGGTGATCACGATCGCGGTGGCGAGCCTCGGGGGCGTGCGTTTCCCGCGCTGGTTCATGTGCTCAGCCCAGGTGGTCTACACCCTCGGCCTGGTCTTCGCGTACTGGCTGTTCTTCCAGGCCTACTTCGTGATCGGTGCGCTGTGCCCGTGGTGCCTGCTGGTGACGTTGTCCACCACCTTGGTCTTCACCTCGCTCACCCACGTGAACATTCGGGACGGCAACCTGTACCTCCCGCCGCGGGCGAACCGGGCGATGCAGCGCTTCGTGCGGGCGGATCTGGACGCGCTGGTGGTGGCGATCTGGCTGATGGCGGTCGTGATGCTGGTGATGGTGAAATATGGTCCGATGCTGGTCTGAGCGTCGGTGTGCTGAGAAGGAGTAGCGGTGTCGAAACAGCCCAAGCCCAGCGCGTCCTCGCGCCGGGCCGCCCTGCGTGAGCAACACGCGCACGAAGCCGCCAACGCGAATCGCAAACGGCTGCTGGTGCGGGTCGGGGCGGTCGTAGCCGTGGTGGCCGCGCTGGTGGCGGGACTCGCGGTGGGAGCGTACGTCAACAACCGGCCCGACGACTCGGCGTCCGGTCCGGTGGCGATCGGCGCGACCGGCCCGGCGAACGCGACGCCGGACGGGGCCGTCCGCATCGGCAAGGCGGACGCGCCCGTGACGGTCTCGGTCTTCACCGACTTCATGTGTCCCTACTGCAAGACCTTCGATGAGGCGAACGCGGAGGCGCTGTCCGCACTGCTGCAGTCAGGCAAGGCCAAGGTGGACGTCTATCCGTTGACGTTCCTTGACAACCAGTCCCAGGGCAGCCGGTACTCCACCCGGGCGGCCAACGCCTTCGCGACGATCGCCAACACCAGCCCCGACCAGGCCTGGAGCTTCTACCAGTTGCTCTTCGCCCACCAGCCCGCCGAGGGCACCACCGGGTTGAGCGATGTCCAGTTGGCGCAGCTGGGTGAACAGGCCGGTGCGTCGAAGGAGGTGGTCGCGTCCTTCGGCAAGCTTGCCTATCGAAGCTGGACCGACGAAGTCACCCGGCAGTGGTTCCCCAAGCGGGTGCAAGGAACGCCGACCATCAAGCTCAACGGGGTGGTGTTCGACGGCGATCCGTACACCGCCGGCCCGCTGGCCGAGGCGATCCAGAAGGTGCTCGGCGGGTAGACCGTCGGGGTTGGCGGTGCCCTAGCCTTTGGGCGTGACGTCAGCAGAATCCGGGGGCGCCGCGGCCGGGGAGTCGCGGCGGCGAGGATCCTGCTGCTGGTCGTCGGTGTCGCACTGGCGGCGAACGCGATCTGGCTGGCGGGCACCGCCAACCTGACGCTCGGCACCGCACTGGTGGCGCTGGCCTCGGGCATCCTGCTCGCGTGGGGAATCTGGCTGCCCTGGCTGCGCGGCGTCCGGACGCTGAGCGTGGTAGCCGTGCTGCTGGCGCTCGGCGTCCTCGGACTCTCGAGCTTCCTTGCCGTCCACGGTTCGGTCGACACCGCCGACGATGATGCGGACGCGGTGGTCGTGCTCGGCGCCGCCGTCCATGGCCGCGAACTGTCGCGCACCCTGGTCGGACGACTGGACACGGCGCTGGCCTACCACCAGCGCAATCCGCGTGCAGTGATCGTCGTCTCGGGTGGGCAGGGACCGCAGGAGGAAGTTCCGGAAGCGGTGGCGATGCGCGATTACCTGGTGTCCCGTGGGGTAACCGCGGACGCCGTTGTGCTGGAGGATCGCTCGACCTCGACCGAGGAGAACTTCGCCTTCTCAAAGGTGTTGCTCGATCAGCGCTTCGACGACGACTACCGGGTGGTGTTCGTCACCGACGAGTTCCACGTCTACCGCGCCGGATGCACCGCCGAGCGAGCCGGGCTGGCAGCACAGCACGTCAGCAGTCGCACCCCGTGGTACTTCTGGCCGGCCAACTACCTGCGCGAAACCGTCGCGGTCGTCATGGACGCGTTCGGCGGCTGAGCTCGTGGGCCTTCCTAGCCACGCGCCTGCGTCACCCGGCGCGGGCCGGGATCGGTCCGGTGCCGCACTTGAGATCGAAGCACCGACGTCCTTGAGGTGCGCCAGCACCAGGCGGACGGCCGCGCGGGCCAGGCGCTCTGGGCGTCCCAGGGCGACGATCGAACGCACTGATCGGACGTCGGTCAGCGGGATCGTGACCAGATCGGGACGCGTCCGGTCATCGGTGCCCGGCGGCCGAAGCCTGCCCGTCAGCCCGCCGCTGACGCGGAGGTCGAGACGGCGCTCGCCACCACCTGACGACTACAGCTGTTCCGGATCCTGGCCCTGGTTCTTGCGGAGTTCGTCCTCGCGTCGCTTGAGGTCGTCCTCCCACTGCTTGAGCAGCCGCTCATGCTCCGCGCTGCGCTTGAGTGAACGGAGGAACTCCGGGTCGTCGTCCGGGGCGATCACGCGCTGCCGCGGCGGCTGTTCGTAGAGGCCGGAGGAGGGTGGCCGGGGCGGTTGAGCAGGCGCGGATCCAGTGGGTCGGCCCGCGAACAGCCAGGCGACGCAGCCCACGATGGGAATCAGGATCATGATCAGCAGCCAGGCCCAGCGCGGCAGGCTGCGGATCCGGCTCTCGTCGGCACGCAGGCAATCGAGCACGCAGAAGATCACCAACACCAACTCGACGGCGAACGGCAGTACTCGAATCATTCCAACTCCTGGCTAGTGCCTCAACGATATGTCATGGCACCAGTCCCGAAATGCCGCCGGCTTGCCCCGCCGGTGCGCTCCGTTTTGGCGCCGCGACCGGTGGGGTACGGGGGTTAGGCCGCGAGTTGCTGTGCCCGTAGGTGCCCGGTGAACGCTTGGGCGAGCAGCCGTCCGGTGCGGGCCACCTCGCTGTCGTGGGTCTGCATGGAGCGGCGCATGGTGCGGGCATCGCCGCCATCGAGAGCCGCCCAGCGTCCCATGAGCTCGGGCGATGCCTCGGGATGGAACTGGACGCCGAGCGCCGATCCGACCCGGAACGCCTGGTTCGGGTAGTCCCGGCTAGCGGCCAGCGACACTGAGCCTTCCGGGAGGCGGGTGACCGCGTCGTGGTGCGAAGCTGCGACCACGGACCTGCCGTTCGCCGCGAGCCGGTCCAGCAGCGGGTCGTCCGCTGCGGCCAGATGCCAATCCACTTCGACCGCGCCATGTTCGCCGCCACCAGGGTGGTTCACCGCCACTTCGCCACCGAAGGCCTCGGCCAGCAGTTGGTGGCCGAGGCAGATCGCCAGGGTGGGGATCTCGGCCTCGACCGCTTCCCGGAGCAGGCGTTTCAGCGGCTCCATCCAGGCATGTTGGGCGCCATCGTGGGCGCTCATCCGCCCGCCCAGCACGATCAGCCCGTCGCCGAGTGAATCCGCGTCCGGCACCCCCAGCTGCCACAGCGGAATGGCGCGGACGAGGACGCGGTTGCCGCTCAGCCAACGTCCGAACCGGTCGGCCGGGACGTCTGGATCGGGCTGGATGATGGTGGCGCGCATTGACCTTGGCATGCGCCGCAGGCTATCCGGCGATTCTGACGGCGAAGTTACGAGTCTGGCTGGCTGGGGGAGCGGCTCAGCAATGGTGCGCAGCGTTCCGCCGGCTACGCGACCGGGACGGGCGTCCGCTCGAAATCCGCCATCGGGTCGGCGATCTCAATCGTGGCGACCGGGCTGACGTGGCGTGAGACCGCCAGGCTCACCACCAGGGCGACCAGCACCACCAGCAATGCGTGCCGGGCGCCGCCGAGGTACGCGGCAGCGAAGCCGATCAGCGGTGCGGCGGTCATCGCGGCCACCGAGCCCAGCGAGGCGACCACCGAGACCCGGGCCGCGGCAACGTGCGGCTCGTCGGACGCGGCGGCTACCGCGATCGGGAAGCAGAGCGCAGCCCCGACGCCCCATAGGCAGACCCCGGCCACGGCGGTCGCGGGCCCGGGGGCGAGGCCGAAGATGGCCAACCCGGCGAAGGCGAGGACGCCGGAGATCTGCAGGCTGAGCGTGCGGCCCAGCCGGTCGATCATGCCGGTGCCGAAGGCGCGCACCAGGGTCATGGAGCCGATGAACGCGCCGAGTACCAGCCCGCCGGACGACTCGGCCGTGCCGAACCCGTCCACGAACGCGAGCGCCAGCCAGTTGTTGGCCGCGCCCTCGCTGAGCGCGGCAGCAAAGGCAACCGCTCCGATCAGCAGGGTGCGGGGTTGTAGCCAGACGCCGAGAGCCGACGGCCCGCGATCCCTGGCCGGGCCGGTCAAGCGTGCCTCGGGCAGGATCATGCCGTGCTCGAGCATTGCCAATCTCGCGCAACCGACTCCCACAGCGGCGATGGTGAACTGCAGCCAGACCGTCAGGCCCACCGACGATGCGACGGCGCCGAGCAGCGAGCCGGCGACTGCGCCGGCGGAGAAGGCGGCGTGGAAGTGGGGGATGATCGTCCGCCCGTAAGCCTGTTCAAGGCGTGCCGACTCGACGTTCATCGGCAGGTTGATCAGCGCTCCACCGATGCCGTTGATCACGATGCCGGCAAGGAAGAGCGGACGGGAGTCGAGCGTCGGCCCGATGCCCATCAGTGCGAAACCGGCGGACATCACGATCGACCCGGTGGCGAACACCCGTCCGCTGCCGAAGCGGGTGAGCAGGGCTGAGGCGGAGAAGACGGTGATCAGTGCGCCGACGGAGCCGACCAGGAGGTAGCCGCCAAGCTCGGTGGCGGACAGGTCGAGTGCATCCCGGACACTAGGGATGCGCGCCAACCACGAGAAGACCAGCAGTCCGCTCAGCGCAAACGCGCAGAGCAGCAGCAGGCGGGCACGATCAAGACGGTTTTCGGCGATGGCGAGCCGGAACAAGACAGAACTCCAGGGATAGGTGTGATCAGGCGACTTCCCATCCGCGGACTTCGGAGCAGGGCGTTGGCGGACAGCCAACAACGGGCCAGCAAGGCTGGCCGCGGCTTTGGGGACGTTTCAATCCCAGCACTTAAAGCCGCCCCGGTCAAACCGGCGCGGCAACTCATGGACGACAGGTTTTTGGCGTGTGCGGAGATCAGATATAGTTGAGGCATCAACTAGCTGGAGTACTGATGACCCTGACTGCTGAAGCTGCGAGCATCTCCGCCGACAGCATCTTCGCCGATATGCACACCGCCTACCGGTTCACCTCCGAACCGGTCAATGATGAGGAGCTTGCCCGCATCTACGAGCTGGCCAAGTTCACCCCGACCGCGCTGAACAGCCAGCCGCTGCGAATCACCTTCGTCCGCACCCCGGAGGCCAAGGCACGGCTGCTGCCGCTGTTGAACCCGACCAACCGGCCCAAGTCGGAGTCTGCGCCGGTGGTGGCGATCCTCGCCGCTGACACCGACTTCCACGAGCACCTGCCGGTGCTCAACCCGCAGGATGCTGGCGTTCGGGAATCGCTCGCTGAGAACGCCGAACGCCGTGCGGTGATGGCCACCAACAACGCCTGGCTGCAGGCTGGCGGCTTCATCCTCGCGGTGCGTGCGGCCGGGCTGGACGCCGGTCCGATGGGCGGCCTCAATGCAGCCGCGGTCGACGCCGAGTTCTTCCCCGGGACGGCGTTGCGCACCCTGCTCGTGGTGAACATCGGCCACGTGGCCCCGGACGGCAACTTCCCGCGCAACCCGCGGCTGGGCTTCGACCAGGCGGTCACGCTGGCTTAGCCGCTGGTGACCAATGCTGGCTGAGCCTGACGAAGCCGGCTGTCTGCTGTGCGCGGGCTTCGGCTGGTCGAGTCTGTCGAGATCCCCGCCGACCTGACTCAGGCCAGCAGCCAGCGGCCGCCCACCAAGAGCGCGGCAATGCTGAGCGCAAGCCAGCCGAGCGTCCAGAACGCCCGCGGTACGTGGGTCAACCGGGCCAGCTGGGCCGCGTCGGAGTTCGGGCTGCGATTGCCGAGCAGTTCGATCACCGGACGCGGGCCGGCGAGGAGGAGCGTCCAGGTGAGCAGGCCGGCCAGCCAGGCCACGAAGTCCCCAGGGATGAACCAGGAGGCCAGCGCCAACAGGGTGGCGGTAAGGGCCACCACCAGGGCGCCGTAGAAGTTGCGGATCGACAGCAGCATCACCGCCAGACCGGCGACCGACAGCCACAGCACGCCCGCGGCGTAACCGGAAGCGACCAACCAGGCTGCGCCCAAGCCGAGCACCGAACTCGCCGGATAGCCGGCGAGCAGGGTGGCCGTCATGCCGAAACCGGTCGGCCGACCGCGGGTCAGGGTCAGCCCGGAGGTGTCGGAGTGCACCCGAATCCCGCGCAGTTGGCGTCCGGTGAGCAGCGCGACCAGCGCGTGCCCGCCTTCGTGGCAGATCGTGACCAGTAGGCGCACCACCGGCCAGGCCAGCAGCACCGCCGCGAGCGCATTTCCGGCAATGATCAGCGTGATCGTGGGCTCGAGCTGAGCGCTCCTCGCGGTCGCCCGCGCCCACAGTTCCGCGATCAGGTTCACGGACCCAGTCTGCACCGTGTCGTTGATTCGCAGCTCGAAGGTGGGGTTGGGCGCGAAAGGCCGACAGTTGCGGCATCGACCACCGAGATCGCGACATGCGGCCGCTGGCGGGCTGAGGGCTGGATGTGAGTCAGCGCTGCCGGGACACCAGATTGACGAAGACGTCCTCGATCGTGGGCTCGACTTCGGCCACCGTCGCGCCCGCGAAGCCGGCGACCGCGAGTTGTTCGCCGAGTTCGACAGCGCTCAGTCGTGACCCGGACGGGACGACGGCGTGCAGGGAGGCGCCGGAGAGGTAGGCCTCGGCGATTTCGGGGGACTGCTCCAGCCACAGCAGGGCCGGGTCGGCGTCCCGGGTGGAGACGTCGAAGATGCGCTGGTCCATGTGCTCGGTGCGCAGCTCAGCGGGGCTGCCGGACGCGATGATCCGGCCCCGGTAGATGAAGGCCAGTCGATTGCAGTGCGCGGCTTCGTCCATGTAGTGGGTGGTGACGAAGAGGGTCACCCCGCGGCTGGCCAGGTCGTAGAGCAGGTCCCAGAATTGACGTCTGGCTACGGGATCCACCCCGGACGTCGGCTCGTCGAGGAAGAGCAGTTCTGGCTCGTGGATCGTGGCTGCACCCAGTGCCAGGCGCTGTCGCCAGCCGACCGAGAGGTTGCGGGTGAGCTCGTCCTCGCGTCCGACCAGGTCGGCCATTTTCAGCACATAGTCGCGCTGAGCGGTGAACTGCTGCGGGCTGAGGTCGTAGACGCCGGCATAGAAGCGCAGGTTCTCGTCGACGGTCATGTCCTCGAAGAGGGAGAACTTCTGGGACATGTAGCCGATCCGCGGCTGGACGCGCTCCGGGCGGCGGATGACGTCCTCGCCCAGCACCAACGCGTTGCCCGAACTCGACCGCAGCGTGCCGGTGAGCATCCGGATGGTCGTCGTCTTCCCCGAGCCGTTCGGGCCGAGGAAGCCGAAAACCTGGCCGCGGGGCACCTCGAAGTCGATGTTGTCGACCGCGGTGAAGTCGCCGAACCTCTTGGTGAGGCCGCTGACGGCGATCGCGGGGCTGGTGGCGGCTTCGCTGAGGTCGGCGATCGGCCGCTCTGAGCGCTGATCTGCTGGTCGCGCTTGGCCTGCCCTGAGCTTGTCAAAGGATCGAGACCCCATCATCGCCCCTTCCTCACTCTGCGATCCTGCGGCGGGTGGCGATCACGGCTGCGGAGAAGATGACCACGCCGAAACCTGCCAGCGCGAGCAATGGCACCGCCAGGGCTTCGAAACTGCTCCCCTTGACGAAGGCCCCGCGCAGCACTTCCAGGGCGAACGTGAGCGGGATCAGGTTGGTCAGCGGCTGGATGACCGCGGGCATCGACTGGATCGGGAAAATGAAGCCCGAGAGGACCATCGTGGGGATCATCAGGAACATCACCGCCTGCTGCGCCTGGTGCCGGGTGCGCGAGACCAGGGAGATCAGCAACCCAAGCCCGAGGCAGGTGAACATGAACAGCAGCAGGCCGACCAGCACTACCCAGAAGTCACCGTTGAACGGCACCCGGAACCAGAAGATGCCGCCGGCAGCGACCAGCAGCAACTGCGCGGTCGCCAGCGCCGCGTACGGCGTCAGCTTTCCGATCAGGTACTCGGTGGCCTTGATCGGCGTCACGAACATCTGTTCCAGCGTGCCCGACTCCCGTTCCTTCACCACGGCCTGGCTCATGATCACCATCAACGAAATCATCATGATCGCAGCCATCAATCCGGGGATCATGGTGTTGACCGGGTCGAGTGTCGGGTTGAACATCACCCGGATGCGCGCGTCCACGCCTGGCGCGGCCACCGTCACTCCAAGCTCGTCGCGGCGGGCGGAGTTGAACTGCGCCACGATCTGCGACGCGTACCCACTGCCGATCGCGGAGATCTGGGAGTCCGAGCCGTCCACGATGATGCCGATCGGTGCGGTCTCTCCCCTGGTCAGCCGGTCGTGCGTGCCCTCGGGGATCACCAGCGCCACCTTCACCGTGCCTCGATCGAGCAGCGGGCGCAGATCGTCCTCGCTGGCCGGGTGCTGGGTCACCGTGAAGTAACCCGAGCCGGTGAATGCCGCCTCCAGTTTCTGCGAGGTGGTCGAGCGGTCGAGGTCGACGACAGCGGTGGTCAGGTTGTGCACGTCCACCGCGACTACGTAGCCGAACATGATCAGCTGCACCACGGGCATGACCAGCAGCAGCCGGATCAGCATCGGGTCTCGGCGCAGCTGGATGAATTCCTTCCAGATCAGCAGGCGAATGCGCTTGATGCTCATCGTGACGACCTCCGTCCGTAGAGAACGGACGAGATCACGATCATGACCAGGGCATAGCCGCTCAGCAGCGCCAACTCGGGCCAGACCTCGGTGAAGCCGGCCCCCTTGAGGAACACCCCGCGGGAGATGGTCACCATGTACCGCGCGGGGAAGGCGTAGCTGATCCACGCCAACCAGGTCGGGATCTGATCGAGTGCGAAGGCGAACCCGGACAGCAGGAAGGACGGCAGGAAGGCGACCAGCATCGCGATGATGTTGGCGGTGTCGAGCGACGGCGCGATGGCCGAGATCAACAGGCCCATGCCAAGGGATGCGAACACGAACAACGCCGCGCCGACCGCCAGCGTCCAGAAGTTGCCGCGTAGTGGTACCTCGAAGATGGTTCGGCCGAGACCGGTGATCAGGGCGACGTCGAGGAACGCGATCAGCGTCCACGGCAGGAGTTTGCCGACCATCAGCTCGACCCGGCGCATGGGACTGATCTCGAGTTGCTCCTGAGTGCCGAGGTCGCGCTCGCGGACGAGGGTGACTGCGGTCTGCTGGACCGTCACGATGGCGATGATCACGATCATCAGGCCGGGTATCAGGAAGTCCGAGGAGCGGCGTTCGGGGTTGTACCAGGTGCGGACGCGGGGTTCGAGCATGCCGAGACTGGAGAGGTCCAGGCCCTGGGCGTCCGCCCAGTCGCGGGTCAGTTCTTGGCTGTAGAGCTGGTTGAGTGCCACCGAGTACGCCTGGGACACCTTGGCCGCGTTGGGCTCGCTGCCATCGATGAGGACGGCGACCTGAGCCTGTTCACCGGCCGCGAGGCTCTTGGCGAAGCCGGACGGGATGACGATCGCCACCCGGGCGCTGTTGGCATCGAAAGCGGCGTCGACGTCAGACATTGAACTACCGTGTTGGACGACGTTGAAGAAGGGCGACGAACTGTACAAGCTGGCGTACTCGCGGCTCTGCGTGGTCTGGTCGAAATCGATCACGATGGTGGGCACATGCTCGACGTCGAAGCTGATCGCGTAGGCGAACAGCAGCAGCTGGATTACCGGCGTGATCACCACCGCGAGCAACGTACGGGAATCGCGGCCGAGGTGGCGGAACTCTTTCCGGACGATCGCACCGATTCGAACCAACGCGGCTTTCATGATTCGCCACCCTCAAGGCTCCCGGCAGCAGCTGGCGCGCGGGTATCGGCCAGGAAGGCGAACACGCTCTCCATGTCCATCGGGATCGGCCGCACGGCCACGTCCGCGATAGCTGCTTCGGCGAGGGCCGCGGCCAGCGGCTGCACCGGCGCGACTGCGTCCGACCACAGCACACGCACGACATCGCCGAACAGGTGGGGCGAAGCGACCCCGGGAACGTCCTGAAGCGCGGCCAGCGCGGCTCTCGGTTCGGCGGCGACGACCTCGACCAACTGCCCCGGAACGCGCTGCTTGATCTCTTCGGGCGTCCCGGACTCGCCGATCGCGCCCTTGTCGATGAAGGCCACCTGCGTGCAGCGTTCGGCCTCGTCCATGTAGGGGGTGGCCACGACGACCGACTTGCCGGCCCGGTGGAGCCCGGCGAGGATCCGCCAGAACTCGCGGCGGGAGACCGGGTCGACGCCGGTGGTCGGCTCGTCGAGCAGCAGCAGGTCGGGTTCGTGCATCAGCGTGGTGGCCAGCATCAGCTTCTGCTTCATGCCACCGGACAGGAACTGAGCCTGCCGATCGGTGAACTCGGCCAGGCCCATGCTCTCGAGCAGCGCCTTCGAGCGCGTCCGGCGGTCGGCGCGACTCACGCCGCGAATGGTGGCGAAGAAGTTGAGGTTCTCCGAAACTGAGAGATCCGGGTACATCGAGAAGCGTTGACTCATGTAGCCGATGCGCGGTGTGACCAGAGCGGCTTCCCGGGTCACTGAGTGCCCGAAGACTTCGGCATCCCCGGCGTCCGGGGTGAGCACGGTGGCCAGCATCCGGATCAGGGTCGACTTGCCCGCCCCGTCCGGGCCGAGCAGGCCGAAGACCGCGCCGGCGGGAACGTCGAGGTCGATGTCGGCGATGGCCACGGTCTCACCGAAGGTGCGCCGTAGCCCACGGATGCGGACGGCGAGAGTGTCATCGATCACGCCCAGATCCGCCGGTGGACCAGTGGTACTCATCAGGCGAAGGCCACATCCACCGGCATGCCGGCCTTGAGCGTGCCGGAGGCGTCGTTCAGGCGTACGCGCACTTCGTAGACCAGCTTGACCCGCTGTTCCTTGGTCTGGACGTTGTTCGGCGTGAACTCGGACTCACTGGCGATGAAGCTCACCGTGCCCGAGTAGCTGTCGGCGCTGGAATCGGTGGTTACCGTCGCAGCTTGACCAATCAAGACTCTGCCGATCTGGGTCTCCGGTACGAACACGCGGACGAAGAGGTCGGCTGGATCGACCAGGGTGAGCAGAGTCTTGCCAGGCGCGGCGTTCTGTCCGGCGTTGGTCGTCAGAGAGGTGACCGTGCCGGCGCGGGGCGCGGTGACCACGGTGTAGCCCAGTTGGACCTGGGCCAGCTTCACTGCGGCCTCGGCCTGGGCCAGTCGTGCCTCGGCTGCCTTGACGTCTGCCTTGGTGGCATCGTCGTCGTCCTTTGCGTTCGTCACCGCGGCCTTGGCGGCCACCACGCCCTGCTTGGCCTGCTCCAATTGCAGCTTGAACGCCGAGTCGTCCAGACGCACGAGCTCGTCGTCCTTGGCCACCCGGTCGCCCTCGGCAACCTTGACTTCGATCACGCGTCCGGACAGCGCGGAGGCGACCTGGTAGGTGTTGGCCTCGACCGCACCGCTGAGTTGCGCCTCGGCACTCGCGGCGGGCTGGGTCGAGCTCCACCACCACCAGATGCCGCCGCCGATCAGGGCGAGGAGGACGACTACGATCACCGGAATCGGCGGGTGCTTGCGGGTGTGTGCGGCCATGGCTATCTGCCTTCTTCGTGGTCGGCTGCGAATCGGCAGCCGTTGATGGTGATCTCGACCGGCACGCCGGCCGGCAACTGGGCGGTGGCGGTGAACTCCACCTCGACCGCCCTGGTCAGGTGGACCTCCTCGGTGGGCACCGAGGTCGGCGGGTATTCGGCTGCGGGAGCGATCCGGGTGAGCGTGGCTGGGGTGGCGGCGTTGCCCCAGTCCCCGGCGACGCTGGCTTCGTCGCCCACGCAGACCTGGCCGAGCTGGACGGGGGAGAGCCAGGCGGTCACCTTGCTTGGCGTGGCCGGACGGATGGCCACCGCGGTCGCCCCCGGCGCCAGCCGGTCCCCGCTGGCGGCAACGCTCACCACGACCCCGTTCGCAGGTGCGGTGAGCACGGCGAGCTTGAACTGCACCTGCGCGAGTTCGATCGGCACCTGCATGGTGTCGGCGGCGATCTCGGCGAGTTCCTTGAGGTCGACCAGGCCGGCGCGGGCATCGGTGATCTTGTCGGCTGCATCAGCCAGCTTCTCGAGTCCGTCTTTGGCCTTGCGTAGCCCCTTTTCGAGCTTGGGCAGGTTGGTGTTGATCTTCTTAAGGCCCGCGTCCATCTTCTTCAGCGCGGCCTTCAGCTTGGCGATGCCCTGCTGCAACTCCTCGCGGCTGGGTATGCCTGGCACCGGGACGGGCGGGTAGTTGGCCAGCAGTTCCTGGGCCTGCTTGAGTTGCTTGGCCACTAGTGGCCGCTGCTTCTTCAGCTGCTTGCGCGCCTTCACCAACTTGGCCTTGGTGTCGGTGAGGGTGTTGATGGCCTTCTTCACATCGGCCGTCTTGTCGGCGACCTCTTCGGCCTTGTCGTCCGTCTTGTCGATGGCCGCGGCCAGCAGGTCGACTTGGGCGGCGGTGACCTTCGCGTCCGCTTTCGCGACCTGCACCTGTGCTTCCAACCCGGACGCATCCAGCGTGGCCAGGGTTTGGCCGACTCGCACGGTGTCGCCCTCGGCCACCAGGACGTCCGCGAGCTGTATGAACGAGCCGAGCGCGTAGGTGGACGCGGTGCGGCTGGCGTCCGCGGTGCGCTGGCCGGACGATTCGAAGCCGGCATCAAGGTTGACCGCGGGCATCGCCAGGGTCGGTACCGCGACGGTCTCCAGGCGATCCTTGACCCTGCCGGCGACCACCAGCTCAGCGGGTGCCGGGGCACAGCCGGCGACCAGGAGGGTGCCGACCAGTACGGCTGCGAAGCGCTTCATGACCGCGTCACAGTGGTCAGGAAGACATCGACCAGTTTCTCCAGCTCGGCTCGCGGCGGCGGCCCGCTCGGTTCCACGCTGAGGAAGCCGTCCAGCGCGATGTAGGTCATCATCGAGCCGACGTACATCCGCGCGGACAGCTCAGGATCGTCCAGGCGGATCAGGTCCAACTCGGCGCTGTACCGGAGCAGCTTCTCGGTGCGGTCGAGCACCTGGCCGGGCAGCGCCTCCCGGAACCCGCTGCGTAGCTCGGGCACGCGGAAGACCTCGCCCAGCACGAGCCGCACCAGGGCGATCGACTCCGGCTGTAGCAAGTTTGCGGTGAGCCGGACGGAGAACTCGACCAGGTTGCGCCGCAGGTCTTCCAGGGTGCGCATCCGGTCCAGGTCTGGTGGGTCCATCACCAGCTGGCTGATGCCGTTGAGGATCACATCGCCGAGCAGGTCGATCTTGGTTGGGAAGTAGGCGTAGAGGGTCTGCTTGCTGACCGCGGCCTCGGCGGTGACCGCGTCCATCGACGTGGCTGCGAACCCCTGGGCGAGGAACAGCTTCCGCGCTGCGGCACTGATCTGTGCGCGTTTGGCTGCTCTGCGCGGGCTCAACGCAGTGGTCATGAATCAAACTGTACCGTTCAGTTTGATTCGCGCAAGTCCCGTCGTCGGCCCCTTGTACGCTGGGCGCCATGACGAATCCGGTGGCCGAGTTGGCGCGACGGCGCAACGACCTACCCGGACCCGTCGATCACTCGCTGCCACTGCCGAAACGGCTGCTCAAGTCGGGCTGGACCTGGGCGATCGTCGCGCTCACCCTCGCCTACACCGCCGCGCTGTTCTCGCAGTACTTCACGATCACCGCGGACGTGCCGGTGACCGGGGGTGTGATCCCAGGCATCAATTCCGCGGCCATCCGTCGTGCAGCCTGGCTGGCGCTGCCGACGCTGGCGTTCTGGACGGTGGTCTTCATCTGGGCCGACCGGTACCGTCCGCAGCGCCTCGCGGTCTGGTTCCTGACGCTCGGCTGGGGCGGGAGCATCGCCACCTTCGTCTCGCTGCACATCAATACCTGGGCCGCCCAGCAGATGGCGGTCACCGGCAACGGCGACCCAGCCACCAGCGCCCGCGCGGCGATCTTCATCGCACCGTTCGTGGAGGAGGCCGCGAAGGCGTCCGTGCTCTTCCTGATCGCGGTGATCGCCCGGTACCGGCTGGTCTCCAAGGTGTCGGTGATCGTGCTCGCGGGCTTGTCAGCTGCCGGTTTCGCGTTCACCGAGAACATCATCTACTACGCCAGGGCGATCGTTTACTCCAGCGAGAACATCGGGGTTGGCGACGCGGACGCGGCGGTCAATCAGATCGTCTGGCTGCGCGGCTTCTGGACCTGCTTCGGGCATCCGCTGTTCACGATGATGACCGGCATCGGCGTGGCGGTGGCGCTGCGCACCCGCAGCAAGGTGGTGCGCGTGCTCGCCCCGGTGATCGGTTACGGTGCGGCCGCCCTGCTGCACATGATCTTCAACTCCCAGGCCAGCCTGAACGACCAGAACGGCCAGATGTTCGTGTACGCCTTCGTGGCGCTGCCGATGGTGTTGTCCGCAGTGATCTACGTGGTTCGGCAGGTGTTCAAGCAGGGCCGGGTGCTCGCCCTGCGCTTGGACGACTACGTCCGGCTCGGTTGGCTGCCCGCGTCCGACCCGATGGTTTTCGCGAAGCTCCGGACGCGGCTGTGGGCCCTGCTGGTGGCGATCACCCGCGGTTGGCGCACGTTCACCGCCACCCTGCACTTGCAGCGGACGCTGACCGAGCTCGCCTACCTGCGCGACGGGCAGATCAGGGGCGTTTACGACGAGGCCGGCAACGTCCGCGCCCGTGAGCTGGTGGAGACTGCGCAGAGCCTTCGGGGCATCGCCATCGCCGACCCGAGGGGACTGAGGCTCAACCTGCCACGCATCCGCCGTCCGCGGGCGGTCGGGTACGTGCCGCCCGCGTACCCCGGTCCGTCAGGAATCGGGGGCAACTGGCCAGCGCGGCCGGGTGCCGCCCCGCTAGGATCGCCTGGGTACTCGGCTGTGGACCCGAAGTGGGGTCCGCCACCTGGTTAGGAGGCGGGTATGAGCGCTGGACGCTTGGCTGCGTCCCTCGTCCGTCTTCGCGATGCCCTCGCCGGCGTCCGATTGCCGCTGGAGTTGCCCGGCTCCGCGGACGCGCTGGCTCGTGCCCGGGGTTATGTGGCCCAACTCGACGACTACGTGCTGCCTCGGCTGGACCGGCTGGACGCCCCGCTGCTGGCCGTGATCGGCGGCTCGACGGGCGCTGGCAAGTCCACGCTGGTCAACTCACTGCTCGGCCGGGTGGTGACCGCGCCGGGCGTGATCCGGCCAACCACCCGCTCGCCGGTACTGGTGCACCACCCCGACGATGCGGAGTGGTTCGCGTCCGACAAGATCCTGCCTGGGCTGGCCCGCAGCACCAGGACCGCCAGCGACGCCCGCACGCTGCAGGTGGTCGCCGAACCCACCCTGCCGCGCGGGCTGGCGATCCTGGACGCCCCCGACGTCGACTCGGTGGTTGCCGAAAATCGAGCGCTGGCGGCCCAGCTCCTGGCTGCCGCCGACCTCTGGCTGTTTGTGACCACCGCCGCCCGGTACGCCGACGCGGTGCCCTGGGACTACCTGCGCACCGCGGCCGAGCGCCATGCCGTGGTGGCGGTGGTGCTCGACCGCGTGCCGCCGGCGGCGATGGGCGAGGTGCCGGCGCACCTCGGGCAGATGATGGGCCAGCGCGGGCTCGGCTCATCGCCGTTGTTCGCGGTGCCGGAGACCGACGTCGACGCCACCGGACTGCTGCCGAACACCGCGGTGGCGCCGATCCGGGACTGGCTGGGCGAGCTGGCCGCGGACGCGGTGAGTCGCAACCGGGTGGTGCTGCAGACCCTGGACGGTGCGATCGGAGCGCTCCTCGCTGGTGCGCCGGGAATCGCTGCGGCCGCTGAGGCGCAGGCCGCCAGCCTGGACACGCTTCGCAGTGACGCCGAGAAGTCGTTCGCCGAAGCCGTCCGGACTATCTCGGTGCAGACCGCGGACGGCACCCTGCTGCGCGGCGAAGTGCTGGCGCGCTGGCACGACTTCGTGGGCACGGGGGAGTTCTTCCGTGCTGTCGAGCAGAAGATTGGCTGGCTGCGCGACCGCCTGGTGGCTGCGATCAAGGGCGAGCCCAAGCAGGCTCTCGACATGAAGGCGGCCGTCGAATCGGGCATGGAAGTGCTGATCCGCGAGGAGGGCGAAGCTGCCGCGCGGCGGGTCGAGTCGGCCTGGCAGGCGCATCCGGCCGGGCGGGAGTTGCTGGCCGCGACCAAGGAGGACCTCAGTCGTGCCTCCCGGGATTATCCGCTGGCCGCGGCTAACGCCGTCCGCTCCTGGCAAGGCGATGTGCTTGAGTTGGTGAGTCGTGAGGGCGCAGCGAAGAAGTCCGCGGCACGGTTCTGGGCGCTCGGCGTCAACGGGGTCGGGGTGGCGCTGATGGTTCTGGTCTTCTCCCAGACCGGTGGGCTGATCGGCGCCGAGGTCGGGGTGGCCGGCGGCACTGCGGTGTTGGCCCAGCGGGTGCTGGAAGCGATCTTCGGTGAGGACGCGGTCCGCCGGTTGGCCAAGCAGGCCAAAACCGATCTGGACGCTCGGGTCGAGGCCGTGCTGGCCGCTGAGTTGAGCCGCTATCTCGCCGCGGTGGACGGGGTGGACGCCGCCCCCGACCAGGCCGAGCAGTTGCTGGCCGCGGTGGCTGAGGTGGACGCGACCCGCGCAGCCGACGGCCGGCTGACCTTGCCGGGGGAGCTGGCCCTGTCGGATCAGCCGGTCTCCCCAGCTCGGCTGGTCGAGCGTGCGCAGACCCCGTCGTTGTTGGATCGGTCGACTACAGATCAGCCGGTCGAGCATGTGGCCCTGCCGAACCCGTCCGCCACCGATCAGGACATTGCGATCACCGCTGAAGTCCTCGCCAGTGAGGACGAACAGTGAGCGCGGCCGACGATCATCTCGCCAGACGGGTCCGAGCGCTCGGCGAGGCCGTCGATGCGGCATCCGGACGCAGCGACGCCCAACTGGTGGCCAAGGCGAAGGCCATCGTCGCCAGGGCGGGCGAGCGGGTTGCGCTGAGCGGCAGCTACACGGTCGTGGCTTTCGCCGGAGCGACCGGTTCGGGTAAGTCCAGCCTCTTCAACGCGATCACCGAGACTGAACTGGCTCGGGTCGCGGTGCGGCGGCCGACCACGTCGAAGCCCCTGGCGGTCAGCTGGGGTACCGAGCTGCCGCACGAGTTGCTGGACTGGCTCGACGTGACCAAGCGGCACCTGGTGCCGTCCGGCCCGTCGGAGTTCTCCGACCTGGTGCTGTTGGACCTGCCCGACCACGACTCGACCGAACTGGGACACCGGCTGACGGTAGACCGGTTGGTTGAGCTGGTGGATGCCCTGATCTGGGTGGTCGACCCCCAGAAGTACGCGGACGCGGCCCTGCACGACGGCTATCTCAAACGGCTCGCGCCGTACGCGGACGTGATGATGGTGGTGCTCAACCAGGCCGACCGGCTGCCGCCGGCTGAACTCGACCGTTGCCTGAGCGACCTGCGACGGCTGCTGGACAGCGAGGGCCTTCGGGCCACGCCGATCATGGCAACCTCGGCGCTGCGGGGCACCGGCGTCGCGGAGTTGCGGTCGGCTTTGGCCCGAACGGTCGCCAACAAGCAGGCCATGACCAAGCGGCTGGCTGCCGATGTGAGCGTCACGGCCGGCGAGCTGGCCGCGGAACTCGGCGCGTCCGCTGAGCCGGACATCAACAACCGGGTGCGTCGGCAACTGGTGAGCGTGCTGGGTGACGCCGCCGGCGTCCCGGTGGTGGTGGACGGGGTGCGTCGGGCCTGGCGCAAGCGTGGGGCGGCGGCCACCGGCTGGCCCTTCGTCACCTGGATTGCCCGGCTGAAGCCGGATCCGCTGCGGAAGTTGCGGCTCGACCTGCCGAAGGGCGAGCACAGTCCCACGGAGGTGAATCGGACTTCCCTGCCGAAGGCTACTTCGGTGCAGCGCGCGCGGGTCGACCAGGCGTTGCGCGAGCTGGTCGATGTGGCATCGGACGGGCTCCCGCGTGGCTGGATGCTCGCGGTCAAGGGGGCCGTACAGGGCAACGAGGAAAAGCTGCTGGACGACCTGGATCGGGCCATCGCCGGCGCCGACCTGACGGTGCGCAGGGGCACCTGGTGGTGGGCCCTGTTCGGGGTGCTGCAGTGGCTGCTCATCGCTGCGGTGGTCGCGGGAGCAGCGTGGCTGTTCTCCGGTCCAGTGCTGGCCAGTATGGGACTACCGCCGTTGCCGACGGTGCTGTGGTACTCGATTCCTGCGGGCACCTGGCTGCTGGTCGGGGGAGTGCTCGGCGGCATCCTGTTGGCCGTATTGGGGCGGGCGTTCGTCGAGATGGGCGCCAACAGCCACGCCCGGACGGCTCAACGCAGTCTGGACGAGGCGGTGGCGGACGTGGTGGCCAGCGAGGTGCTGGTCCCGGTCGAGTCCGAGTTGGCCCGCTACGCGACTGCGCGCAAAGCGCTGCGCACCGCAATGGGCTGAGCCCGTCGACTCTTCTGCCCAGTTATCCACAGGCCCAGATTCATCCACAGTCGACCAAACTCGCTGACGCCGAAACCGGCCTCCTGCCGATAGTGAAGGCAGAGAGGAAGGAAGAACATGGATGCAGTGATCTGGATGACCGGCTATGTCGGCAGTGAGGTGGAGTACCGGCAGGTGCGGGAAGACCTGGTCTTCGCCAGCTTCCGGCTGGCCTGCACGCCGCGACTGCGGCGCGGCGGCGAATGGTCTGATGGTGAGACGACCTGGATCGGCGTCACGTGCAGCCGTGCGCTGGCGGAGAACGTTCGCGACAGTATCGCCAAGGGCGATCCCGCAGTCGTGGTGGGCAAGCTGCGCACTAGCCGCTGGAAGGACGACCAGGGGGTCTCGCGGGAGCGGCTGGTGCTTGAGGCCCTCGCGGTCGGGCACGACCTCAACCGGGGAGTCACGGAGTTCACCAAGAACGTCCGACCGCCGGTCGAAGAGGTTCAGGTGAACCTCGGTGAAATGGTGATGGCCACCGAACTCCAGGAGGAGGTCTGGTCGGCTGAGGCCGACTCGCAAGCGGATGGTGTAGCCGCCGTGGCCTGAGACTCGTACCGATTCTCACCGTCGATTGCGCTCGATCAACCAATCTGGATCTCAACATGCTCCCGGTCAAGTCAGTTCGATCGGTTCGGCCCTAGGATCGTTCGCATGGGACGGAAGGGTTCTTACGCAAAGGGAATCGCCAAGCGCGAAGAGATCCTGACTTCCGCCCTGGAGGTCATCGCACGGGAGGGCTACGGCCACGCGTCCCTGCGCGAACTGTCCGATGCGGTTGGTCTCACCCAGGCCGGAGTGCTGCACTACTTCGACTCCAAGGAAGACCTGTTCGTCGAGGTGCTTCGGCGCAGCGATCAGCTCGCGTGGGCCCGGGTCGGGCCTCCGCAGGGGGCCGAGACTGCCGAACGGTTCCTGGCGAACCTTGCGGGCAACACCAAGGAACCCGGGCTGACCCAGCTGTATGTGCAGCTTTCCGCGATCGCGGCGGCAGGTGAGGGGCCGGCGCGAACCTACTTGGCGTCCAGAAACAGGGACTTCCACCGCTGGGTCGCGGAATCGTTACGGCTCGAACGGGAGGCTGACCCGAGCTTCGCCTCAGGCCTCGAGCCGCTGCTCGCCACTCGGGTCATCATGGCTGTCTCCGACGGACTGCAGAACCAGTGGCTGATGGACCCGTCCTTCGACCTGGCCGCGATCGTCGGTCACGTGATTGAGCTACTGGTTCGCGGCGGAGCGGTTGTGGACGAAGCCCGAGACGTGCCGGAAGACCATTCCCGAGCCTTGGTTGTCCCGGCTGTGGCGCGGCTGACCGCACCACGCCCGCGGCCAAACACCATTCCGGCGTAGAGCTGATCTCGAAGTGCCGGGCGCGCGGCCCAGCAGACCGGTCGATTGAACTGCCGCCGGAGACCGTTTCGCGGATCCCCTGACGAGTTCAGCCGCGGGTGAGCTTGCGGTGCGCGGTGCGGTGCGGACGGGCAGCTTCGACTCCGAGTCGGGCGACCTTGTTCTCCTCGTAGTCGGCGAAGTTGCCCTCGTACCAGAACCACACCGCGTCGTCCTCGTCGGTGCCCTCCCACGCGAGGATGTGGGTCGCCACGCGGTCGAGGAACCAGCGGTCGTGGGAGATCACCACGGCGCAGCCGGGAAACTCCAGCAGCGCGTCTTCGAGTGACTGCAGGGTTTCGACGTCGAGGTCGTTGGTGGGCTCGTCCAGCAGCAGCACGTTGCCGCCCATCTTCAGGGTGAGTGCGAGGTTCAGTCGGTTGCGCTCACCGCCGGAGAGCACCCCAGCCAGCTTCTGCTGGTCGGGACCCTTGAACCCGAAGGACGCGACGTAGGCTCGCGACGGCATCTCGAAGCTCGCGACCTTGATGTGGTCGAGCCCGTCAGAGACGACCTCCCAGACGTTCTTGCCCGCGTCGATGCCGGAGCGACCCTGGTCGACGTAGGAGAACTTGACGGTGCTGCCCACCTTGAGTTCGCCGCTGTCGGGCTGCTCTTCGCCGATGAGCATCTTGAAGAGGGTGGTCTTGCCCACGCCGTTGGGGCCGATGATGCCGACGATGCCGGCACGCGGCAGGGTGAAGCTGAGGTCCTCGATCAACACCCGGTCGCCGAAGCCCTTGGTGAGCTTCTTCGCCTCGAGCACGTCGGATCCCAGTCGCGGGCCCGGCGGGATGTTGATCTCGGCCAGGTCGACGGCGCGGTTGCGGTCGGCCTCGGCGGCGAGCTCCTCGTAGCGAGCCAGGCGGGCACGGCTCTTCGCCTGGCGGGCCTTGGGGTTCGAGCGCACCCATTCCAGTTCGCGCTCAAGGATCTTGGCGCGCTTGGCGTCCTTCTTGCCCTCGATCTGCAGGCGGGCCTTCTTGGTCTCCAGGTAGGTGGAGTAGTTGCCCTCGTAGGGGTGCAGCTGGCCGCGGTCGATCTCGCAGATCCACTCGGCCACGTTGTCCAGGAAGTACCGGTCGTGGGTGACCGCAAGCACCGCGCCCGGGTAGGTCTTCAGGTGCCCCTCCAGCCAGTTGACGCTCTCGGCGTCCAGGTGGTTGGTCGGCTCGTCGAGCAGCAGCAGGTCGGGCTGCTGCAGCAGCAGCTTGCAGAGCGCCACGCGGCGCCGCTCGCCACCCGACAACACGTCGACGATCGCGTCCGGCGGCGGGCACTGCAGGGCGTCCATTGCCTGATCAAGCTGGGAGTCCAGATCCCACGCGTTGCGGTGGTCGAGTTCGGTCTGGAGTTCGCCCATCTCGGCGAGTAGTGCGTCGAAGTCGGCGTCCGGCTCGGCCATGGCCAGCGAGATCTCGTTGAACCGGTCCAGCATGCCCTTGGTCTCGGCGACCCCTTCGTGGATGTTCTCCAGCACGGTCTTGCCTTCGGTGAGCGGCGGCTCCTGCTGCAGGATGCCGACGGTCTTGCCCTTGCCGAGCATCGCATCGCCGTTGTCGGCGTGGATCAGGCCGGCCATCAGCTTGAGCATCGTCGACTTGCCGGCACCGTTCGGGCCGACCACGCCGATCTTGGCGCCCTCGAAGAACGACAGCGTGACGTTGTCGAGCACCAGCTTCTCGCCCAGCTTCTTGCGGACGTTATGCATCGTGAACACGAATTCGGGCATGGCGATCAATCCTTGCAGAGCTGGGTGTGGAGCGGCGTCCAGTATGCCAGCGTCCGGAGGCTTTGGGTTACCGGTGGGCTGCCGGCAGGGTGAGTAGTTCAGCGAGGGTGAGCGCGCGACGGCCGGCCAGGTCGGCGAGTTGAAGCCGGCAGGAGAAGCCGTCGGCCAGCAGCACCGCGTCCGGCCCGGCGGCGGCCACCGCGGGCAGCAGGTGGTTCTGCGCGACGGCGGCGGACGTCTCGTAGTGCCCGATCTCCACCCCGAAGTTGCCGGCGAGCCCGCAGCAGCCCGAGACCGTGACAACCTGTGCTCCAGTGCGCGCGAGCAGCGCGGCGTCAGCATCCCAGCCGAGGACGGACGAGTGGTGGCAGTGCGGCTGGGCAACGACCACCGTGCCGTGGAGATCGGGCGGTGACCATTCCGGGAGGGTGGTGAGCAGTTCGGCGAGCGTGTGGATGCCCGCGGCCACTTCGGCCAGCCGAACGTCGACCACGAGATCGGCCGCGTCGGACCGCCAGACCGCGACGCAGGACGGGTCGAGGCCCACGATCGGCGTGCCAGCGGCCACGATCGGATGCAGCAACTCCACCGCATGGCTCAACAGCCGTGCCGCCTCGGCGCGCTGGCCGGTGGTGATCCAAGGCAGTCCGCAGCACGCCGTCCGCCGCAGGATCGTCGGCGCGAACCCGGCACCCACCAGCACGGCCAGCATGGCGTCGAGGCGCGTCGCGTCCAGGGTGTCGGTGAAGGAGTCCACCCAGACCACTGCGCGCCGTCCGCTCACCAATGGGTCTGGACGCGAACGCGCGCGCCGGTCGGCGAACTTCGGCAGCAGCCGCCGCGAATCCACTCCGGCCAGCCACTTCGCAGCCGTTCCAAGCACCGGTGCGGCGAGAGCGGCGTTGACGACCGCCGCCAGACCCGGCACCGCCGTGACCAGCCGGCCCCAGCGTGGCAGCCGTCCCAACGCGTAGTGGCTGCGCGGACGCAGGCGGTGCCGATAAGCCTCGGCCAACACCCGCGACTTGTACGCGGCTACGTCAGTGCCGGTGGGGCACTCGGTGGCACAGGCCTTGCAGGACAGGCACAGTTCCAGGGCCTCGTGAACCTCCGGCGCGCGCCAGCCGCCGGTCACCAGGGTCCCGTTGACCATCTCCTGCAGCGCATGCGCCCTGCCTCGGGTCGAGTCCTGCTCGCGTCCGGTCGCCTGGTAGGACGGGCACATCACGCCGCCGGTGTCCGCTAGGCACTTGCCCACCCCGGTGCAGCGATGGACGTCGGCGACGAACGTCCGGTCGAGCCCGGACAGTCGCGAGCCCGCCGCGGCGGGTAGGCGCAGGTCGGCGTCCATTGGGCGGGGATCCACCAGGACGCCGGGGTTGAGCAGGTTGTCCGGGTCGAAGATCTGCTTCACCGCTGCGAACAGCGCCAGCGCCTCAGTGGAGTACATCTTCGGCAGCAGTTCCGAGCGCGCGCGGCCGTCCCCATGCTCGCCGGAACACGATCCACCGTAGCCAGCGGCCAGTTCGGCGGCTTCTTCCACAAAAGCGCGGTAGCCCGTCACACCGGTGGCGCCGGCGAGGTTGAAGTCGATCCGTACGTGCACACAGCCCTCGCCGAAGTGCCCGTACGGCAGGCCGTGAAGGTCGTGTGCGGCCAGTAGCCGGTCGAAGTCGCGCAGGTAGGCGCCGAGCACGGCCGGTGGCACGGCGGCGTCCTCCCAGCCGGAATGGGCCGGACGGGCCAACCCCACGCTGGCCAACCCGGCACCGTCGGCCCGGATACGCCACAGCCTGGCTGCTTCGTCCGGGTCGAAAATCAGCTGGGCGGCCAGCGCACCGGCTGCGGCCACGAGCTTGCCGGCCCGCTCGGCAAGCCGATCGGCGTCGGCGTCGGTGAGTTCGACGAAGAGCCAGCCGTCACCGGCGGCAAGGGTGGGCACCGCCGACGACCCGCGCAGGCGTCCGACCACGTCGAGGATGCGCCGGTCGAAGCCCTCCACCGCGGTGGGCCGGAACTCCAGCACGACGGGTGTGGCGTCGGCGGCGAGCGCCATGTCGGGGTAGCCGAGGACCACCAGGACCCGGTGGGGGAGGTCTTCGACGAGGCGCAGCCGGGCGCCGGTGACCACCGCGAGGGTGCCCTCTGAGCCGACGAGGAATCGCCCGACATCGAACCCGTTCTCGGGCAGCAGGTGCTCCAGGCTGTAACCGGACACCTGCCGGGGAAAGCGGCCGAACTGGGTGCGGATGATCCCGAGGTTGGCCTGCACGAGTTCATGCAGGGCGGAGAGCGCGGGGGAGTTGGCGTGCGCAACCGTGCCGGACGCGAGGCTGAGCCGCTCGCCGGTGCCGGTGATGACGTCCAGCCCCAGCACATTGTCGGCCGTGCGGCCGTACCCGAGCGCGCGCGGGCCGCACGCGTTGTTGCCGATCATCCCGCCGATGGTGCAGCGATCCGAGGTGGACGGGTCGGGGCCGAAACGCAGGCCGTGCCGGGCCGCCGCTGCGGTCAGGCGTGCCGGGATCACGCCCGGCTCCACGATGGCCGCCTTGGTGATCGGGTCCAGGTGGGCGATCCGGGACAGCCGGGTGCTGTCGAGGATCAGGCCTGTGCCGACGGCGTTGCCGGCGATCGAGGTGCCGGCGCCACGGGTGGTTACAGGTAGCCCCGCCGCGCGGGCCGCGTCCACTACATCGACGAGTTCCGGCACGCTGGCCGGGCGGGACACTGCGGCGGGCGGCACCCGATAGAGCGATGCGTCAGATGAATAGAGCGCCCGGGTCAGCGTCCGCGAGTCGACGGGCCAGCCGGCGCCGGCCAGCGCAGAGACCTGTTCGGTGAACCCTGCGGCGTCCGGCACCCGGTCAGTCTGTCACGTCCAGGACGGCCTGCATGGCCCGCCCCAGTGCTGCGAAGTCGGCCGGGTCGACGGGGTCTACCAGCGCGCGCCGAACGGACTCGACATGGTGCGGAGCCGCCGCCACCAGCAGCTGATGGCCCGCGTCAGTGAGTACCGAAATCACCCCGCGCCGATCGGACGGACACGCGGTGCGGCTGACGATGCCCTTGGCCTCCATACGCGAGATGGTGTGGGTGAGCCGGGAGCGCGATTGCCGCACCCGCTCGGCCAGGTCGGACATGCGCAACGCGTGGTCCGGAGACTCCGACAGGTGCACGAGGATCTCGTACTCGCCCAGATCCAGGCCGAATGGACGCAACTCCGCCTCCAGCGTCTCGCTGATCGCAGCCACACCGTTCAGGTAGGTGCGCCAGATCTGCTGCTGCTCGGTGCTCAGCCATCGAGGTTGGAGTTGCGTGGTCATGGGCGCCACTCTATCAATGAAGTTTACGATTCAACAATCCGCTCAGGTGCTTCGAGTCAGCGGCGGCCCCGTCCAGCTTCCCGCCAGCGAAACTGACACTTGCCGGGGAACATTCCCCGGCAAACGTCAGTTTCGCTGGCGCGAATCGCGGGAGAGCGTGGAGGCTGCTTGCGGCGGGTGGGACGGGGACTGTGGCGCGGCGAGGTCCTTCCAGCAAGGCGCAGGCCACCCTAGACTGCACAGACGATCCAACGGTGGATGTGAGGGAGCAAAGATGATCGACGTCGATGCCATAGTCAGCGCGGCGCCACCCACGGTTGGCGCGATGTTCCGCTGGCGTGTTGCCAAGACGCCCGGCAAGGAGGCCTTCCGCTACCCGGACGCGAAGGACAACTGGGTCTCTATCGACTGGGCCGAGACCGGACGGCAGGTCTTCGACCTCGCCGCCGGGCTGCTCTCCCTAGGGCTCCAGCTCGAGGAGCGGGTCGCGATCGTCGCCAACACCAGGATCGAGTGGATCCTCGCCGACTTCGCGATCAACGCCGCCGGCGGCGCAACCACGACCGTCTACCCGAATACCCAGGGCGCCGATTTCGCACACATCGTCACCGACTCCGGATCGGTGATCCTGGTCGCCGAGAACGCCGAGCAGGTGGCGAAGCTCGAGTCCGCCGGCGATGCTGCCGCCCAACTGCGGCACATCATCCTGATGGACGGCGAAGGGGACGGTGAGCGCACGCTCGGCTGGAGCCAGCTTGCCGAGCGTGGCCGCCAGTTGCTCGCGTCCGATCCCGGTGTGGTCGACCGGGCAATCGAGTCCGCCACCCACGACGGGCTGGCCACCTTGATCTACACCTCGGGCACCACCGGCATGCCGAAGGGTGTCGAGCTCAGCCATCGTTGCTGGGTTTACCAGGCGTTCGTGCTGGACGCGATGGAGATCATCGCCGACACCGCCGTCCAGTACCTGTGGCTGCCGCTGTCCCACGTCTTCGGCAAGGATCTGCTCACGATCCAGCTCGCGATCGGCTTCAGCAGCGCGGTGGACGGCCGGGTCGACCACATCGTCAGCGGCCTCGGCGAGGTGAGGCCAACCTTCATGTGCGGTGCGCCGCGCATCTTCGAAAAGGTCCGTGCCGCGGTGATGCTGGCCTCGCCGCGCGGCGGCATCAAGGGCAAGATCGCACGCTGGGCGTTCGCGGTCGGCCGCGCGTCCCGCGAGTACCGCCTGGCCGACAAGCCGCTACCACCGGCCATGCGATTGGCTTATACCGTCGCCGACCACCTCGTCTTCAGCAAGCTGAAGGATCGCGTTGGTGGCAACATCGACTTCTTCATCTCCGGTTCGGCCAAGCTGAACGCGCAGGTGCAGGCGTGGTTCTACTCCGCCGGCCTGGTGGTCGCCGAGGGCTACGGGCTCACCGAGACCGGTGCGGTCAGCTGCGTGAACCTGCCGCTGCCGCCGCGGTTCGGGACGGTCGGTCCGGCGCTGCCCGGCACCCAGATCCGGATCGCGGACGACGGCGAGGTGCTGATCAAGGGCCCGGCGGTCATGCGCGGCTACCACAACGACCCGGAGCGCACCGCCGAAGTGCTGGTCGATGGCTGGTTCCACACCGGCGATATCGGCAAGCTGGACGCGGATGGCTTCCTCTCGATCACTGATCGCAAGAAGGACCTGATGAAGACCTCCGGCGGCAAGTACGTCGCGCCGGCGAAGGTCGAGGGTGTGATCGCGGCCACCATTCCGTACGTTTCGCAGGTGGTCGCGGTTGGGGACGGCCGCAAGTACATCTCGGCGTTGATCACGATGGATCGCGACAACCTTGCCAAGTGGGCTGCTCGCAAGGGGCTGACCGAACTGTCGTACGAGGAGCTGACCCAGTCCGACGAGCTGCGTCGCACCATCGAGCGGTTCATCCACTCGGCAAACGCCAAGCTGGAGCGCTGGGAGACCGTGAAGCGCTTCGCCATCCTGCCGGCAGAATTTAGCGTCGACGACGGCGGCGTCACCCCGAACATGAAGATCCGCCGGAAGGTCGTCACCGAGCAGTACGCAGACGTGGTCGCGTCCCTCTATGAAGATGACGCGGTCGACGAGGGGTGAGTTCGTTCCGCAGCCGCGTCCCGCTGCGTTGGGTGGACCTTGACGCGCAGGGCCACGTCAATAACGCAGTGATCGCCGACTACCTGCAGGAGGCGCGGGTCGAGTGGCTGCTGGCCGGCCCGAATGCACACCTGCTGGGCTCGGCCACCATGGTGGTCTCCCATCAGGTGGAGTACCTCGGGCCGGTGCTGTTCAGCCTGGCGCCGGTAGAGGTGGTGCTGCGGGTCGGCAAGGTCGGGGCGTCCAGGTTCAGCCTGGGCTACTCAGTGCAGCAGGACGGACGCGAGGTGGCCCGAGCCAACTCGGTGCTCTGCCTGTTCGACTACGCGGCCGGCCGGCCGCGGCGGATGACCAGCGC
>DAOPRQ010000001.1:58367-69786 GCA_035349055.1 Propionicimonas sp.
CTACCTCGGCCAGATCGCGCATCGTGGCGAACCGTACCTGGTACGCACGGGGGTCTGTCGAGTCGGGCGGACGTCGGTGACGATCGCTGCGCAGGTCGAGGACCCGCGCGCAGTCGGGGTGCTCGCCCGGACGCTCACGGTGCTGGTCGCCGGTGACGAGCACGGTCGTCCGGTGCCACTGCCCGCGTCCATGCACGCGGCTGCCGAGCGCTGGCCGGCCGAGCCGGCCCCCTGATGGTTGGTGGGCAGCGGGTCGAGGTCGCTTTCCGCACCCCGCGCCGAGACGAGCTGGCCATCCGCGAGCAGTGGCTGGCGGATCCCGGGTTCATGGCCTACAACGCTGGGTGGGCCGTGGACTTTCCCGGCTACCACCCCGACACCGGCTGCGTCGACTTCCCGCCCGATGCCTGGGACGGCTGGTACGACTACTGGATCGGCCGCGGCGAGCGGGACTACTGGTTCGTTCAGGACAGCTCGGGGCAGCTGGTCGGGCACGCCCACTACCGGGTGGAACCGGCGGCGGACGGACGGCGGGTGGCCCACCTCGGCGCGTCCGTGCACCCGGACCACCGCGGACGCGGGCTCGGGTACGCCACTTTCGCCGAACTCGTCCGGCGGATCGAAGCGGCCGGCGTCGCGGACGTGGCCCGCAACGAACTGGATGCCGGGCGGGTCGCCGCCATTCGGATTCACCGAGCGCTCGGCTTCCGTCCAGGCTCGGTCAGCGATGAGCTCGACCCGGCCCGCCCGGTCACCGTCTGGGAGCTCCCGCTCCAATCCTGAGCGCGCCGCGCCTTCTTGGGCGCAGGCTGTGGATCCGTCCACCGTCCGCGGTGCGCTGAGCCACAGTCAGGGCCGGTGAACGTGGCTGAGCCTGTCGGAGCATGGCCCAGTGGGTGGGCGTCCGGTTGGTTGAGCAGCAGTGACTACGCGAAGGTTGAGCCTATGCGCGCACGTCCTGGTCGGTTCGGCCGCCGGCTCAGCCAACTGCTGGTCGGTCTGGTGCTGTACGGCGTCTCGATGGCGATGTTGGTGCGCAGCGGGCTGGGCGTCGACCCATGGGACGTCTTCCACCAGGGCCTGGCCAACCATGTGCCGCTCAGTTTCGGGCAGGTGACCATCGCGGTGGGCGCGTTGGTGCTGCTGCTGTGGATTCCACTTCGGCAGCGGCCCGGACTCGGCACCCTGCTGAACGTGATCGTGATCGGGCTGGCCGCGGACGCCGGCCTGGCGCTGATCCCGATCGCCGAGAGCTGGCTTGCGGGCACGGGGCTGATGCTCGGCGGGGTGGCCGCCAACGGTCTCGCCGGCGCGCTCTACGTCGGTGCCCGGCTCGGCCCTGGGCCGCGGGACGGGCTCTGGGTGGCCCTCACCCAGCGGACGGGGCACAGCATCCGGCTGGTGCGCACCGTCCTGGAAGTGACCGTCGTGGCCGTCGGCTGGCTGCTCGGCGGCGTGGTCGGCATCGGCACGGTCGTCTACGCGCTGGCGATCGGACCGCTGGTGCAGTTGTTCATGCCCTGGGTTGAGGTCCGCCTCGATGAGCCCGAACGCAACGATGGCTGAGCTTGTCGAAGGGTCGTCCATTCGCTTGTGGCTACGGGCTTCGTCAAGCTCAGCCAGCGTTGGTCCGCAATGATCAGCGGTTCCCTAACCGATCGGCCTGGTCGACTTGTCGAGACCCTTCGGCACCCGGATGGGTTTTCGTCAGGCTCAGGGATCGTTGACGCTCAGCCGCGCTTGAAGTCCGAGGAGGCGCGCAGCACCAGCTCGGGTTCGAACAGGCTGTGTGGATGCTCGGTGAGCAGCAGGTCGGCTGCAGCCCAGCCCAGCTGACGCATCGGCTGGCGCACTGAGGTGAGTGGAGTCATCAGTTCGGCGGCGAAGTAGAGGTCGTCGTAGCCGACCACTGCAAGATCGTCCGGGATCCGCAGGCCACGCGCACGGATCGCGCGCATGGCGCCCAGCGCGACGATGTCGTTCATGCAGAACACAGCGGTCGGCTTCGCGCCGTCGTCGAGGATGCGGCCCATGCCCTCCTCGCCGTCCGCTGCGTTGAGGTTGGACAGGTGGATGACCTGAAGCACCTTCGCCGGCTCCAGGCCGGCGTTCTGGATCCCCTGCACCGCGCCCTTCAGTCGATGCCGGGTCTGCTGCAGCTCATCGCGTCCGGCCAGGTACGCGATCCGGCGGTGACCCTGCGCGAGCAGATGGCCGATCGCCTGCCGACCACCGGAGACGTGGTCAACACCGACGGCGGCATGGTCGCGGCTGCTCGCGTCCATCAACACGGACGCGATCCCGAGCTGGCGCAGTGGGGCCAGCCGTTCCTTGGTGGTGGACATCGGCGTGACCAGGACGCCGCGCACGCCCTGCTCGGCCAGCAGCCTGAGGAACCGGCCCTCACGTTCGGGATCCTCGTCGGAGGAGCAAAGGATCAGGGTGTGGTCATCCTGGGCCAGCCGATCCTCGATGCCGCGGGCCAACTCGGTGTAGTAGGGGTTGCCGAGGTCCATCACGATCGCGCCAACCGTCCGCGAAACGCCGGCCCGTAGCTGTCGTGCGGAGGCATTGCGGTGGAAGTTCAGCTCCGCCATGGCCTGTTCGACCTTGGTGCGGGTCTTCTCGGTGACCGACTCTGGCCTGTTCATCACATTCGACACGGTGCCAACCGAGACTCCGGCGAGTGCGGCGACGTCCTTGACGCTGGCGCGCTGGCGCTTCATCTGGGCCTCCTGCCGTCGGTCCACTGAGCATATCCGTCAGCAGTCACGCCACACGCTGGAATCGCGGGAATGTGTGAATCGATTCATGCAGGCGCTCGGTCAGCGCTGATAGGTCACCCGACCGTTCCAGATCGTCGCCACCACCGGGTCGGGCAGATCGAGGCCGTGGTAGGGGTTGTTCCGAGCCCGTGAGCGGGAAGCGTCGCGGTCAACCGTGGCACGCGCGGACGGGTCCACGAGCACGAGGTTCGCCGGCTCACCCACTGCGAGCGGGCGCCCCTGGCCGGCAACCTTGCCGATTCGTGCCGGCGCGTGCGACATCCGTTCGACCAGGGTCGGCCAGTCCATGCGTCCGCTGTTGACCATGACGTCGATGACCACGGCGAGCGCCTGCTCGAGCCCGAGCATGCCCGGCAGCGCGACGTCGAAGGGATGATCCTTGTCCTGGCGTGCGTGTGGAGCGTGGTCGGTGCCGACGATGTCGATCGTGCCGTCCGCGAGCGCCTCGCGCACGGCCGCCAGGTGCTCGGACGTGCGCAGCGGCGGGTTCACCTTGAAGGTGGTGTCGTAGCCGGCCACCAGTGGAGTGTCCAGCAGCAGATGGTGCGGGGTGGCCTCAGCCGTCACCTTGATGCCGCGTTTCTTGGCCCAGCGGACCACGTCCACGCTCTCGGCGGTGGACACATGGCAGACATGGACGCGTGAGTCGGTCAGTTCGGCCAACTGCACATCGCGGGCCACGATCACACTCTCGGCCTGGGCCGGCCAGCCGGGCAGGCCCAGCCGTCCCGACCATTCGGACTCGTGGCAGCAAGCGCCCGGACCGGCCAGCCGTGGATCCTGGGAGTGCTGCGCGACTACGCCGTCGAACGCCTTCACATAGCTGAGCGCCCGGCGCATCAACAACGAATCGTCCACGCAGCGGCCGTCGTCGGAGAACACGGTCACCCCGGCAGCGGACGCGTGCATCAAGCCGAGTTCGGCGAGTTCCTCGCCGGCCAGCCCTTTGGTGACCGCGCCGACCACGCGCACTTCGCAGTGTCCATCGCTTCCGCCGAGGGAGTGGATGTACTCGGCGGCCTCAGCGGTGTCGGTGACCGGGTTGGTGTTGGCCATCGCGTGCACGCAGGTGTAGCCGCCGCGGGCCGCAGCAGCCGTGCCGGAGGCGACGGTCTCGGCGTCCTCGCGTCCGGGCTGGCGCAGGTGGGTATGCAGGTCGACCAGGCCGGGCAGGGCCAGCAGCCCGTCCGCGTCGATCCGCTCGACCCCGGCCGGCGCGGACGCAGGGTCGGCCAGCCGCCCGTCCGCCACGTACAGGTCGCCGCGGGTGCCGTCGGCGAGGGTTGCACCGGTGATCAGCAGGCTCACTTCATCGCTCCTTCGTTCGAGCCGAGCAGGTGGTACAACACGCTCATCCGGACGGCCACGCCGGCCGCCACCTGTTCGAGCACGAGCGAGTTGGCTGCGTCGGCGGCTGCGCTGGAGATCTCCACGCCGCGGTTCATCGGGCCGGGATGGCAGATCGCCGCGCCCGGCTTGAGCGCGGCCAGACGCTCCTCGGTGAGGCCGTAAGCCTCGGCGTATTCGCGTTCGGTCGGGAAGAAACCGCCGGCCATCCGTTCACGCTGCACCCGCAGCATCATCACGATGTCGGCGTCCGCGAGCGCCTCGTCGAAGTCGCTCGTGACGGGGCAACCCCAGGTCTCCACTCCGGTCGGCAGCAGCGTGGGCGGGGCGACCAGGGTCACCTCGCCGCCCAGCGTCCGCTGCAGCAGCACGTTGCTGCGCACCACCCGGGAGTGCAGCAGGTCGCCGACGATCGCGATCTTCTTGCCCGCGAAGCCGCCGCTGGTGTCGGTGGAGCCGATCTTGCGGAAGTGCGCACGCATCGCGTACGCGTCCAGGAGCGCCTGGGTCGGGTGCTCGTGCTGCCCGTCGCCGGCGTTGACCACCTGTGCGCGCACCCAGGACGCGACCTGGGCGGCCGCACCCGAGGAGGCGTGTCGGATCACGAAGCAATCCACGCCCATGGCGTCGAGGGTGAGCATCGTGTCCCGCAGCGATTCGCCCTTGGAGACCGACGACCCCTTCGCCGAGACGTTGATGGTGTCGGCGCTGAGCCATTTGCCGGCGATCTCGAAGGAGGTGCGGGTGCGAGTCGAGTCTTCGAAGAAGATGTTCACGATCGTGCGGCCGCGCAGCGTTGGCAGCTTCTTCACCGGACGACGCTGCACGTCGGCCATCTCGGCGGCCACGTCGAGGATCGAGGTGGCCTCGGCCAGGGTCAGGTCGGCGGCGCTGAGCAGATGCCTCATCGGGTGCCTCCTGGGCGGGAGATGACCACCTCGTCGCGCCCGTCCAACTCGTCCAGCAGTACCTGGACGCGTTCGTCGGCTGCGGTCTGCATCGCGCGCCCGACGTGGTCGGCGGCGATCGGCAGTTCCCGATGGCCGCGGTCGACCAGCACAGCCAGCCGGACCGCGCGCGGGCGACCGAGGTCGCGTAGGGCGTCGATGGCCGCGGACACCGTCCGTCCGGAGTAGAGAACATCGTCCACCAGCACCACTACGGTGTCATCGATCCGGCCCGGGATGGACGTCCGGCCCACTCTGCGGGTGGGGTTGGCGCGAAGGTCGTCGCGGTACATGGTGATGTCGAGCACGCCGAGCCGGACGGGACGGTCCTCGATCGCTTCGATCAGCTTCGCCAAACGCTTCGCCAGGTGGACGCCGCGGGTGGGGATGCCCAACAGCACGAGATCCTCGCAGCCTTGGTTGGCTTCGAGGATCTGGTGGGCCATTCGCGTCAGCGAACGGGAAAGCTCCGGGGCATCGGCAACCACTCGGGAAGCCTCAGCTGGTTGATTGGTCGCTTCAGCCACGCAAGCCGCTCCTCAGGTCTCGAGGCGTTCCGCCGAAGCGGACGGGTTCTCGAACGGCCAATCTACCGATTCCTGGCGACCCCGGGCCGGGCGTCCCATCGAAAGCCTCTGTCGGCAGGTGGCTCGCGGCGGGCAGGAGGTACCCAACGAAACCGGCTTCGGCTAGCTTTGGTGCATGCCGCTACCCGCACTCGTTCCGCTGGAGACGCTCCCCGGTTGGCCTGCCGTGCAGGAGCCGACCGCGATTGAACTACTCACCTTAACCCTGTTCATTCCGCTGGCAATCACTGCCGTGGTGATGCTGCTGACGATGGCCCGCGGCTGGAAGTCGCCGGATCGCGGCTGACGAGATCCCGGCCTGTGCCGGGATGACGTAGCTGCCTGCGCCGGTCGCACTCATCAAGCTGGACAGTTACGACCCGTGACGGGGCGCAACCGTCCAGCTTGCGAGGGGAGCGCGGGCGATGCGCGGGGTAGGCCGACTCAGGCGCCGGCGGCCTGACAGAACAGCGCCCGCTCGGCGTCATCGCGCTTCTCGGCGAACTGCCTGGCCACGGCGTCAGTTAGCACGGTGTTGGCCCGCCACTGGTCGATCCCGTCCAGGGTCGGACGGTCGGCCAGCGGGCTGGGGAACAACAGCCCCAGCACATGCTGCCGAATCGCGGAACTGCGCTCGCCCCAGCCGTCACGTCCATCAGAAATCGCCTCCGCGACCTCCAGGTAGCGCTGCACGTAGGGCCGCAGCACCTCGTCCTGGCCGAACTTCCAGAAGTTCTGGCTGATCTGGTAGTGGGTCTCGTTGGCCACGTCGGGATCGGCTGTGATCAGCCGCCAAGCCTCGGTCTTCGCCTCGGCCAGCGGTTGCGCTGCACGTGCGCCGGCAGCCTTCTCGGCGCCGGCTGCGGTCGCGTCGCGCTCGGCTTCAGCGCTGATCTCGGCCTCGCCGAACACGCCGAGCCGGGCGAGGTTGGTCACGATCAGCCAGCGCAGGTCGGTGTCGATCGCGAGCCCCGCCGGTGCTTCGTCCCCGTTCAGCCACGCCTTGAGCAGGTCGGCGACAGCATCGGAGTCCGCAGCCTGGATCAGGGCTCTGGCGAACGCCAGCTGGTGATCCGAACCTGGCTCGGCATCCTTGATCAGCCGGGCCAGGCCTGCGATCAGACGGTCGTTCAGCTCGGCGCGAGTGTCCCGCGGTGCGTAGTAGTCGATCGCGGTGCGCGACTGGCCCATCAGCGCCTGGACGGCGGTGAGGTCGTCCTCGACGCCGGCGCCGCTGAGCACCAGCGAAACGTAATCGGACGCGCGGAACTCACCATCGCGACACATGTCCCAGGCCGCACCCCAGCAAAGGGCGCGAGCCAGTGCGTCGTCCAGTCTGCCGATGCCGCTGACCAGGGTGGCCAATGAGCGCTCGTCGAGCCGGATCTTGGCGTAGGTGAGGTCGTCGTCGTTCAGCAGGATCAGGTCGGGCCGCGCCTGCCCGATCAACTCCGGGATCTCGGTCAATTCACCGGCGATGTCCACCTCGACGCGATGGGTGCGGGCCAGTTTTCCGTCCGCCTCGGCAAAGAGGCCGATCGCCAGCCGGTGGTGGCGCAGGGTCGGCCACTGCGGCACCGCGGTCTGCCGGACGGCGAAGCGGCTGAAGTTCCCGTCCGCGTCGGTTTCGAACTCGGCGCGCAGCGTGTTCACCCCTGAGGTCTGCAGCCACTCCGCGGCGAAGTGGGACAGGTCGCGTCCGGACGCGGTGGTGAGTGCGGCCAGCAGGTCGCTCAGCTGGGTGTTGCCCCAGGCGTGTTCGGCGAAGTAGGCCCGAACGCCCGCCAGAAACGCTTCCTGTCCGACGAACGCGACCAGTTGGCGCAGCACCGACGCGCCCTTGGCGTAGGTGATGCCATCGAAGTTCAACTCGACCGCGGCCAGGTCAACCATGTCGGCAGCCACGGGATGGGTGGACGGCAATTGGTCCTGACGGTAGGCCCAGGTCTTGCGGCTGTTGGCGAAGGTGGCCCACGGGTTGTCGCCGGCGCTGCCCTTGGCGCGGATCTCGGCTTGGCAGAAGTGCGAGGCCCATTCGGCGAAAGACTCGTTCAACCACAGGTCATCCCACCAGGTCATGGTGACCAGGTCGCCGAACCACATGTGCGCGAGCTCATGCAGGATGGTGTTGTCTCGGGCCTCATAGGACGCGTTGGTCACCCGCGAGCGGTAGAGGTACTCGTCGCGAATCGTGACGCAGCCGGCGTTCTCCATGGCGCCGGCGTTGAACTCGGGCACGAAGATCTGCGCGTAGTCGGCGAACGGGTACGGCATCCCGAAGTGCTCCTCGAACACCGCGAAGCCGGCTTTGGTGGTGCTCAGGATCCGCTCGGCGTCGAGGTAGGGCACCAGCGACTGCCGACAGCTCACCGACAGCGGGATGTCCTTCTCCCTGCCCGCGTAGGAATCGGTGACAGTGTGGAACGGGCCGGCGATGATCGCGGTGATGTAGGTGGAGATCGGGGGAGTCGGCGCGAACGTCCAGCGGGCAAGGGCGGACGGCTGGTCCAACCCCTCCCCGTTCTGCTGGTCGAGCCCCTCCTGACCTTCGATCACCGGTTCCACCGCGGCGGAGTTGGAGATCACCGTCCAGTCGGCAGGTGCGATCACGGTGAACGCAAAGGTGGCTTTCAGGTCGGGCTGCTCGAAGCAGGCGAAGGCGCGGCGGGCGTCCGCGGTTTCGAACTGGCTGTAGCAGTAGACGCGGTCGTCCACGGGGTCGACGAAGCGGTGCAGGCCTTCGCCGGTGCGGCTGTATCGGCAGAGCGCGGACACGGTCACTTCATGCTCGCCGGCGCTGGCGGCGAACCAGACCTTGTGGTCCACGAACGCCTCGACACTGAGTGGTGCGCCGTCCAGGGTGGCCGCCAGCACGCGGTCGGCGATCAGGTTGAGGTAGGCATCCCCGCCGGTGGTGCTGAAGCGCGCGGTCGTAGTGGAGACGAACGTCGCCGTCGGGTCGAACGGTTCGGCGTCGGGCACGCGCCCGGAGAGGTCGATGGTGATGTCGTAGCTGTGTGCGGCGATCTGGTTGGAACGCTCGGCGGCTTCGGCGCGCGTGATGTTTGCGGGGTACATCTCACCTCACTGCATTGGGGTGGAAGGGCCGGTCCCGGGTGCGGGACGGCTTGTCGGCTGTAGTTCAGCGCACAACATACTGCAACGGTCAATGCGGCGAGCGCTGGCCGGGTGCGGCCAGAAGCGCTTCGGCGGTCTGCTCGGCCGCAGCAAGGTCCGCAGCGGTTGGACGCGAAACGTCCCGGGCCCGCATTGCGCGAGCGGGATCGACGAGGCCGGAGACGCCGTCGCGGCCGAAACCCCGGTCGGGTTCGGGGTGGCGCGCCGGTGTCGTCATGTTGGCCCAATGTAGACTCCGTTGCCCTGCCGCACCAGGGAGTCGCCGTGCCAGAAGGTCATGTGATCCACCGCCTAGCCGGTGAGCTGAACGCGGCCTTCGCCGGACGCGGGGTACGGGTAACCAGCCCGCAGGGACGGTTCGCCGGCGCGGCTGAGCTGCTGGACGGCCGTCCGCTGCGCGGTGCTGAGGCGTTCGGCAAGAACCTCTTCTTGGTGTTCGGTGAGGATGCGGTGGTGCAGATCCACCTCGGACTGATCGGCAAGCTGCGCTGGGTCGGGCCCGGGGTGGTGACCAATCCAGACACGGTCCGGCTGCGCATTGAGACCGAGGCGGACGCGGTGGAGTTGCGTGGCCCGCAGACCTGCGCGCTGATCGGATCGGTCGAGATGGACGCCGCGGTGGCCGCCCTGGGTCCCGATCCGCTGCGCCCCGACGCCGACCCGGATCGCGGTTGGCAGCGGGTGCATCGCTCGGCGCGCAGCATCGCGTCCCTGTTGATGGACCAACGGGTCGCCGCAGGGGTGGGCAACATCTATCGGGCCGAGGTGCTGTTCCGGGCGCGGTTGCATCCGGAGACGCCCGGCAACGAACTGTCGCCGCGGAAGTGGCGTGAACTTTGGGCCGACCTGGTGGAACTGATGCCGTTCGGGGTGCGCGACGGGCGCATCGACACGGTGCGCGACGAACACTCCCCGGAGGCCACCGGACGCGAACCGCGGGTCGATCGGCACGGTGGCGAGGTGTACGTCTATCGGCGCGCCGGGCTTCCGTGCCTGGTTTGTGGGCGCGCCGTCAGCGTCCGGGAGTTCGAGGGCCGCAATCTGTACTGGTGCGGAAAATGCCAACGGCGGCGGTGATGGCTTGGGGCGAAGCTGAGGTTCGGCTCGCTGCGGATGGGACGAGCGCGAGGCTGTTCGCGAACGGTGACTTGGTGGTCGAGGTGGGTTGGGTGGACGCGGTCGGCGCCGATCCCGAGCTGGAGCTTGCCGACGAGGTCGAGCACACCCTGCAGATCCCCGGCGGGCGGCTGTTGCAGCGGCAGAGCGTTGCGGACGCGTGGCGTTCGCGCTGGGTGCTGCTGCCGGCCAGCGATGTGGCGTTGACGGCGACGCCGCCGCGCGTCCGGGTGCGACCGGGGCCGGAGTACACGCTGTGGAGTTGGGGCAGCGGGGTGACCGCGCTGCTGGCGGTGAGCCCGGCGCATGCCGGCGGACCGGTGCTTGGGTTCCGGCTGGAGCAGGGGTACCTGGAGGAGGCCGGCGATCCGGAGTGGAGCAGTGCGACCGCCGAGTACCTGGTGGCGCCGCGGGGGAGCGAGCTGAGTTCTGGGCAGCGGCTGGTGACGTCGTTGCGGGCGAACTGGTTCGACCACTTGGACGATCTGGCCGCGAAGCTCCCACCGTGGCTGAACGACACCCAGCTCGACTTCGAAGAGGAGTGGTGGGGCGACCTGGCTGACTTCGGCGTGACCGGGCCGGACGACGTCCAGATCGCGTACGCCGAGGGCATGGTGGTGATCGCCGGAGAGGGCGGACGGCGCGCGATCGACGTCCAGACGCCGCGCGGCTTGAGCCGGGTGCCAGTGGAGTGGGTGCCGAGCGTGCAGGACGTGTTGCATGCCGTCGCGAAGACGAAGCTGAGCCTCAGCCGTCCGCTGAGCGCGGCAGAGGCGTTCTGCGTGCAGCTCGCGGCTGACCAGCACCTGTTGCGGCTGACCGACGCGCACGAAGACCTGCTCGACCAGGTGGACTGGGCCGCGGAGGATTCGGTGATCGGAGCTGCGTTTGCGCTGCTGCGCGGTCGGAAGCTCGGCGAGGCTGCGTTGGTGTCGGACGCGCTGCGGCTGCTGGCTCGGCTGCCGGTTGGGGTCGGCTACGGCCGGACGGTGATGGCTGGCTGGCTCGCGTCCATTTCGTTGGGGCTGGACGCGCGGGAGCGCTGCTTGGAGCTGCTGGGACGCAGCGCGGTCGGTCGGACGGCTTCGCTGGAGAGTTCGCTGCTGCACTATCGGAACGCCGAGTTCGGGGCAGCCGAACTGGACGGGGTGGCGAACCGTCTGGGCGGGACGCTTCCCGGCGAGGCGCCGCTGCTGACCTGGACCGAACAGGCCGAACTGGTTGGCCTCCTGGAACTCTGTCCGCCGGAGTGGCCCGGCGCGGCGCGATATTCGCTGGTGGCCGAGAAGGCCCGCGGACAGGTGCTGTGCGGCTATTACGACGAGCGCATCACCGACGCCGAGCCCCTGGCGATGCTGTTGCTCAGCCCCGAACTGCGTGCCGGCGGCTGAGCGACGTCCCTGAGCCCCGTTCCACCGTCATCCCGGCGGAGGCCGGGATCTCTCAGCGCGATCGGGGATCTGTGCTGAGGCCTGTGGGTTGGTCGGGTCATTCGACTGGTCGAGCTAGAGAGCGGACG
>DAOPRQ010000002.1:0-1220 GCA_035349055.1 Propionicimonas sp.
GCGCGGCAGGTGGAGCACGACGAGCAGCGCACGCCGGGTTCGTGGTGGAACTGGTCGTCGGTGAAGTCCGCGCTGGAATGGCTGTTCTACATCGGTGAGCTCTCCAGCGCCGGTCGCAACACCCAGTTTGAGCGGCGCTACGACCTTCCCGAGCGGGTGCTGCCGGCCTCGGTGTTGGCCACGTCCACGCCGAGCGAGGAAGAAGCCCGGCTCATCCTGGCTCGGCGCGCGGCGGCCGCACTTGGCGTCTTCACCCAGAAGTGGCTGGCCGAGTACTTCTACACCGATCGAGTCGGCACCATCGCGGCGCTCGAGTCGCTGCTCGAGTCAGGCGAGGTCGAGCCGGTGGACGTGTGTGGCTGGTCGGCGCCGGCCTACCTGTGGACGCAGGCCGCGCGTCCGCGCAAGCTCAGCGTGGACGCGTTGGTGGCACCCTTCGACACGCTGGTGTTCGACCGGGATCGGCTGCTGGACACCTTCGACGTGCACTACCGGATCGGGCTGTACACCCCGAAGGCCGACCGGGTGCACGGCTATTACGTCTACCTGTTCGTGATGGACGACGTCATCGCCGCCCGCGTCGACCTCAAGGCAGACCGCAAAGCCGGACGCCTGCTGGTGCAGTCGGCCTGGTTGGAGGACGGCGCCGCTGCGGCCGAGACGGGCGCGAGGCTCGCCGCCAAGCTGCGCGAGATGGCTGACTGGCTCGGTCTCACCGATGTGGTGGTCGGTGAGACCGGAACGCTGGCGCCAACCCTGAAGACCGCTGGCCGAGCCTGACGAAGCCCGATGGCTCAGTGGCTGTTGGGCCGGTGGCTCGGCGGACGGTGACTCGCCGGCAGGCGCTTCCCACGACCTTCGGGATCGCCGTTGTCCTCGGCGTGCCGCTTGGCGTAGGCCGCATCCTCGGCACCAGCGCGCACGTGGGTCGGGTCGAGCACCCGGGCCAGGAAGGTCCGCGTCCGCTCTTCCTTGGGGTTGCCGATGACCTCCTCGGGCGGACCCTCCTCGACAACCACGCCGCCGTCCATGAACAGCACCCGATCGGCCACTTCGCGAGCGAACGCCATCTCGTGGGTGACCACCATCATGGTCATGCCACCAGCAGCGAGGTCGCGCATGACCGACAGCACATCGCCGACCAACTCCGGGTCGAGGGCGGAGGTGGGCTCGTCGAAGAGCATCATCTCCGGGTCCATGCTCAGGGCCCGGGCGATCGC
>DAOPRQ010000002.1:1320-58179 GCA_035349055.1 Propionicimonas sp.
ATGCAGACCACTTCTCCTCGATGGATGGTGGTGGTGATGCCCTTGAGCACCTCGAGGTCACCGAAGGACTTGTGCAGGTCGTAGACCTGGATCTCGTCGTTGCGATCTCCGGTGGGTACAACCGCTGGGGTGAGGGTGGTCATCGGGTGGCCTTCCGCTGCTGGGCTTCCATGCGCCGCACCAGGTAGGTCAACGGCAAGGTGATGATCAGATAGCACAGGCCGGCCACGATGAGCGGCGTGAGGTTGCCGTTGCTGTTGGCGAGGTCGCGTCCGTACTTGGTCAACTCGAAGTTGGAGACAGTGAGCCCGAGCACGTAGACGAGCGAAGAGTCCTTGGTGAGCAGCACCAGTTCGTTGGTCAGTGGGGGTGTGATGATCCGGAAAGCCTGCGGCAGGATGATTCGCTGCATCGCCATTCCGGCGGGCATGCCCAAGGATCGCGCAGCCTCCATCTGGCCCTTGGGAACCGCTTGGATGCCGGCCCGAATGGTCTCCGACATGTAGGCGGCCGAGACCATGCCGAGCGCGGTCCAGACCGTGCCATAAGGCTCCCAGGGCAGGTGCAGGCCGGGGAAAGCGATCGGCAGCAGGTTGAAGGCGAGCAGGACGATGATCGCCGGAACCCCGCGGAAGAACTCGGTGTAGGCCGTGGCCAGCCAACGGTAGGGGCCGATCTGGGACAGCTTCATCAGCGCCAGGATCGTGCCGAGGAGGAGACCGAAGACGAAGGCGCCAATGGTGTACAGGATCGTGTTGACCAATGCCCACAGCAGGTTGGGGCCAAGGGTCTTTGCGATCATGTCCGGCCGGAAGAAGACCTGCTGAAGCTGCCGGCCATCGGCGAGCAGGGCGACCGCAAGGAGCACCAAGGCGAGGATCACGTATTGCGCAATTCGGAAGCGCTGCGCCCGCTTGCGCGGTGAGAGCTTCTTTCGCGGGATGGTGGTTGGAGCGACGGTCGTACTCATGCGGCCTCCTCAGGTTTGGCCTTGGCTGGACGCCGTCCGTCCGACCGGGGCGTTTCGGCACCCGGCCGGACGGACAACGGAAGTGGGGTCACTCGGTCGGCGCGTCGACTCCAAACCACTTCTTGTAGATGGTGTTGTAGGTGCCGTCGGCCTTGGCCGCCTTGAGCGCATCGTTGATCGCGGTGAGCATGGCGGGATTGTCCTTGGCGGTGTTGAAACCGTAGTGCTCACCGGTCTCGAACTCCTTCACCACGGTGGTGGTGGGGTTGTCCTTCGCGAAGTCGAAGACCACGCCATTGTCGTTGATATTGGCTGCGGCATTACCGGCCAGCACGGCGTTGGCGGCGGTGGGCATGTCGTCGTAGACCTTCACCTCGTAGCCGTACTCGGCCTTGTGGTCCTCGGCGTACTTCTGGCCGGTGGTATCGGTCTGGACGGCGAGGATCTTGCCCTTCAGGTCCTCAAGGCCCATGATGCCGGAATCGGTCTTGACCAGGAGTGCCTGGGTGGCGGCGAAGTAGGGATCCGAGAACGGCGCGGCCGCATTGCGCTCGTCGGTAATCGTGATCGCCGCAGCACCGGCATCGCACTTCTTGGCCGTAAACACGGCTCCCGAAGTGATCTGGCCGAAGTCGATGTCGACGATGTCCTGGGTCACCCCGAGCTTCTTGGCGACGAGGTCCATGAGATCGACGTCAAAGCCCACGATCTTGCCTGCGTCGTCCTTGAACTGGAACGGCTTGTAGGCCAGATGGGTGCAGACGGTGAGCTTTCCAGCGCTGGCTAAAGCCGGGGCGGCGGCCGAACCACCGGTCGGGGCCGATGTGGCGGGCTGGGAGTAGTTGGCACAGCCGGTGAGCGCCAGGGTCAGGGCGGCCGCGCCAGCGGCGAGGCCCATGAGTCGCTTCATCTAGGTCGTTCCTTTCAACGGTGACTGGGCGAATCCTGCCACTGCTTTGTTTCAGTTTGAAGAAGGATCCGCGGTTCAGAACAACCCGACTGCCGCCGATGACCGTGGAATTGGCGTCTAGCAATAGAATGGGCGGGTGCGCCCGTCGGGTCGCGCCAGGTGAAACGAACGAGGAAAGCACGGTCGGACGTGGGTCTACTGGACAAGATGTTGCACATGGGCGAAGGCCGCCAGCTCAAGAAGCTGAAGGTGGTCGCCGACCAGGTCAACTCGATCGAAGCCGACTTCGAAGCCATGTCGGACGAAGAGCTCCGCGGCCAGACCGCCGACTTCAGGCAGCGGCTGGAGAACGGCGAGTCCATCGATTCGATCATGCCGGAGGCCTTCGCCACCGTCCGGGAGGCGACCAAGCGGGTGCTCGGCAAGCGGCATTTCGACGTCCAGCTTCAGGGCGGCGCCGCGCTGCACTGGTGCAACATCGCCGAGATGAAGACCGGTGAAGGCAAGACCCTGGTCGGCGTGCTGCCGTCCTACCTGAACGCTTTGAGCGGCAAGGGCGTCCATGTGGTCACGGTGAACGACTACCTGGCGAAGTTTCAGTCCGAGCAGATGGGCCGCATCCATCACTTCCTCGGCCTGAAGGTCGGCGCGATCCTGTCCCAGATGACCCCCGCCGAGCGTCGCGAGGCCTACGCCTGCGACATCACCTACGGCACCAACAACGAGTTCGGCTTCGACTACCTGCGCGACAACATGGCCCTCAGCCTCGACGAATGCGTCCAGCGCGGCCACCACTACGCCATCGTCGACGAGGTCGACTCCATCCTGGTCGACGAGGCCCGGACCCCGCTGATCATCTCCGGTCCGGCCGAGGACAACTCGTCCTGGTACCCCGAGTTCGCCAAGCTCGTCCGCTCGCTGCATCGCGACGAGCACTACGAGGTGGACGAGAAGAAGCGGACGGTCTCCGTCCTCGAGCCCGGCATCACCGCGGTCGAGGACCGGCTCGGCATCGAGAACCTTTACGAGTCGGTGAACACGCCGCTGATCTCCTACCTGAACAACGCGATCAAGGCCAAGGAACTGTTCAAGCGCGACAAGGACTACGTGATCATGGAAGGCGAGGTGCTGATCGTCGATGAGCACACCGGTCGCACCCTGATCGGTCGCCGCTACAACGAGGGTCTGCACCAGGCGTTGGAGGCCAAGGAAGGCGTCGAGATCAAGGACGAGTACCAGACGCTCGCCACGATCACGCTGCAGAACTACTTCCGCATGTACACCAAGCTCGCCGGCATGACCGGTACGGCCAAGACCGAGGAATCGGAGTTCCAGAAGATCTACGGCCTGGGTGTGCTGCCGATCGAGACCAACAAGCCGATGATTCGCGTCGATCAGGCCGACCTGATCTATCGCACCGAGGAGGCCAAGTTCGCCGCCATCGTCACGGACGTGGTGCCCCGGCATGAAGCCGGCCAGCCGATCCTGCTGGGCACCGCGAGCGTGGCCAAGTCCGAGGTGCTCTCCCGGCTGCTGAAGCAGGCTGGGGTGAAGCACGAGGTGCTGAACGCCAAGAACCACGAACGTGAGGCCGCGATCGTGGCCATGGCCGGACGCAAGGGCGCGGTCACCGTCGCCACCAACATGGCCGGTCGTGGTACCGACATCATTCTCGGCGGCAACCCCGAGTTCCTGGCCGATGCGGTGCTGCAGGGCAAGGGCCTCGACCCGGTCGAGCACGCCGACGAGTACGAGGCCGCCTGGCCCGAGACCCTGAAGGCGATCGAGCAGCAGGTGGCCGACGAGCACGACGAGGTCGTGGCCCTGGGCGGCCTGTATGTGGTCGGCTCGGAGCGCCACGAATCACGGCGCATCGACAACCAGCTGCGTGGTCGATCCGGGCGTCAGGGCGACCCGGGCGAGAGCCGGTTCTACCTGTCGCTGGGCGACGACCTGATGCGGTTGTTCAAGTCCGACATCATCGACTGGGTGCTGCAGACCCTGAAGGTGCCCGACGACGTGCCGATCGAGAACGCCCGGGTGAGCAAGTCGGTGCAGCAGGCCCAGGAGCAGGTCGAGGCGCAGAACTTCGAGATGCGTAAGAACGTACTGAAGTACGACGACGTGATGAACCGCCAGCGGCACGCCATCTACGGCGACCGTCGCCGCGTCCTCGAAGGTGCGGACGTCGAGCAGCAGCTGCGCGGCACGGTGGACACCGTGGTCGAGCAGTACGTCCGCTCGCTGACCGAGGGCTTCGTCGAGGACTGGGACTTCGACGCGCTCTGGACGCAGCTGCACACCCTCTACCCGGTCACGCTGAGTCAGGCCGATTACGAGGGTCGCACCGACCTGACCGTGGACGAACTGGTCGCCGACTTCAAGGCTGACGCGCAAGCCGCCTACGACGCCCGTGAGGCCGCCCTCGGCGAAGACACCATGCGCGAGTTCGAGCGGCAGGTGCTGCTCACCGTCCTCGACCGCAAGTGGCGCGAGCACCTCTACGAGATGGACTACCTCCGCGAAGGCATCGGCCTGCGTGCGATGGCGCAGCGCGACCCGCTGGTCGAGTACCAGCGCGAGGGCGGCGACATGTTCAACACGATGATGGAAGCCTTCATGGAGGAGGTCGTGGGCTACCTCTACAACCTCCAGGTGCAGGTCGAGCCGGCTCCGCAGGTGGGTCTGGTGGCTGGCGCGGACGGCGTCCCGATCACCGCGGAGGACCTGGTGCCGGCGGCGAGCGCGCCGGAGCGGAAGTCGTCCATGCCGGCGGAGTCGAGCCTGACCAAGCGTCCGGCGCTGAAGGCCAAGGGGCTGGAATCCAAGGCGCCGCGGGCAATGGCCTACTCGGCGCCGACCGAGACCGGTGAGGTGGCCAAGACCGGGTCGGCGATCACGGATGACCCGTACGCCGGGGTTGGCCGGAACGCTCCCTGCCCGTGTGGCTCGGGCAAGAAGTTCAAGGTCTGCCACGGCCGCACGGCCTGAGCCTTACGCCTGTTCCACCGTCATCCCGGCGCTGAGCCCTGCGCCTGTTCCACCGTCATCCCGGCGGAGGCCGGGATCTCAGCACGATCGGTGGAGCTGAGCCCTTCCCGGCCTAGGCTGGAGTTGGCTCTGAGCAGGGAGGCTCGCGATGCGTGTCGGCATGTCTTCGGCGAGGATTTCGGTGGGGCTGGCGGTCGCGCTGGCCGTGCTTGGGTGCACCGGACCGGTCGAACTAGTGGTGGCTCAGGAAGCGGCCCTGCCCCAGGCGCCGACGACGACGGCAGCGGCCTTCCCCGACTTCGATGGCGACGGCACGGCTGATCTCGTCTACGGCGTGGGCACGACCAGGAGCTACGTGGCCCTGTCTTACGGCTCCGGACGCTCCCAGACCATCACCCGCACGGACGCGGGTGGCACCGATCCCGCGTCCGACGACAACACCACCGGTTTCGGCCAGGGCCTGTTGGCCCGCAACCTGAACGGTGACGCCTACGCCGACCTGGTCGTGGTCGACGCCTCGCAAGGGGCGGGTTCTGCGCTCTACCTGGTCTTCGGTTCGGCGGACGGGCTGCGGCCCGCAGCGGCCAGGCGTTACCCGGTGCCGTCGGGGATGTACGGCTTCCACGGCTCTCCGGCTCTGCTGGAGTCTCCGGGCCGGCTGCTGGTGGTGTCGACAGGCGTGCCAGGGATCAAGGGCGGAGCGGTGCTCGCCTACCAGCTGGGTGCGGACGGTCTGCCCACTGGCGCTCCGAAGCTGCTGAGCCAGCAGAACCTTCCCGGCACCGACGAGAACGGCGACGCCTTCGGCACGTCGATCGCTGCGTCCGGGAATCTGCTGCTGATCGGCATTCCCGGTGAGGACCTGGACAGCGTGCAGCGCGCCGGCGCGGTGCTGGTGCTGAAGTACGGCGGCGGGTTCAAGTTCACCGGCACAACCATCACGCAGAGGACCGCGGGCGTCACCGGAAAGGCCGAGCGTTGGGACGGCTTCGGCCGCTCGGTCGCGATCGCCGGTGGTTATGCTGCGGTCGGTGTCCCGGGTGAGGATCTGGGCAAGCGGGACGCGGGTGCGGTGCACGTGTTCAAAGTGACCAAAGGCGAGCTGAAGCACGTCGCTCGGGTCAGTCAGGACAGCAAATGGGTGTCGGGCAAGGGCGAGACCGGCGACATGTTCGGCTATTCGGTGGCGATCGGCCGCACCTGCGATGGGTACCCCGGGCTGCTGGTGGGGGCGCCGCACGAGGCGATCGGAAGCATCGCGGCGGCTGGTTCGGCGTGGTTGATCCCGATCGAGCGGCATCCCGGAGACTGCCCGGTGCAGCTGTACGAGGGCGGTCGCCTTGGTGGTACCGCCCGCGAGATGGCGAGCGTCGGCGCCGCGGTGTCGATGTTGCGCAGTGGCAAGGTCGGTGCGGATACGGTCGTGCTGACTTCCCCCGGCATGTCTGAAGAGGGCGTGTACGGCCGGGTGATCACTCAGGCCACACCGTTCTCTGGCAATGCGGCGACGGTCGCCAAGGACCTGATCCTGAACGAGAACAGCACCCTGGTACTCAGCCCGCCAGCGGGCTGATCCAGCCGGCTCCGTGCACGACGTTCGGACGCAGGGCGATCGATAGGTGTGTGCCGACCCACTGGTCCCGCCGCAACGCGACGCGTAGCGCGGCGGCTCGGGAGGCTGAGCCTTGGCGCAGGTGGGCCGATACCTCCAGCACCCGGGCGTTGGGCGCCTGGACGCGGATCGACTGCAGGCGGAGCCCGCTGCCCAGCCGGGCACCCCGAAGGTGTTCGATCAGCGCGAGTAGCTCCGGATCGAGCCAGCGTTCGAGTTGGAGTGGGGAGCGCTGCCCGGACAGCACTTCGACGACGGCTGCCATCAGCGCGGACGCGAACTGCCGCAGCTGTGGTTCCACGGGCGAATCTGCCTGGACGACCTCGGTGGCGTCGAGCCAGGGCAGCGTGGGCTGGGTGTCGCCGAGGTATTCGGCGGGCACCAGCAGCGGGATCGCCGGCGGACGCGAGATGGGCGCGGCGTGGCATTTCGCTTGGCTGGGATGCATCGGCAGCCCCTCTCGATTCGACGCTGCCACCACGATCGCGGTTGGCGTCCGCCGAATTCCAGGGTGCACGAGGCAATCTGTGGATAACTCCTGGTCATCCACAACCCGGATCAGGGTGAGAACAGCAGCACCAGGCCACCGCAGGTGTAGCCGATCATCACCAGCAGCATCGCGAGCTGGCCGGACGTCCGACGCTTGGGCGGCAGCAGGGTCAGGCTCACCTCATGCGCCACCAGGACGCCGATCACGTGGCCGCCGACGATGGCGATCAGTTGGATCAGCGCCGTGATCGCCGGGGTTTCCAACCAGAACAGGTTGATGCCCAGCTCGGCTGTGCCGAAGGTGTTCCAGCCCAGGCCGAGCGGATCGGAGAGGTTGATCAGCGTCCGCTGCCCTTCCAGCACGAGCAGGCTCAGGTAGTGCGCGACGGCATAGCCGATCACGATCGGGATCACGCTGGCGGCGATGCGGTCGAAGGTGCGTCCGGTCAGCCGACCCAGGCCGCGTGCGCCCAGGGCAAGGGTGACGCCGACCAGGGCGACCATGCCGAGCAGGCCGAGCGTCCCCCAGAAGGTGCCGGGCAACGCCGAGGTCTGCGTGGTGCGCACCCACCAGGTGGTGCCGGTGAAGCCGTCGAACGCGGTGATGCCGAGCAGTGCCGTGACCACCGCCCAGGTGCCGTGCGGAGCCGTGGAGGTGCTGAGGTTGCGCAGCGGGTTCACCAGCAAGGGCCGCTGCCACCACGACGCCCTGGCCACGGTCGTTGCGTACACCTCGAACGGGTCGGACGCGGCCAGCCACCGTTCACCGAACACCACGGCCCCGCCGAGGCAGCCAATCACCCAGGCCAGCCACCACCCCTGCAGTACCGCGAGGGTGTTGTTGTCCGGCTGGACGAGTTCCAGCCAGCCGAAGCCGATCAGGGCCAGCGCCGCCGGATACTGGCCCAGCCGCTGCCACAGCGAAGCGCTGAGCGGCCGGAAACCGTCGGCCGGCAAGCCAAGATGCACCATGCCGCGGTGCAGGGTGCGCAACGGGTTCAGCGTCCGCCAGACCGGTCCGAGCAGCAGTGAAAGCGGCACCAGTCCCACCCAAACCCAGACGTAGGTGAAGCCGAAGACCGGGTTGGTTACCCGGTCCTGGCCGAACCAGAGCGCCATCCCCACCCAGGCGAACGCGAACAGGCCGAGGGCGGCGACCAGGCCCCGCGTCCACTTGGAATCGATGAACCGGGAGAGCCGGGGAAGCGCGCGTCCGCCGGGGTGCCCCGACCACCGGCTCGTCCGCCAAGCGAAGGCCAGCACCCCGAAGGACACCAGCAGGACGACCACCGCGCCCCCGACGACGGCAGGGAACGGCAGCGGCAGGTCCTGCCGCGAGCCGAGGCCGTGCAGGGGGAGCAGCAGGGTCACTGGATCTGTAGTTGCAGGAGTGTGAAGACCGGCTCGTGCGACTCCACCTCGAAGCGGCCGACCTTGTCCATGACCAGATCCCTGGTCACCGTCTCCCCGGCCTTGACCTCGATCTCGACGTCGAAACCATGGACGTGCACCGCATCGGCGCGATCAGAGGTGATCGTGAGCACCAGATGCTGCCCCTTCACCAGTTCGACCTTTTCGGCGATCGGCTCAGCCTTGCCGTCCGCGAGCGTGATGGTCACCTGCTTGGGTGGCGGTGGGGCGCTGGTCGAGGACGCGCCGGCGGCACAGCCGCTGAGCAGCACGAGCGCCAGCCAGGTCACAAGCAGTCGTTTCATTCGTCCTCCTGCGCCGATTCTGTCACCAACTTCGCAGGCTTCTGCTGAGTAGGGTGGAAGCGTGAGTGATCCGGTGTCGGTGACCGAGGCGGCGCTACTGGCGCGCGACCAGGAGTCCCAGCCATGGCAGCAGGCTTTCGTGGCGATGTTGAGCGGGCCGCTGACCCGGGAACAGCTGATCGATCGGGTCACCGAGCGCATCGGTTACGCGCCGCGGTTCCGCAGGCTCGTTACCGGCTGGCCGCTGCCCACCTGGGTTGACGACGTCGGCTTCAGCGTGGGCGGCCACGTCCGGGAGGCCACCCTCGCCCCCGGGGAGCGACTTGAGAGCTGGCTCAGCGCCAAGTTGCAGTCGGGCCTCGACCGTGCCCATTCGCCCTGGGAGGCCACCCTGGTGCACGGCATCGCGCCCGGCACCACAGCCCTGGTGGTGCGGACGCACGCCGCCTTGGTCGACGGGTACGACAACGTCCATCTGCTGCAGGAGCTGTTCGACGAGTATGCCGAAGACATCACTGACGTGGATGATGCCTGGCAGCCGCGTGCGGCCGAGGCGTTCGGGGTCGCGGATGTGCTGAGTGGCCTGAACGACCCGCTGCAGGCGCTGAAGAGTGCGGCCACCGGGCTGGTCGGCATGGTCGAGAACGCCGTCCGGACGGCTTCGGCGACCGCCCGTCCACAGCATTTGGCCGGTGTCGAGGTCGATCTGGACGCGCTGGCCGCCGTCCGTGAACGCTTCGGTTGCACAACCCATGACGTGATCCTCGCGCTGGCTACGGCCGGCGTCCGCGGTTGGATGGTCGAGCACAACCGGGAACTGGTCGACCAGGTCGCGCTGGTTCCGCTGGCTGTGGCCGAGCCCGCGGTGCTGGAGAGTGCGATCGGCTGCCGGGTGGCACCGTCCTGGGTCGCGCTGCCGATCGGAGTGGCGGACGCGGCCGACCGGCTGCGCACGCTGGCCACCCTCACCCGCGCGCGCATCGACACCGGCGTGAGCGTGCCCGCCCGTGACCTGATCGACCTCGCCGGGTTCGCGCCACCCACCCTGCACAGCGTCGCCTCGGGAACGGTGGCCGCGGGGCGGCCACACTCGGTGATGGTGACGAACGTTCCCGGGCCGGCGACCAGGCGGTATCTCGGCCGGGCGAGGTTGAGCCGGGTCTATGCGGTCTCGGCGACCACGGACTCCCAGGACGTGTCGGTTTCGATCGTCAGCTACGCCGGACGGGTCTCGTTCGGCGCGGTCGCGGTCGAGCCGCTCGGCCACTGGGCTGCCGACATCGACGCGGAACTGACCGCGCTGCGAGGGGAGGCGAGATGACGCTGGTCTTCGTGCCGGTGACGGTTGCGGAGCTCACTGATTGGGCCACCACCGGATCACTGCCAGGCCGACGGGCGGCTTTCGCAACCACCCCCGGACTGGTCGCAGCCTTCGAGGTCAGCGACCCCGAAGAAGCCGAACACATCGCACTCCTAGCGGCGAGTGTGGCCGGGTTGGCGGCGTCCGGTACTCGACTGGTCGCGGTAGCGGAGGCGTCCACTACCGCCGGGGCTGACAGCGGGGCGGACTTCGGCGAAGTCTGTGTGACCGACCTGCCGTACCGCACGGTGCAGAGCCTGTTCGCCGACGAAGCCGCGGCCGAGGGCCTATCGGAAGCCGCGGCGGCCGTCCGCGGAGCTGACCTGGAGACCGCGTGGGACCACCCCGCGGTGGTTAAAGTGCTCCGGACTGCTGAGTTGCTCTGGCATGGCGCCGGGGAATGGTCCAGCCTAAGTACTGGCTGAAAGAACTGGTTGAGCCACGAGGCAGAGGGAGGCAGCATGCCCAGGTCGATCTGGAAGGGCGCGGTGTCCTTCGGGCTGGTGACCATCCCGGTGAAGCTCTACGGAGCGACCCAGGAGAAGGACATCAGCTTCCGGCAGGTGCATGCCGCCGACAACGGACGCATTCGGTACAAGCGGGTCTGCGAGGTCTGTGGCGAGGAGGTGCCGTACGCGGAGATCGCCAAGGGCTACGAAGCCGCGGACGGACGGATGGCCGTGCTCACCGATGAGGACTTCGCCGACCTGCCGGCAGCGCAGGGCAAGGCGGTGGAGGTGGTGCAGTTCGTCGACGTGGACGAGATCGACCCGACCTACTTCGACCGGACGTACTTCCTGGAGCCGGAGAAGTCGGGCAACAAGCCCTACATCCTGCTACGGCAGGCGCTGGCCGAGAGCGGCAAGGCCGCGGTGGTGAAGGTGGCGTTGCGGTCGCGGGAGTCGTTGGCGCTGATCCGTCCGGTGGGCGAGGTGCTGCGGCTGCACACCATGATCTGGCCGGACGAACTTCGTGACGACGACTTCGCCGCACCCACCGAAGAGGTGAAGGTGAACGACGCCGAGGTCGGCATGGCCCGGATGTTCATCGAGCAGTTGAGCGGGAAGTGGGATCCCGACCAGTTCACCGACGACTACCGCGAAGCCCTGGAGAAGGTCATCGAAGCCAAGCTGGAGGGCGTGGAACTGCCGGTCGAGGCTGAGGGCACTCCCAGTGGCGCCCAGGTGGTCGATCTGGTCGAGGCGCTACGGGCCTCGGTCGAAGCGGCCAAGGCGCGGCGGGCGCAGGCCCAGGCCAGCTAGCTCCACAACGGTTCCCCGAGCTTGTCGAGGGGGCTATAGAGTCGGCTGGTGGACGCCATCACCTTTGTACCCAAGCCCGTCAACGAGCCAGTTCTTTGCTACGCACCGGGCTCGCCCGAGCGCGCCGGCTTGAAGCAGACCCTCGCCACGATCGCGACCGAGCCGGTCGACGTCTTTCCGGTGATCGGTGGCGGCTGGACGCCGCGCGCTGACGCAGCCACGCTCGAGGTGCGCGCGCCGTCCGATCATTCGACCTTGTTGGCGCGGGTGCGCCAGGCCTCGGCCGCGGACGCGTCGGCAGCCATCGCTGCCGCCATGGCCGCGCGGACGGCCTGGTCGGCGACTTCCTTCGACGAGCGTGCCGCGGTCTTCCTGCGGGCCGCCGAGCTGCTGGCCGGACCTCATCGCGACCTGCTGAACGCGGCCACGATGCTCGGCCAGGGCAAGACCGCCCAGCAGGCCGAGATCGATTCGGCCTGTGAGCTGATCGACTTCCTGCGGTTCAACGTGGCGTTCGCCCGCGAGCTGTACACCAACCAGCCGATCAGCTCGCCGGGCGTCTGGAACCGCATGGACTACCGGCCGCTCGACGGCTTCGTCTACGCCATCACCCCGTTCAACTTCACCGCGATCGCCGGCAACCTGCCCACCGCGCCGGCGCTGATGGGCAACACGGTGATCTGGAAGCCAGCGCTCACCCAGACCTTCGCCGCGCAGTTCTGGATGCAGCTGCTCACCGAGGCGGGGCTGCCCGAAGGCGTGATCAACATGCTGCCCGGCCACGGGGCCGAGGTCTCCGATGCCGCCTTGAACCACCACGATCTGGCGGGCATCCACTTCACCGGCTCGACCCGGGTCTTCCAGGGCCTGTGGACGCAGGTCGGCGCGAACATCGCCAACTACGGCGCCTACCCGCGCCTGGTCGGGGAGACCGGTGGCAAGGACTTCGTGGTCGCCCACCCGTCGGCCGATCCGGCTGCGGTGATCGCAGCGCTGGTGCGCGGTGCCTTCGAGTACTCCGGGCAGAAGTGCTCGGCAGCCTCCCGCGCCTACCTGCCGCAGAGCCTTTGGGACACGATCAAGGATGAGTTGATCGCCCAGGTGGAGGCGCTGACGGTGGGCGACGTCCGCGACTTCGCGAACTTCACCTCCGCGGTGATCGACGAACGGGCCTTCGACAAGCTGTCCGGTGCGATCGAGCGGGCCCGCAGCTCGGCGGACGCTGAGATCGTCGCCGGTGGCACCTACGACCGCAGCGAGGGCTGGTACGTGCGACCCACCCTGATCACGTCCGACAACCCGCACCAGGACATTTTCACCACCGAGTACTTCGGCCCGATCCTCGGCATCCACGTCTACCCGGACGCGAAGTACGATGAAGTACTTCAGCTGGTCGACGACACGTCCACCTATGCCCTCACCGGCGCGATCTTCGCCACCGATCGGACGGCGGTGGCAGCGGCGTCGACAGCCCTGCGACACGCCGCCGGCAACTTCTACGTAAACGACAAGCCGACCGGCGCGGTCGTCGGTCAGCAGCCCTTCGGTGGCTCGCGCGCGTCCGGGACGAACGACAAGGCGGGCTCGCTGTGGAACCTGATGCGCTGGGTCAGCCCGCGTTCGATCAAGGAGAACCTGCTGTCGCCGACCACGATCAGCTACCCGCACATGCTCCCCGAGTGAGCCGGAAGTGAACCAGCTGCTTGATCCGGAGATCATCGAGGCCCTGCGCAGCGAGGTGCACGATGCGCTGCCGCGGGCGGTGGCGGAGTTGACCGACCTGGTCGCGATCCCGTCCATCTCCTTCCCCGCGTTCGACCAGTCGCAACTCGTCCGCAGCGCGGAAGCGATCCGGGCTCTGGCTACTGCCACCGGGGTGTTCGACGAGGTCGCGGTGCATATCGCGGCGATCCCAGGAACGTCCAAGCATGGCCAGCCGGCCATCCTGGCTCGGCGGGCACCCGCTCCCGGGCGCAAGCATGTGCTGCTCTACGCCCACCACGACGTGCAGCCGCCGGGTGCGGCGACGCTGTGGGACTCGCCGCCGTTCGTTGCTACCGAACGGAACGGTCGCCTCTACGGCCGTGGCGCCGCCGACGACAAGGGCGGCGTGATCGCCCATCTGGCTGCGTTGCGCGCGTTGCGGCAGGTGCTTGGCGATGACCTCGGCGGGCTCGGGGTGACGCTGTTCATCGAGGGCGAGGAGGAGTACGGCTCGCAGTCGTTCGGGCAGTTCCTCTCCGACCACCGGGACGCGATGGCCGCCGACCTGATCGTGGTGGCCGACTCCGACAACTGGAACGCGCAGACCCCGGGCATCACGGTCTCGCTTCGCGGGAACGTCCGATTCACCTTGAAGGTGCGGACGCTGGCGCACGCGCTGCACTCGGGCATGTTCGGTGGGGCGGTGCCGGACGCGATGCTGGCCACGATCCGGCTGCTCGACAGCCTGTGGGACGCCGATGGCGCGGTCTGCGTCGAGGGTCTGGCCACCCGCGACGCGGCGACGCCGGCCCACACCGAAGCAGCATTGCGGGAATCGGCCGAACTGCTGCCCCAAACCCAGCCGATCGGCAGGGGAGAGCTGCTGGCCCGTATCTGGAACCAGCCGGCGATCACCGTAACCGGTATCGACTACGCAACCGTCGACGAAGCGTCCAACACCCTGCACCCGGAGGTCTCGGTGGTACTGAGCGCGCGAGTCGCGCCCGGTCAGGACCCGCACGAGGCGTATGCGGCGATCCAGGCGCACCTGCTGGCCAGGGCGCCGTTCGGTGCGCAACTGGAGTTCAGCGACCTCGACGCCGGCCTGGGCTTCCTGGCTGCCGAAGGCTGGGCAACCGAACTCGGCCGGGCAGCGCTGGCCGCAGCCTTCGGCGCCGAGCCGGTCGACATCGGTGTGGGCGGCTCGATCCCGTTCATCTCCGAACTTGCCGCCGAATTCCCCGAAGCCGCGATTCTGGTCACTGGTGTGCTTGACCCGACCGCGAGCCCGCACAGCCCGAACGAATCCCTGCATCTGGGCACTTTCGAACACGCGATCCTCGCCGAGGCGCTGCTGCTGGCCGGGGTCGCGAAGGCCTGAGCCTTGTGCCACCGTCATCCAGGCGTTTGCCGGGATCTCTCCGAGCTAGTGGTGAATCTGGGCTAGATGAGGGCCAATTCCGGCACCTTGACAAAATAGAACAAGCGTTCGACGATGGCTGAATGACGCTGGCCATTGACCCGACTCGCGAGGCGCTCCTGCAGCGTCTGCGGGCGCAGGCGGAGGCGCCGGCGCGCAGCCGGGCGGAGCGTTGCCTTCCGGTGCCGGACGCTTTCGCCAAACTCCTGCCGGACGCTGGGCTCAAACAGGGGGCCACCTACTGCCTCGGGGTGGCCGGATCGCTGCTGACCGCATTGCTGTCCGAGCCTTCGCAGGCGGGTTCATGGTGCGGTGTGGTCGGTATGCCCGAGTTCGGGGTGGAGGCTGCCCAGGCCGCGGGGATCGCGCTCGACCGGCTGGTGCTGGTGCCGGATCCGGGCGATCAGTGGCTGGCCGTGACCGCGGCTCTGGCCGAGGTGCTGCCGGTGATCGCCGTCCGGCCCGGTGGCCGCGTCCGCGAAGGCGACGCCGCCCGGCTGACCGCCCGGCTGCGTGACCGGGGCGGCGTCCTGCTGGTGCACGGCGACTGGCCGCGGGCCGAGGCTCGGCTGCAGCTGGCGGAGCCGCGCTGGGCCGGGTTGGGGATTGGCCACGGCTGCCTCACCAGCCGGGAGGTGGTGGCCACCGCCACGTCCAAACGGTTCGCAGGGGTGCGCAGCGTGCGGCTCCGGTTACCGGATCCCCAGGGTCGGCTGGCCCTTGCGGCGCCAGTCGCCCCCGTTCCGGTCAGGCTGAAAGCGGCCGGCTGATGACTCCCAGGTCAGCTGATCGACCTCGGCCGGGCCAGTCCCAGCCGATCCTGAGCGGTGCGCAGCCGGCCCGTTGCCTGGTGCTCTGGTTCCCGGCCTGGTCGGTGCGTGCGTGGTCACTGGCAGAGGGGCAGCCGATCGATGTGCCGCTGGCCACGGTCGCGGCGAACCGGATCACCGCTTGTTCGGCTGCGGCGGTGGCCGAAGGCGTAGTGATCGGACAACGTCGCCGCGAGGCCCAATCGCGTTGCCCGACGCTGCAGGTGATCGCGTCCGACGAGGCCAGGGACGTCCGCGAGTTCGAGCCGGTGGTGGCATGCATCGAGGAGCTTTCGCCGGGGGTGCAGGTGCTGCGTCCGGGGCAGTGCGTCGTCCGCGCCCGCGGGCTGGCCAACTACCTGGGCAGCGAGGCCGAGGCCGCCGAGACCCTGCTGGAAGCCGTGGTGACCAGGCTCGGCATCCCGGACGGACGGGTCGGCATAGCCGACGGCAGGTTCGCCGCCGCCCAGGCCGCTCGCGCCGGCAATCCGGTGCGGATCGTCCCAGCCGGAGAATCGGCCGGCTTCCTGGCGCCGCTGCCGATCAGCCGGCTCGCCGATGAGGGCCTGTCCACCCTGTTGCCGCGACTCGGCGTCCATACCCTGGGCGACTTCGCCGCACTGTCCGCGGATTCGGTGCGCGACCGCTTCGGCACCCAGGGGCTGCGGCTGCACACCTTCGCGTCCGGCCTCGATCCCAGCACCGTCCAGCCCCGCACGCCACCCCCGGAACTAACCCGGCGGCTCCACTTCGAGCCGGCCCTGAACCTGGTCGAACAGGTCGCGTTCAGCGCTCGGGCCACCGCCGAGGATTTCATCGCCGGGCTGAACGCGGTCGGGCTGGTGTGTACCGAGCTCCGGGTGGAGCTGGTCGGCGAGCGGGATGAACTGGTGGCTCGGAACTGGCTGGCCGCCGGGGTGTTCGACGCCGGCGCGGTGATCGACCGGGTGCGTTGGCAGTTGCAGGCCGCAGCCGGACGCCAGCTCGGCAGTGGCGTGGTGAACCTGTTGCTCGAGCCGATCGTGGTGGATGCGCAGGGCTTCCACATGCCCGGGCTGTTCGGGTCCGGGCCGGACGAGCGGGTGCACCACGTGCTTTCCAGGGTGCAGGGCATGTTGGGGCACACCGGAGTGCTCACCGCAGAGGTCGGCGGTGGCCGCTGGTTGGCCGAACGCCAGGTGCTGGTGCCCTGGAGCGACCGGCCGCAGTCGGAAGCGCCCAGGCAGCGGCCCTGGCCGGGTCGGGTGCCCGACCCGCTACCGGCCACGGTCTTCAGCGAGACCCGTCCGGTCCGGCTACTGGGCGGCAGCGGACGCCCGGTCGCACTGAACAGCAGGGGAGCGGTGACCGACCCGCCGGTCGCGCTTGAGGTCGAGGGCGGCCGCCGGACGGTGATCGGCTGGGCCGGTCCCTGGCCCATCGACGAGCGGCCCTGGGACGCCGACCGGCATCGGGTGGCCAACCGGTTCCAGGTGGTCGACGGCTCCGGGACGGCCTGGTTGTTGCTGCTGGACGAGCGTGGCTGGTGGGCTGAGGCCAGGTACGACTGATGGGGTTCAACAACCCGCCGATGACCTGGCGAACGCTGGAACGGACGCTCAGTGCCCCGGGTAGGACCGATGCCGGACAGGTCGAGGTGCCGACTTCGCACAAGCGTGGCCATTATGTGCCGCCGCCGATCGTCCGCCCCGACGGCGGCGTGCCGTATGCCGAACTGCACGCCCACTCTTCGTTCTCCTTCCTCGACGGGGCGTCTGGGCCGGCGCAGTTGGCCGAGGAGGCCGAACGGTTGGGGCTGCACGCGCTTGCGGTCACCGACCACGACGGGTTCTACGGCATCGTCCGCTTCGCCGAGGCTGCGGAGAGCATGCAGCTGAAGACGGTGTTCGGGGCCGAACTCTCATTGGAGCAATCGGCGGCGCGCACCGGGCAGGCCGATCCGGAGAGCACCCACCTGCTGGTGCTGGCCGCCGGCGAGGAGGGCTACCACCGGCTGGCGTCCGCGATCACCGCAGCGCAACTGGCCGGCGGGGAGAAAGGCCGGCCGTACTACCAGTTGGACGAGTTGGCCGAACGGGCCGAGGGCCACTGGGCGGTGCTGACCGGCTGCCGCAAGGGTGTCGTCCGCCAGGCGCTGGTCGACGACGGCCCGGCTGCCGCCGCCGCGGAACTGGACGAACTGGTGCACCTGTTCGGCGCAGAGCAGGTGTTCGTCGAGTTGACCGACCACGGCCGTCCGCTGGATTCGACGCACAACGACGTACTCGCCGCGCTGGCCGCCGATCGGGGGCTGCCGACGATCGCCACCGGCAACGTCCACTTCGCCACGCCGGCGCAGCACCGGCTGGCCCAGGCGGTGGCAGCGGTGCGGGCCAATCGCAGCCTGGACGAACTCGACGGCTGGCTGCCGGCCGCCGGAACGGCGTTCCTGCGCTCGGGCGACGAGATGGCCGCCCGGTTCGTCCGCTATCCCGGCGCGGTCGCGCGCACCGTCAGTCTGGCCGACGCGCTGGCCTTCCCGCTGCGCCGGGCCAAGCCGGCACTGCCCAAGCAGGACGTGCCGGAAGGACACACGCCGATGAGCTGGCTGCGGCACCTGGTCTGGACGGCGGTGCCGGTGCGCTACCCGAAGCTGACCGAGCCGCAGCGGGAGCGGATCGAACGGGAACTGGCTGTGATCGAGGCCAAGGACTTTCCCGGCTACTTCCTGATCGTCCACGACATCGTCGCCGAAGCCCGGCGGCTGGGCATCCTCTGCCAGGGACGGGGCTCGGCGGCGAATTCCGCGGTGTGCTACCTGCTGAACATCACCGCGGTGGATTCGATCGCCTACAACCTACCGTTCGAACGCTTCCTCTCCGCGCTGCGGGACGAGGAGCCGGACATCGACGTCGACTTCGACTCCGATCGGCGCGAGGAGATCATCCAGTGGGTCTTCGATCGCTACGGTCGCGAGCGGGCCGCGCAGGTCTGCAATGTGATCCAGTACCGGCCGAAGAACGCGATCCGCGACATCAGCAGGGCACTGGGCTACAGCCCCGGGCAGGGCGACGCCTTCGCCCGCCAGGTGGAGCGCTGGGGCTGGCTGACAACCGCGGAAGCAACCAATCGCGAACTGCCGGAGCCGGTGTTCGAGCTCGCCCAGCAGCTGATGGGGGCACCTAGGCACCTGGGCATCCATTCCGGAGGGATGGTGCTCACCGAGCGTCCGGTGGGTGAGGTGGTGCCGATCGAGCACGCCCGCATGGAAAAGCGGACGGTGATCCAGTGGGACAAGGACGATGCCGCCTGGATGGGCCTGGTGAAATTCGACCTGCTCGGGCTGGGCATGCTGGCCGCCATTCAGCACTGCTTCAACCTGATCCGCGACGCGACCGGTGAGGCCTGGGAGCTGGCGACCATTCCCAAGGAGGAGCCGGGCGTCTACGACATGCTCTGCCGGGCCGATTCGATCGGGGTGTTCCAGGTGGAGTCGCGCGCGCAGATGGGCCTGCTGCCCAGGCTGCAGCCCAGGCGGTTCTACGACCTGGTGATTCAGATCGCGCTGATCCGGCCAGGGCCGATCCAGGGCGGGGCGGTGCATCCGTTCGTCCGTCGGAAGCTGGGCCGCGAGCCGGTCACCTACCCTCACCCGCTGCTCGAACCGGTGTTGGCCCGCACGCTGGGGGTGCCGGTCTTCCAGGAGCAGCTGATGCAGATGGCGATGGCGGTAGGGGAGTGCTCCGGTGAGGATGCCGACCTGCTGCGCCGGGCGATGGGTTCCAAGCGCGGGGTGGAGCGGATCGAGTCGCTGAAGGCCAAGCTCTATGCGGGAATGGCCCGCAACGGGCTGACCGGCAAGGCCGCCGACCAAATCTACGCGCAGATTCAGGCCTTCGCGAACTTCGGTTTCGCCGAGTCGCATTCGCTCAGTTTCGCCCTGCTGGTCTATGCGTCCAGCTGGATCAAGCTGCACTACCCGGCGGCATTCCTCGCCGGGTTGCTGCGCGCCCAGCCGATGGGTTTCTATTCCGCGTCCACCCTGACCTCGGACGCGCGCCGCCACGGCGTCCGGGTGCTGCGTCCCGACCTTGCCCGCTCCGGCGTGGACGCCGGCCTGGAACTCTCCGTCGCTCGGCCGGTTGAGCCTGTCGAGACCCCGTCCACTGGCCTAACCAGCTGCCTGAACCCGGAGCAGCCACCGGTCGGCGAGTTCGACCCCACAGCGCCGGACGAGTCCGTATCCCATCGCCGGGACACCAATTTCGCGGTGCGGCTCGGCCTGGCCGAGGTACGGGGAATCGGCAAGGACGTGGCCACCCGGATCGTCACTGAAAGGGAGGTGCACGGTGCCTACACCTCGATGCCGGACCTGGTCCGACGCACCGGGTTGGCGGTCGAGCAATTGGAGGCGCTGGCCGCGGCCGATACGTTCGCCAGCCTGGGCCTGACCCGGCGGCAGGCGTTGTGGCTGGCTGGTAGTGCCGCGCTGGACCAGCCCGATTCGCTACCCGGGACGCTGGTGGAGACCCAACCACCGCTGTTCGGCGAACCGACCCCGACCGAGGTGCTGGCCGACGACCTGTGGGCGACCGGGGTGAGTACGACCTACCACCCGATCGGGCAATTGCGCGCTGAACTGAGCGCGCGCGGGGTGCTCAGCACTGCCGAGCTGGCCACAGCTGAGCCGGGACGCCGGGTGCAGGTGGGAGGGCTGGTCACGCACCGGCAGCGGCCGGGAACGGCGTCCGGCATCACCTTCGTCAGCATCGAGGACGAGTTCGGTCTGCTCAACGTGGTCTGTTCCGTCGGCGTCTGGGGTCGCTACCGCCGGGTGGCGCGCTCGGCCCGCGCGCTGGTGGTTCGCGGCAAACTGGAGCGCTCACCCGAAGGCGTGGTCAACCTGCTGGCCGACCAGCTGGAAGACCTGCCCGTCCTGGTGCCGCACAAATCCCGCGACTTCCACTGATCGGGCATCGAAATGAGGGCTACGCGGGCGGAATCGGCGCTGATAACCCGCATTTTGATAGTCGCTACGCCGTGCGCCGCTTCCATTCGGCGAGTTGGGCAGCCACTTCGGGGTAGCTCGCGGCACCGCTGGCCACAGCGATCACCAGATCGTAGGCGGCATCGTCCGGGGCGTCCAGCGCAATGTCGTTGAGGCCGTAGAACACGACGATCGCGAGCCAGCCGAGCCGCCTGTTCCCATCCGCCAGTGCGCGATTCCGGACCAGGGACTCAAGCAGCACCGCAGCCTTATCGTCCAACTCGGGATAAGCCTCGTTGCCGAAGACCGTAGCCCCGGGTCGATGGACTGCGGAGTCGAGCAAGCCGATGTCGCGGACGGGGCCGACGCCCAGTTCGTCGACCAGGAACAGCACGTCCTCCAGGGAGAGGTGCTCGATCACTTGCCCAGACGATCGAGCAGGTCGGCGTAGCGGTCCCGAGCAGCGGCGGACGACTCAGCAACGCGATCGCGGCGCAGCCGTCGCGCCGCTGCCTCGTGGATCGCGCGCACGGTTGCTTCCTGCCGGCTCACACCCTCGGACTCGGCGAGCAGGGCAAGCACTCGTTCGTCTTCAGCAGTGAGGCGTAGGGTCATGGCCATGGCGCAATGATACCAAAGTGGTATCAAGCCCCTTCGCTAGGCGTTGACCTCACTGCCGCGCAGGATCGAGGCCATCTTCTTGCCCTTGGCGAGCTCGTCGACCAGCTTGTCGAGGTATCGGATCTTTTGCATCAGCGGGTCTTCGATCTGCTCGACCCGGTAGCCGCAGATCACCCCGGTGATCAGTGCGGCATTCGGATTGAAGGCCGGTGCCTCGGCGAAGAAGGTCTCCAGGTCGACCTGGGTGTCGATGACCTGCAACAGCTCGGCCGCGTCGTACCCGGTGAGCCAGCTGATCACCTGATCGAGTTCCTTGACCGTGCGGCCCTTGCGCTCCACCTTGTCGACGTAGAGCGGGTAGACGCTGGCGAAGCTCATCCGGAACACCCGATGTGTCATGCCGGGACGATAACCCGTCGCACCGGCCCGCCGCGACCGTCCGCCTACAGGCTGTCGCCCAGATCGCGCCGGAAAGCGTCCACCAGGTCGTCCACCCAGCTGCCGATCGGTTCGAGCCGGCCGTAGAAGAAGCGCAGGATCTCCGGCTCCTCGATGAACCGAAGGCCACCGATCAGGTCCCGATGGTCGTAGAGCCACGCGATCCGGTCGATCGCGTAGTTCACCTGGCTGAGCGTGAAGACCCGGCGCGGCAGGGCGAGCCGCACCAGCTCCATGTTCGCCAACGGCTCCACCCCGTCCGCGTCCCGCTGCTCGCTGAGCGTGCCCCGCTCCATGCCACGCACGCCAGACGCAAGGTAGAGCGCGGACGCGAGCGCACCGGCCGGGTACTCCTGCTGCCGAACGTGCGGCAGGAACCGGCCGGCGTCCAGGTGGGCGCCCAGGCCGCCGGCGGGCGTGATCACCGGAATGCCGCGCGCGTCCAGTTCGGCCACCATGTGCTCGATGAACTGGGGACCCTGGTTGATCATGTCCTCGTCCATGGTCTCGTCGAGACCGACGGTGATCGCTTCCATCTCCCGCACCGACATGCCGCCGTAGGTGAGGAAGCCCTCGTACATCGGCACCAGGCCGCGCATCTGCTTGTAGAGCGCCTCGTCGCGAATGCAGATGCCGCCGCCGCGGCCGAAGCCCAGCTTGCGAGCCGAGAAATAGATGATGTCGAAGCAGTCGGCGATCGCCCGGGTGATCTCGGCGATAGTCATTTCGCTGCACTCGGGCTCGCGGGTCTTGTTGAAGTGCAGGTTGTCGGCCAGCAGGGACGCGTCCAGCACGCTGAGGATGCCGTGCTCTCGGCAGACATTGGTGGTCTCGCGGATGTTCGCCAGGCTCAGCGGCTGCCCGCCGATCAGGTTGGTGCCGGCCTCGATACGGACGTAGGCGATCCGCTCCGGACCCTTGTCGGCGATCAGCGCACGCAGTGCCGGCACATCGAAGTTGCCCTTGAACAGTTCGTCGGAGGTGACCTGCAAACCCTCCTCGGTGATCAGCTCCAGCACCTCACCGCCGACCGCAGTGACGTGCGCCTTCGACGTGGTGAAGTGGTAGTTCATCGGCACGATGGTGCCCGGCCTGACCAGCGACTGGCTGAGGATGTGTTCGGCCGCCCGACCCTGGTGCGCCGGCAGGAAGTACTCCATGCCGAAGAGTTCGACCAGCTTGTTGTACAGCCGGGTGTAGGTGGCTGAGCCGGCGTAGGCGTCGTCCGCGATCAGCATCGCGGCCTGCTGCTGGTCGCTCATGGCATTCACACCAGAGTCGGTGAGCATGTCCAAGAAGACGTCGGCGTTCTGTAGCAGGAAGGTGTTGTAGCCGGCAGCGGCTATCGCCCGTCCGCGCTCCTCGATCGGCAGCAGAGTGAGCTTCTGGATGATCCTCACCTTGTGCATCTCCAGTGGGAGTTGCTGGCCGCTGTAAAAACTCACCTTCGCCATTGAAAGTCCTCAACTGTCGGTATTCGCTCGGACCCAAAGGCTATTGGCAGGCGACGATACCCTTCCGCGGTGTCTGCGGAGTGAATCGGACGCGGTCAGCGGGCGAGGAACTCGTCGCCGACCCGCTGCTGGATCTCCAGTGCCTCCAGCAGCAGCGGTGCGGCCTGGCGGGCAAGGCTGGAGCCGAGCACCGGCACCCGCACGGTGAGCTCGCCGGTGTAGGTGAGCACCGCTCCCTTACCGCCGCCGACCAGCCGCACCTTGCCGACAAGCTCGGCTGGCAGGCCCTCAACGGTGATGTGCGCGGTGCCGGCGGTGGCGCCAGAAACAGGCGGTGCGTCCCACGCGATCTCATCGATCACAGCCATCGTCGGCCCGGTCAGCCGGCCGACCACCGAGGGGGTCGGCATCACCCGCCGGGTCCGGGTGCGCAGGCCGTCCACGCTCACCTCGTGGTCGAGCGGTTCGCTGGCCAGACAGACCGCCCGCAGGAAGACCCGGTCGGTCAGCATGGCGAAGACGTCGTCGACGGTAGCGGCGAAGTCGTTGGTGGCGTGGATCTCCATGTCGCACATGTTGCCTGGATAGGGTGGACGGCACCAAGTCGCTGCAAAGGAGCAGGTTTTGTCCACACTGGTTCCGGGTGCCCAAACCGGCCTTCGGGAGTCGTTGTTGACGGTCGCTGACGGGGACGCGGATCTCACGGCCCTGCTGCGCTCATATCTCGCCCCGGTGCCCGAACCCGACCTCGTCGGTATCGAGCCGGACGCACTGGCCGGACTGGCCCGGGCGCACCTGGACATGGGCCGGATCCGCCGGCCGGGGGAGCACCTGGTCACCACCTTCACCCCTACGGAATGGGATTCCCACGGCTCGCTGGTGGCGCTGCTGGTGAGTGACGACCAACGCTTCCTGGTCGACACCGTGACACTCGAACTGACCCGGCAGGAGTGGAGCCTGCGTCGGCTGTACCATCCGCAGCCTCGAATCCGCCGGGACGCGGACGGCAACCTGCTGGGCGTAGGTAGCGGTGATGTCGAGTCCTGGATGGCCCTGGAGCTCTACCCGCCGCTCGGGCATTCCGCCGAGGATCTGCAGCCGGAGTTGGAGAGCGGGTTGAGGACGGCGCTCGCCACGGTGACCACGACGGTCGCCGACTGGCAGCCGATGCTGGCCCGCTGTCGCGAAGCCGTCGCCGAACTATGGGCCGACGGCAGCCACCGTCCAACGGTGAGCGATGGCGTGGACCTGCTCGACTGGCTGGCCGCCGACCACTTCGTCTTTCTCGGCTACGCCCGTTACGTGCCCGCGGGCGACGGGTTGGTGCCGGTGGCGGGCACCGGACTCGGCTTGCTGCGAGGCGTCAGCGAGATCGACCGACTGAACGTGCCCCGGCCGGGTGAGGACGATCCGGTGGTGCTGATGCGCGACCTGCGCCGCTCACCGGTCTATCGCCGCGCCTACCTGACCCACCTCGCGGTGCGGCTGTTCGGGCCGGACGGCGCGCTACGCACCGAACACCGCTTCCTCGGCCTGTTGGGAGCCTCGGCCTACACCGAAGCCGTGGCGAGTATTCCGGTACTGGCCGCGAAGAGCCAGCGGCTGCTCGCCGACTGCGGCTTCGAACCCTCCTCCTACGGCTGGAACGCCACCCGCCAGGTGATCGCCACCTATCCACGCGAGGAACTGTTCGAAGCCCGTGTGGAGGAACTCGCGCCGATCGTGGCGGCAGTGGCAGCCCTTCGCGAAAGCCGGCAGACCCGGGTGTTCCTTCGCCGCAGTCGGTACGGCGGCTTCACCACCGCGCTGGTCTATCTGCCACGTGACCGCTACAACACCACCACCCGGCTCGCGCTGCAGCGGATCCTCCTGGACGAGTTGGGCGGACTCGAGCTGGAATACAACACCCTGGTCAGCGAGTCCGTGCTGGTGCGGCTGGTCTTCGTGGTGCGGATGGGTCCGGACGCGCCCACGCATCCGGACGTTGATCGGATCGCCATGCTGGCTGCGTCCGCCACCCGCAGTTGGGGGGACGACTTCACCGAACTGGCCGCCACTCTGCCGAGCGAGCAGCGGGGGGTCGAGTTCGGCGAGGTCTACGAGGCCGACCACCCGCCGAGCGTGGCGATGGCTCACCTCCACCTGGCCAACGAACTCACCGAGACCGATGACCTGCGGGTCACGATCGCCGAGCCACCCGACCCTGAGGACGACCCAGCCGACCTTCGGCTGACCGTGCTCAGCCTGCGTCCGATGACCCTCACCGAGGTCATGCCGCATCTCAGCGCGTTGGGCGCGCAGACCGTGGACGAGCGGCCGTATGAGTGGCAACTGCGCGACCGCCGGGTGCTGGTCTACTCCTTCGGCCTTCGGCTGGGCGAGGGCGAACAGTGGGACGCGGGCACGCGCAGCCGGTTCACCGCGGCCTTCGTCGCCTCCTGGACCGGACGCTGCGAGGCCGACCAGCTGAACCAGCTGGTGGTGCCCGCCGGGTTGGACTGGCGCCAGGTCAGCTGGCTGCGGGCGCTGTCCCGCTACCTGCAGCAGGCCACGCTGCCGTTCAGCCAGCCGTACCTGGCGACCGCGCTGACCACCTACCCCCGCATCGCCGCGGCGTTGGTCAAGGCGTTCGAGACCAAGTTCGACCCGGCCGCGTTCGACGCTGTCGATGCCGATGCCCGCGAAGCTGCGTTGGCCGGGTTGCAGCAGAACCTTTCGGAACAGCTGGAGCAGGTCGCGAGCCTCGACCATGACCGCATCCTGCGGGCGTTCTGGGCGGTCATCCGGGCCGGCGTGCGCACCAACGCCTTCACCGATTCGGCGACGCTGGCGCTCAAACTGCTGCCGGCCGAACTGGACCTGTTGCCGCAGCCGCGTCCAGAGTTCGAGGTGTATGTCTATTCGCCGCGCGTGCACGGCGTCCACCTGCGCTTCGGCTCGGTCGCCCGCGGCGGGCTGCGCTGGTCGGACCGGCGGGAGGACTTCCGCACCGAGGTGCTGGGCCTGGTGAAGGCCCAGTCGGTGAAGAACACGGTGATCGTGCCGGCCGGAGCCAAGGGAGGCTTTGTGCCGCAGTCGCTGCCAACCGGGCGCGCCGAGCAGCTGGCCGAGGGGCGCGCCTGCTACCGGTTGTTCATCGAAGCGCTGCTCAGCGTCACCGACAACATCGTCGACGGCGCTGTGGTGCCGCCGGTGGGCGTGGTCCGCTATGACGGTGATGACCCGTACCTGGTGGTGGCCGCCGACAAGGGGACGGCCACGTTCTCCGATCTGGCCAACGAGGTGTCGGTTTCGCGCGGCTTCTGGCTGGGCGACGCGTTCGCGTCCGGCGGTACGAGTGGGTACGACCACAAGGCGATGGGCATCACGGCCCGCGGCGCCTGGGAGTCGGTCAAGCATCATTTCGCCGAACTCGGGCTCGATCCGGACACCGACCCGTTCACGGTGGTCGGCATCGGCGACATGGCCGGGGACGTGTTCGGCAACGGCATGCTGCTGTCGCGGCAGCTGAAGCTGGTGGCCGCGTTCAACCACCTACACATCTTCATCGATCCCGATCCCAAGCCGGCCGCGTCGTTCGTCGAGCGGGATCGGTTGTTCCGGCTGCCTGGCTCGACCTGGGCCGACTACGATCCGGCGTTGATCTCGGCCGGCGGCGGGGTTTTCCGTCGCGACCTGAAGTCGGTGCCGATCTCGCGCCCGATGCAGGTGGCGCTCGGGCTGAGCGAGTCGGTGACGAAGCTCACGCCGAACGAACTGATCAGCGCGGTGCTGCGAGCGCCGGTGGACCTGCTGTTCAACGGTGGTGTCGGCACGTTCGTGAAGGGCAGCGCCGAGACGCACACCTCGGCGGGGGACAAGGCCAACGACGGCGTCCGGGTGAATGGCGCCGAGTTGCGCGCCCGCTGTGTCAGCGAGGGCGGGAATCTCGGTTTCACCCAGCTCGGACGCGTCGAGTACGCCGAGAACGGTGGCCGGATCAACACCGACTTCATCGACAACTCCGCCGGCGTGGACACCTCCGATCACGAGGTGAACATCAAGATCCTCCTCGCCAGCGAACTGGCCGCCGGCCGGCTCACCGAGCCTGATCGGGACATGCTGCTCGCGTCCATGACCGACGAGGTGGCCGGGCTGGTGCTCGCGCACAACCGCGACCAGAACCTTGCTCTCGCCAACGCGATGTTCCGTCGGTTCGACCTTGCCGGCCAGCATGAGGCGTGGATGACCACGCTCGAGCAGTACGGGCTGGATCGCAGGCTGGAGGCGCTGCCGTCCACGCATGAACTGAATGCCCGGCTCGCCGCGGGCCGAGCGCTGACCAGCCCGGAGTTCTCGGTGCTGCTGTCCTACACCAAGATCGCGTTGTACCGCTGGGTGCTCGCGTCCGACCTGCCTGAGGATCCGTACCTGGCGGACCGGCTGGTGCAGTACTTCCCGCAGGCGCTGCGCGAGCGGTACGAAGCCGTCATGCCACAGCATCGGCTGGCACGCGAGATCATCGCGACGGTTGCCGTGAACCGCTTCGTGGATAGCCAGGGCATCACTGCCTACCACCGGCTCTCGACCGAGACCGGGGCCGGCGTGGCCGACATCATGCGGGCGCAGCTGGCGTCCCGGTCCATCTTCAACGCGGGTCTGGACGAGGTGCGGATCCGCCGGTTGGTGGGGCTGTCCGCCGACGTCGGCACCGAGTTGCGGGTGGTGCTGCTGCGGATGGTCGAGCGGGCCACCCGCTGGCTGCTGAACCACCGACACGGTTCGCTCGACATCACCGCGACCGTGGCGGAATACGGCGCGGAGATCGCACAGCTCCGCCCCGAGCTGCTCGGCCTGCTCAGCGGACGGACGGCCGCGTCCAGCCAGGCGGCGGAGCAGCGCTGGCTCGAGGCCGGGCTGCCGGAGGAGTTGGCGCGGAATCTGGCCACGGCTGGGCACGCCCACACCCTGCTCAACGTCGTGGACGTGGCCCATCGGCTGGACTGCGACCTGTTGCGCGCGGCGCAGGTCCACTATCGGGTGGCTGAAGCGCTGGGCATCGAACTGCTCAGTTCTGGGGTCGACGTGCTGCCACGCCAGGTGCGCTGGGATGCGATGGCGCGTGCCGCGTTGCGGGACGAGTTGCTCACCGCGCACACCGACCTGACCGCAGCGGTGCTGACCCATGCCGATGCAGAGACGGACGCAGCCACAGCGGTGCAGACGTGGCTGGACGCGCATCCAGGCGTGGCGCCGCGAGTGGCGATGATCCGGCAGGTCAGCGACGGCACGCCCGACGTGGCGAGGATGAACGTGGGGCTCAGCCAGCTGCGCGCGATGCTGGGCGGATGAGTCCAGCCGATCCCGCGGGGACGCGCGCGGAAGCCGTGGTGGACGAGTGGTGCGCGGCCCGGCTGGGTTCAGCCCCGATTACGGCCTTCTTCGCTGCGCGGTCGATGTCGTCGGTGCGTGGCGTCCGGCTGGCTGACGACAGGCAGGTGGCGCTGAAGGTGCGGGTCGCCTCGAAGCGGGTGCTGGCGTGCGCGGCGGGGCACCGGCTGGCTGCTGCGGCGGGGATCGACTGCCCGGACCTGCTGGCCGGGCCGGAATGGCTGCCCGGTCTGGGCTGGGCGTCCGCGGAGGCGTGGCGGCCTGAAGGTGCGTTGCGGCCGTCCGGTGACGCGGCGATCGCCTATGCCGATCTACTGCGACGGCTGGTGGGGGCCTTGGGCGATCTCGACCCGGGGGAGTTCGACCCGCCGCCGCCCTGGGCGCACTACGACCACGGCGAGCCCGGACGGGTCTGGCCCGCGGCGACGTCGGCAGGTTGGGATCCGGAGTCGCCGGTGGTACCGGACTGGGTGCGGCGGGTGGCCGCGGCAGCTCGTGAGCGCCTGCTGGCCGAGGACCACGGCGCAGCGACATTGCCCGCTGTGGTCGGGCATTCGGATCTGAACGGATTGAACGTCCGGTGGCTGGACGGGCCGATCGTGCACGACTGGGACTCCCTGGCGGCACGGCCGGAGTGCGTCCTGGCCGGCATCGTGGCAGTGAACCATGTGGAGGGTCCGAACGCGGGAGCCATCGCCGCCGTCGAGTCGACCGAAGCCTGCCTGCGGCACTACCAGCACGACCGCCAATTCAGCGCAGTTGAGCTGGAACTGGCCTGGGCCGCCGGCGTGTGGGTGGCCGCCTACAACGCAGCGTTCGAGTACCTGCACGGCCGGCCGGGCGAGGTCGTCCGGCAGCTGAAGGCGGACGCCGCCGAGCGCCTGCGCCGAGCCGGCTGCTCGGACTGCCGCGAGCCTTCTCACGATTGATCGAGCTAGACGAGCCACGAGCGGCTCAGCCGACTCGCGGTGGGTCGCGGGCAGGCTTCGCGGCCGGCCTAGGTGCTGCGGGCCGGTCGGGTCAGGCTGCTGTTCGCTCCGGGTGCCGGTGCCGGGTGTGTCTCAACCATGCACCTGCTTGTGGGTGTCGAGATGGTGGGGCGAACTCCGGTAGCCGATCAGCCTGGTTGATCCGGACTTGCCATTGGTCGCGCCGGTAGTACTTGGCTGGTTCGACCAGACCGTGATGGTGGTGGCACAGCAGGACCAGGTTCGACAGCGCGGTCACACCGCCCAAATACCAGGGCACCACATGATGGGCTTCACAGGCTGAGGGTGGCGCGGTGCAGCCGGGGAACACACAGCCACCATCGCGGGCAATCAGGGCGGCCCGCATTGCCGGGGTCACCAGCCGGCGGCTACGGCCCACATCCAGCACCTCACTGCCGCCGCGTAGGACGACGGGGACGAGATCAGCATCACAGCACACCTGGCGCAGTTCACCAGCCGACAACTGGTTGCCGTCACCGACCACACCGGCACCAGCCGCACCGTTGCGCAACTGGTTGTAGTCGAGTTTCACGATCACCTTCGCCGAACCCACACCGGGTTTGGGTTTCGCGGTCGCCGCATGGTTCAGCAGGTGCGTGAACGCGTCGGCTCGGCGTTGTTCGGGAGTCGCGTTCGCGAACAGGGGGTCGCGGGCTTCGACTGCGGTGCGGCGTAGGGCTTCGGTGTGGGCGTCGAGCAGGGTGATGAACTGCTCACCCGCGAGTCTGGGTAGGGAGCCTTCGAACCGCACTGACCCGGCTTGCCTCCAGAATCGTAGCGACCGGTTGTGGTGGGCGGCTTCAGCTTCGCGCTGGAGCTTCCTTTCCAACAACTCGTTCGCATCGGCGGGTGCGACCTTGGCCAACACCTGGGGTGCCGACTTGATCAGCGCGTCGGAATCCAGGGTGTCGGCCAGGCCGACCAGCAACTGCTCGGCCCGCGCCTGCTGCTGCTCGTCCAACTGCGCAGTCAATCCGTCGAGGACGGTGTTGATCGCCCGCACCTGGCCAGTACTCACCCGTCCGGACACCGCAGCCTCGCCCAACACCGGGTGCGCAGCCAACTGATTGGCTCGATGCAGCGCACCGGCAGCCTCGCGCTTGGTCAGGTTCTGATCGATCGCCATCCACGTCGACATCGGCGTCCCAGTCGTCCGCTCCGAAGCACCGGCGTCATCGGCTTCAGCAAGTAGGAGTGACGCAAGAGCGTCCAGCCGTCCGGTCAAGCTCCTAGCAACGGTCGCTGCCACCAGGCGGACCTGCGGCGCCAGCGCCTTACGGTCGGGATCCACCCGATCCAGGACAGAGCGGATCTGCGTCAGTGCCTCACCCACCGGCAGCAAACCTGTCCGCTCTTCCATGCATCAAGCCAACAAGCCGCCTCTGACGTTTTTCGTCCAGAACCGCCTCAAACCGACGACGGCCCCGGATTCTCAGCAAACTTTCAGAAATAAGCGCCTGAAGCGGTCCCGCGATCAGTGGCCCAGATAGCGACCCGGACGGTGATTCAGGGCCAGCACCAGGTTCAGCACCACTGCGCCGGCGGCCGAGAGCAGTACATTGCCCACCGGCACCACGGTGAGCGCGGACGCGATGATCAGTGCATCGAACGCCAACTGCACGTAGCCCGCGCGCCAGCCGAATTGCTCCTGCAGAATCAGGGCGAGCGTGTTCAACCCGCCAAGGCTGGAGTGGTGGCGGAACAACATCAGCATCCCAACGCCGGCGAGCAGGTTGCCCACCAGCGTCGCGTAAACCGGATCGATCCGCAGCGTTGGCAGGGCAAGCGGATGCAGCGAGGCGAATGCCGATACCAGCGCCACCGAGACCAGTGTGCGCAGCGCGAAGTTCCAGCCCTTGCGGTGTACCGCCAACGCCAGGAACGGCAGATTGGTCAACAGGTACAGCACCCCGAACGGCCAACCCGTGGCGTAGCTCAGCAGCAGGCTCAGGCCAGCGGTACCACCGGTCACCGCCTGCACGCTGTGCAACAGGAACAACCCGAGCGATGCCACGAAAGTTCCGCTGAGCAGCCCGAACAAATCCTCAATCGCCGTGTGCGGCGGCGCGCCCGCCGCCGATTCGGCTTCCGGCTCGCCTGAGTCGCTGGCGGGATCGGTCACCGGGGGAAACCCGCCAGAACCGCGAGCACTCGATCGTTGCTAACCGCGTCCGCAATCGTGACGCGGACGCCGTCGCCCGGATAACCGCGCACCAGGATGCCGGCGGCATCGAACGCCGCGACCAGCCGTTCCCGCTCGGCTTCGTCGCAGCGCAGCCAGACGAAGTTCGCGGCACTATCGGGGGTAACCCAGCCGAGCTCCCGAATGCTTCTCAGGAGGCGTTCCCGCTCGGCGATGACCGTGGTCACACGCTCGCCCACCTCGTCCGCTGAATCGAGTGCGGCGACAGCGGCAGCTTCGGCCACGTTGCTAACCGAGAACGGGAGCTGCGTCTTGCGCAGGCCGGTCGCGATCTCTACGCTCGCGATCGCGTAGCCGACGCGCAGTCCGGCCAGGCCGTAGGCCTTCGAGAAGGTCCGCAGCAGGCACAGGTTCTGGTACTGCGAGCCGATCAGCTGGACGACGTCCGGGGCGCTTTCGCCGACGAACTCGCGATACGCCTCGTCGAGCACCACCAGGACGTGGCTGGGCACGCGCTCCAGGAAGTCGACCAGTTCGCCTTCGCTGATCGCAGTGCCGGTCGGGTTGTTCGGCGAGCAGAGCAGCACCAGCTTGGTGCGGTCGGTGATCGCCGCAGCCATGGCCGGCAGATCGTGGCTCTCATCCGTCGTCAGCGGCACCTTGATCGGCACGGCACCGGCGATCTGACAGAGAATCGGATACGCCTCGAACGAGCGCCAGGCGAAGACCACCTCGTCGCCCGGATCGCAGACCGCAGCGACCAGCTGCGCGAGCACCCCGACACTGCCAGGGCCGAGAGCGACCGCATCGGCGGTGATGCCGGCGTCGACGGCGATCCGATCGCGCAGGGAGGTGCTCGCCATGTCGGGGTAGCGGTTCACTCTGTCGGCGGCGGTGGCGATCGCGTCCAGCACCTTCGGCAGCGGGTGGAAGTGGCTCTCGTTGGACGCGAGCGCGGCAACGTCGGGGCCGGAGGCCTTCCGGCCGGCGATGTAGGCGGGCAGCGCGGCGACCGCCGGACGGCTCTTCGGGAACTCGGACACGCAGGCCCCTTTCGTACTCAGGTGAATCCTGAGCGCTCCGGCCCGGGCATGCAACCGGACGGGTCCAGCGTCCGATCCTTGGGCTGGCGGGGCGCTGGCCGCAGGGGCAGGATGCTCGGCATGCTGGCGGACCTCATGCGGGACGGAATTCGCGTCTTCGGACGGCGTGCGCCGCTGTACGCGAGACTGGCCGCCGGTTTCGCCGGCCAGCCGGACGTGCTCGCGATCCTCGCCGAAGCACCGGCCCCGCAGCGGATCCCGGTCACGTTGTTCGCCGCCATCCACGATCTGCTGTTGGCCGATCCGGAGCAGGAACTGGCGCAGTGGTACCCGAACCTGACCGCGACGCCGCGCACGGACGACCCGCTGCCGGCGGCGCTCGCCTTCTGTGCCGAGCATCGCGGCGACCTGGTCGAGCTGGTGCGTACCCGCACCCCGCAGACCAATGAGATCGGACGCTGTGCGTTGCTGCTGGTCGGACTGGATCGTGTCGCCACCGAGGTGGGTGCGCTGGCCCAGCTGGACGTCGGGGCAAGCGCCGGGCTGAATCTGCTGGCCGATCACTACGCCTACGACTACTCAGGGACTCGAGTGGGCTCTGGGCGGCCCCTGCTCAGCTGCGAAGTCCGTGCAGCGGCATCAGACCCCTTGACAGGGAGCGCTCCGGCTCGACTCCCGCAGATCACCTCGCGGCTGGGGCTGGACCGGAACCCCATTGATCTCGACGACCCTGAACAGGTGCGCTGGTTGGAGGCTTGCGTCTGGCCCGACCAGACTGAGCGCTTCGAGCGCCTGCGTGCGGCCGTCGAGGTGGCCGAGCGGTTGCGTCCGCTGGTGGTCAGGGGCGATGCGGTCGCAGGTCTCGCCGGCACTCTCGAGAAGCTGGGCGAGGGTCATCCGGTGATCACGTCGTCCTGGGTGCTGAGCTACCTCGAACCGGAACGCCAGCAGGACTTCGTGGCTGAACTCAACCTTCTGGGCAGCCAGCAGGACCTGTCCTGGGTCAGCCTGGAGGAGCCGAGCGCGGCCACTGACCTCGGGTGGCCGGACGCGCTGGCTGGCAGCTCACTGTCGGTCTTGCGGCTGGTGCGCTGGCGGGATGGCGCTCGTGTCGAGGAGTTCCTGGCCGAGTGCCATCCGCACGGTTGGTGGCTGCGCTGGCTGTAGGGAGCAACTGATCAGCGACGGACAATGCTGGCTGAGACTGTCGAAGCCCCTGGTCACAGATCGTGCGGACGACCCTTCGTCAAGCTCAGGAATCGTCAAGCTCAGGGATCGTTAGCCTTCGCCGCCGTTGCGGCGCAACACCTCGGACAGCCGCTCGGCGGCCGCGATCACGGCCGGGGCGTGCAGGCGTCCGGGCTGGCGGGAGAGCCGCTCGATCGGGCCGGAGACACTCACCGCGGCGATCACCTTGCCACTGGGGGAGCGGACCGGTGCCGACACCGACGCCACGCCGGCCTCGCGCTCGGCCACCGACTGGGCCCAGCCGCGCCGCCGGACGGTGGCCAGCGCGACCGCGGAGAACGACGAGTTCAGCAGTCCACGCTGGATGCGCTCCGGATCCTCCCAGGCGAGCAGCACCTGAGCAGCGGAACCGGCGGCCATCGTCAGCTGGGTGCCCACCGGAATGGTGTCCCGCAACCCGGACGGACGCTCGGCCGCGGCCGAGCAGACTCGGAAATCACCCTGCCGCCGGAACAGCTGTGCCGATTCGCCGGTGATGTCGCGCAGCCTGGTGAGCACCGGGCCGGCAGTGGCGAGCAGCCGGTCCTCACCGGCAGCGGACGCGAGTTCGGTGAGCCGCGGGCCGAGCACAAAGCGTCCCTGCAGATCACGGCTGACCAGGCGGTGGTGTTCGAGCGCGACCGCGAGACGGTGCGCGGTGGGCCGGGCCAAGCCGGTGGCGGTGACCAGTCCGGCTAGGGTGGTCGGGCCCTGCTCCAGTGCGGTGAGCACCATCGCGGCCTTGTCCAGAACGCCGACGCCACTTGAGTTGTCCATAGGATAAGATTGCCGTCTCGCATCATGATATGCAAGCACTACGCTGGAAATGAGCGAACAGAGCAATGGAGGTCCGATGGGTAAGACCCTTAGTGACAAGGTATGGGACAACCATGTCGTGCGCACGGCAGCCGGTGAGCCGGACCTGCTGTACATCGACCTGCACCTGGTGCATGAGGTGACCAGTCCGCAGGCCTTCGACGGCCTTCGGCTTGCCGGCCGCTTGGTGCGGCGCACCGAGCTGACGATGGCCACGGAGGACCACAACACTCCGACGCTCAACATCCTCGCGCCGATCGCGGACCCGGTCTCCAAGCTCCAGGTCGACACGCTGCGCCAGAACACCGACGAGTTCGGCGTCCGCCGGCATTCGCTGGGCGACAAAGACCAGGGTGTAGTGCACATCATCGGGCCGCAGCTCGGTCTGACCCAGCCCGGCCTGACCGTGGTCTGCGGCGACTCGCATACCTCCACCCACGGCGCGTTCGGCGCCCTGGCGTTCGGCATCGGCACGTCCGAGGTTGAGCACGTGCTGGCCACCCAGACCCTGATGCAGGCCCGGCCCAAGACCATGGCGGTTAACATTAACGGCGAACTGCCCGACGGCGTCACCGCCAAGGACGTGGTGCTCGCGCTGATCGCCAAGGTGGGCACCGGCGGCGGCCAGGGCTACGTGGTCGAGTACCGCGGCACGACCATCGAAAACCTGTCGATGGAAGGTCGCATGACCATCTGCAACATGAGCATCGAGTGGGGTGCGAAGGCGGGCATGATGGCCCCCGACGAGACCACCTTCACCTACCTGAAGGGCCGTCCGCACGCTCCCGACGGCGCCGAATGGGACGCTGCCGTTGAGTACTGGCGGACGTTGTTCACCGACGCGGACGCGGTGTTCGACCGCGAGGTGGACATCGACGCCACCCAGCTCACTCCGTTCGTCACCTGGGGCACCAACCCGGGCCAGGGCGTCCCGCTGGGCGCCGCGGTGCCGTCGCCGGAGGATTTCACCGATGCGGTGGACAAGTCGGCTGCTGAGCGGGCGCTGGCCTACATGGACCTGAAGGCCGGGACGCCGATGCGCGACATCCGCGTGGACACGGTCTTCCTCGGCTCCTGCACCAACGGCCGGATTGAGGACCTGCGCCTGGCCGCGTCCGTGTTGAAGGGGCGCAAGATCGCCGACGGGCTGCGCATGCTGGTCGTTCCCGGGTCAGCCCGGGTGCGGCTGCAGGCCGAAGCGGAAGGTCTGGACAAGGTCTTCCTCGACTTCGGCGCCGAGTGGCGCGCGGCCGGTTGCTCGATGTGCCTTGGCATGAACCCCGACCAACTGGCCCCGGGTGAGCGCAGTGCGTCCACCTCGAACCGCAACTTCGAAGGCCGCCAGGGCAAGGGCGGACGCACCCACCTGGTCTCGCCGCCAGTGGCTGCGGCCACCGCTATCCGCGGCACCCTGAGCTCACCGGCCGACCTGTAAGGACATCTGAAATGGACAAGTTCAGCTCACATACCGGTATTGCCGTACCGCTGCGGCGCAGCAACGTCGACACCGACCAGATCATCCCGGCCGTCTACCTCAAGCGGGTCACCCGCACCGGCTTCGAGGACGGGCTGTTCGCCGCTTGGCGCAACGATCCCGAGTTCGTGCTCAACGACGCCGCCTACGCCAAGGGCTCGATCCTGGTGGCCGGTCCCGACTTCGGCACCGGCTCGTCTCGTGAACACGCGGTGTGGGCACTGCAGAACTACGGCTTCGCCGTCGTGGTCGGCTCCCGCTTCGGTGACATCTTCCGCAGCAACTCCGGCAAGGCCGGCCTGGTGATCGCGACCGTTGGCCAGGACGTGGTCGAAAAGCTCTGGGAGATTGCCGAGAGCGAGCCGGGCATCGAGTTCACCGTCGACCTGCGCCATCGCACCATCGAGGCCGCCGACAATGTCTTCGAGTTCACCATCGACGACTACACCCGGCACCGCCTGCTCGAGGGCCTGGACGACATCGGCCTGACCCTCACCCACGAGGACGAGATCGCAGCCTACGAGGCCCGCCGTCCGTCCTGGCTCCCGAAGACCCTGCCGGTCAAGACCGCAGGCTGAGCCAGGCGCCGAGAGAATCGGGGACGGTTCCTTTTTCGTTGACTCGGGCGCTCCCGCGGTTCGAGCCAGCGAAACTGACTGACGCCAGGGAATGTTCTCCGGCTTGAGTCAGTTTCGCTGGCGTTTGAAGGGGGATCGGGGCGGTCATGCGCACCGATCGCGGCCGATAAGCTGACCCGCGGATATTGGAGGTGTCATGGTCATCGAGCATGCCCAGATCAGCGTGATCCCGGGCCGCGAGGACGAGTTCGCGGCCAACTTCGACCAGGCGTTGGCGGTGATCCGCCAGGCCAAGGGATTCCGTTGGGCCGAGCTGCATCGCTTCATCGAGCGCGAATCGGTCTTCCTGCTGCTGGTGGGCTGGGAATCCTTCGAGGACCACATGACCGGCTTCCGCGAGAGTGAACTGTTCGCGCAGTGGCGCGCGGTGATCGGCCCATTCTTCGCTGAGCCGCCGGTCGTGGAGCACTTCGCTGCGGTGACCGCAGGTGTCGGCCCGGTGGCCGGCTGACGTGGCTGCGGCACGCACCCAGGTTGCACTGGTCTTCGGCGGAGTCAGCGCCGAGCATTCCATCAGTTGCCTGACGGCAGGCAGCGTCGCGCGAGCCATCGACACCGAGCGCTTCGAGGTTATCGGCGTGGGCATCACCCGCGCTGGTGACTGGGTACGCATCGCCCACGCCGAGCTGGTGGGCTACGAGGTGGTGGACGGACAACTGCCAGAGGTCGCGTCCGACCGTCCGGCTGCGGTCTTGCTGGCCGGGGGAGAGGTGGCTACCCGCGACGGCGACCGCCTGCTCGACCGCCGGGGCGTGGACGTGGCCTTCGCGCTGCTGCACGGGCCCTACGGCGAGGACGGCACCATCCAGGGCATGTTCGAAATGCTGGGGATGCGCTACGTCGGCGCGGGGGTGGCCGCCAGCGCGATCGGTATGGACAAGGACCTGATGAAGCGGGCCATGGCAGCAGCTGGGCTGCCCGTGGGGCCGTGGGTTGCGATCACGCCGTCGCAGTGGCGCGACCAGCGCGAAGCCAGCCTGGCGCGGATCAACGATTTGACCTATCCGCTCTACGTGAAGCCTGCCCGTGGCGGGTCGAGCCTGGGGATCGTCCGGGTCGAATCGGCGGACGAGTTGGTGGCTGCGATCGAAGTGGCGCAGGGTTTCGACCCGAAAGTCGTAGTCGAACAGGGTTTCGTGGGCGTCCGCGAGATCGAGGTGAGCGTGCTGCAGGACCTGGACGGTCCGCCGCGGGTCTCGCTGCCCGGCGAGATCCTGATGCACACGCCAGACGCGTTCTACGACTTCGAGGCCAAGTACCTGCCCGAGGAGCAGGTCACCCTGCAGGTGCCGGCCGATCTGCCCGATGACCTGCGGACGGCCGTGCAGGAACTTGCGGCACGCACCTTCTCCGCGATGGACTCCGAAGGGCTCGCCCGGGTCGACCTGTTCGTGGACGGGTCCGGCAAGCCGTTCGTGAACGAGCTGAACACCATGCCCGGGTTCACCAGGCACTCGATGTTCCCCATGATGTGGGCTGCGACCGGCGTGGAGTACCCGGAACTGATCGCCACCTTGGTGGAGTTGGCGCTGAGGCGTCCGCTGGGCCTGCGATGACCATCGGCGGGCTCGGCGAGTTCGCTCTGATCGAGCAACTCACGTCCGGGCTGACCGCGTCCGGCGCGGTGCGGCTGGGCGTCGGAGATGACTGCGCGGTGCTGCGCCTGGCCGGTGACCTGGCCGTTTCGACCGACACCATGGTCGAGCACGTGCATTTCCGGCGTGACTGGTCCAGCGCCCACGACGTCGGCCGGAAGGCGGTCGCGGCGTGTGTTGCGGACGCGGAGGCGATGGGCGCGGTTCCGTTGGGTGTCGTGATCAGCCTCGCGGCGCCGGCCGAACTGCCGGTGGAGTGGGCCGCCGAGTTCAGCGCCGGAGTACAGGCGGAATGTGCCAACGCAGGTGCCCAGCTGGTCGGCGGCGACACCACTTCGGCCCCACTGATCGTGATCACCGCAACCGTGCTGGCCGACCTTGGCGGACTGCCGCCGGTGACCCGGGCTGGCGCACGGCCCGGTCAGGTGGTGGCGGTGGCTGGGCGGATGGGCTGGGCCGCGGCTGGCCTCGCCGTGCTGGCCCGGGGCTTCCGCTCGCCACGGGCGGTCGTGGTGGCCCATCGGGTGCCCGAGCCCCCGTACGGGCAGGGGCGGGTCGCCGCCGAGGCGGGTGCGTCCGCGATGATCGACGTCTCGGACGGGCTGCTGGCCGACCTCGGTCACGTCGCCCGCGCGTCGGGGGTCACGATCGAGCTGGACACCTCGACCCTGGAGATCAGCGAACCCCAACAGGCCGTGGCCGCCGCGATCGGCGGTGGCGACCCGCTGGTCTTCCAGCTCACCGGCGGCGACGACCACGCCCTGGCTGCAATCTTCGAAGCCGGTTCGGTGCCCACGGACTGGCGCGTGATCGGACGCGTCCGCGAAGGCGACCCGCAGGTGCTCGTTGATGGCAGGACCTGGGCAGGGCCGACCAGGGGCTGGCAGCATTTCGCGCCGCTCCCTTAGCCCAGGACGCAGCTGCGTCAGCCAACCATTTCGGGGGCTACCGCCCGGACATTGTCCGAGCGCCCAACAATCATGCGGTAACGTTTCAATCGGTTCCGTCGAACGCCGTCCGCATCTGCCCGCGGCGCCGGACCAAGCCAATGGACCACCGTCCAGACCTCCCTTCGGCAATACCCGCGAAAGCCCGCTGCATGACCAAAGACCTGACCGTCGGACCACCCACCCGGATGATCCTTTGGTTCACCCTGCCCCTGCTCGTCGGCAACCTCTTCCAGCAGCTCTATGCCGTCGTCGATGCGATCGTCGTCGGCCGCCTGCTCGGGGTCGAAGCGCTGGCGTCGGCCGGCGCGTCCGGAAGCCTGCACTTCCTGCTCTTCGGCTTCGCCATCGGCACCGCCTCCGGCCTGGCGATCCCGATCGCCCGCGCGTTCGGCGCTGGTGACCTCGCCGGGATGCGCCGGGCCGTGACCACCGGCGTGGTGATCAGCGGGCTGGTCACCGTGGTCATCTCGCTGGTCGGAGTGTTCGCGTCCAGGACGCTGCTCACCTTGATGGGCACACCGCCTGAACTGCTCGACGATGCGGTCAGCTTCCTCACCGTGTTCTTCAGCGGCACCGTGGCGACGGTCGCCTTCAACTATCTCGCCGCGGTCGTCCGCGCGCTGGGGGACAGCCGCACCCCGCTCTATTTCCTGATCCTGGCCTGCCTGCTCAACGTGGGCCTGGTGGTGCTCTTCATCGGTGGACTCCACTTCGGGGTGGGTGGCGCGGCCGCCGCGACCGTGCTCGCCCAGTTCGTCTCGGTAGTGCTCTGCCTGGTGTTGATCGTCCGCAGGATGCCGGTCCTGCGGCTGCACGCGGACGACTGGCGGCTCTCGCGCAGCCAACTGGCCGAGTCGTCGCGGCTCGGCTTGACCATGGGCTTCCAGATGTCGGTGATCGCGGTCGGCGCGGTGATCCTCCAATCCGGCATCAACGGCCTCGGCGCAACGGCGGTGGCCGCCTTCACCGCAGCCATGCGGGTGGACCAGGTCGCAGTCGCCCCGCTGGCTTCGTTCGGGGTTGCCATCGCTACCTACGTCGCCCAGAACCGGGGTGGACGCGAGTGGCACCGAATCCGGGTGGGCGTGTTCCGCACAGGTCTGGTCGCCGTGGGCGTGTCGTTGCTGCTCGGCGTCGTGATCATCAGCTTCGGTACCGCGATCGTCGGGCTCTTCGTCGGTGACAGCGCCCCCGAGGTGGTAGCGATGGCGCACCGTTACCTGGTCATCAACGCCGGGCTGTACGCGATCCTCGCAGTGCTGTTCGTGCTGCGGAATGCGCTGCAGGGCATGGGTTCGGCCACCGTGCCGACCGTGGCCGGCTTCATGGAACTCCTCCTGCGCAGCCTCGCTGGTCTGGTGCTGGTCGCCGAGTTCGGCTTCCTCGGCGCCTGCCTCGCCGCTCCGCTGGCATGGATCGGTGCGCTGGTGCCGCTGGCGGTGGCATGGCTGATCGAGCGGCGCAGGCTGATCGACCGTGAGGCCGGAATCGCTCCGGCGCGCGAACCGATCCCGGATTGGCCGGAACTGGACGACGTGCTCACGCCCGCCGGTGCACTTGCCGCTGACTGAGGGCGCCGTGGTTCCGACGGCGTGGGAACTCGTCGTCCGGGCATCGATGACCTAGCCTTCGACCATGGCGACCCGCGCGTCTTCCCCTTCGCGGAGCCGCAGCAGCGCGACCTCGCGCCCAAGCGCCTCTAGCCGGAGCAACGGAAGTAGATCCAGCAGCACCCGCAAACCGGCGAGCAAGCAGCCGCAGCCGTCCGGCTTCGTCCGGTTCATGTCCGGCCTCGGCCGGGGCATCGCTGCGGGCTGGCGCGGACTGGCGACAATGTTCGGCAGTGCCGCCCGCGGCATCGGACCGAAGGTGGTGCTCGAACCCGACCAGCGGCACGACGGCACCGCGCTGTTCCTGCTGCTCACCGGACTCCTGGTCGCCGCGGAGTTCTGGGTCGGGCTGCCCGCCGTCCTCGGCGACTGGGTGCACGCCGGCACGACCACGCTGGTGGGAACGTTTGCCTACGCGGTCCCGGTGCTCTGCTGGGCGGTCGCCTGGCGCACCTGGCGGCACCCCGAGCGCCACGGAACGGCCGGACGTCAGGCTGTCGGCTGGACAGCAGGCCTGTTCGGAATCCTCGGTCTGGTCCACATCGCCAAAGGGCTGCCCCGCGGATCGCAGCCTGCGCTGGTGCGGGAAGCCGGCGGTTTCCTCGGGTTCATCTCGTCCTCGCTGACCGTCGATCTACTCACGGTCTGGCTCGCGGTTCCGCTCCTGGTCATTGTCACCACGTTCGGCGTCCTGGTCGTGCTCGGCGTCCCGATGAGCGAGTTGAAGAGCCGGTTCAACGCGGCGCGCGAGCGCCTGAAGCGTCCCGAGCGGCCCGAAATCGCCTACGGTGCCGCCCACCGTGCCTTCGACACCCCGCTGGTGGACGAGCCGGAACTCGATGACGATGAGGTGCTGACCGAGCCGATCAGCGTGTCCGCGGCCGCACCCAAGCCGAGACTCAAGCCCGTCCAGCCGCCGCTGGAAGCGCCGGTGATCTCGTCGGGGCCGCTGCGCGCCGAGCAACCCCCGATCAGTTCCGACATCGCCTACGTACTGCCGGACGCGGGCCTGCTCAAGGCCGGATCGGTACCGAAGGCACGCACCCAGGCCAGCGACGCCGTGGTGAACAGCCTCACCGAGGTGCTGCGACAGTTCGAGATCGACGCCACGGTCACCGGCTACACCCGTGGCCCTACGGTCACCCGCTACGAGGTCGAACTGGGCCAGGCGGTGAAGGTGGAGAAGGTCACCGCGCTGGGAAAGAACATCGCCTATGCCGTGGCTTCGGCGGATGTGCGCATCCTCTCGCCGATCCCGGGCAAGTCGGCGATCGGCATCGAGATTCCGAACGCCGACAAGGAGATCGTCTCCCTCGGCGACGTGCTGCGCTCCAACCGCGCCCGCAACGACCACCACCCGATGACCGTCGCGCTCGGCAAGGACGTCGAGGGTGGCTACGTGGTGGCGAACATGGCCAAGATGCCGCACCTGCTGGTGGCCGGCGCGACCGGTTCGGGCAAGTCGAGCTTCGTGAACTCGATGATCACCTCGATCATGATGCGCGCCACGCCGGACGAGGTACGCATGCTGCTGGTCGATCCCAAGCGGGTGGAGCTGACCCACTACGAGGGCATTCCCCACCTGGTCACGCCGATCATCACCAGCCCGAAGAAGGCCGCTGAGGCGCTGCAGTGGGTGGTCCGGGAGATGGACCAGCGCTACGACGACCTGGCCGCCTTCGGGTTCCGGCATGTAGACGACTTCAACAAGGCGGTCCGGGCCAACCAGGTGAAGCTGCCCCCGGGCTCGGAGCGCGTGCTTGCGCCCTACCCGTACCTGCTGGTGATCGTGGACGAGCTCGCCGACCTGATGATGGTCGCCCCCCGCGACGTCGAGGATTCGATCGTCCGGATCACGCAGCTGGCGCGAGCCGCCGGCATCCATCTGGTGCTGGCCACGCAACGGCCGTCCACCGATGTGGTGACGGGACTGATCAAGGCCAATGTGCCTTCCCGGCTGGCGTTCGCGACCTCGTCCATGACCGACTCCCGGGTCATCCTGGACACTCCGGGTGCGGAGAAGCTGGTCGGGCAGGGCGACGGGCTGTTCCTGCCGATGGGGCAGTCGAAGCCGCTGCGCGTCCAGGGCGCGTGGGTCACCGAAGCCGAGATCCGCGCGGTGGTGAAGATGGTCACCGAGCAGATGGCGCCGCAGTACCGCGAGGACGTGGCCGCGCCGGCCGAGTCGAGCAAGGCCGTGGCCGAGGACATCGGCGACGACCTGGAACTCGTGCTCGAAGCCGCTCAGCTGGTGGTGAACCTTCAGCTCGGCTCGACCTCGATGCTGCAGCGGAAGCTGCGGGTCGGTTTCGCCAAGGCCGGACGCCTGATGGACATCCTGGAGACCAGGGGAGTGGTCGGCCCGTCCGAAGGCTCGAAGCCCCGCGAGGTCCTGGTCAAGCCCGACGACCTGGACGAAGTACTGGCCGCACTACGGGCCGGCTGAACCCGAGACTGTTCAGTGCGGAGGATTGTGCACCGTGTTCGGTGGACAATCCTCCGCACTGAATCGCATGAGCAGCGCGATTCTGGGTGAGGTAGCGTGGCCGGGGTGACTTCGACGCCGGTACACCTGATCAGCCTGGGTTGCGCGCGCAACGAGGTCGACTCCGAGGAGTTGGCCGGGCGCCTCGCGGCCGGCGGCTTCAGTCTTGTGGACGAGGCCGACGATGCCACCGCCATCGTGGTGAACACCTGCGGTTTCATCGACGCGGCCAAGAAGGACTCGATCGACACGCTGCTGGCCGCCGCCGAGCGTAAGCCGGACGGGGTGCGCGCTGTGGTCGCGGTGGGCTGCCTGGCCGAGCGTTACGGGGCCGAACTGGCCCGTGAGCTGCCCGAAGCGGACGCGGTGCTCGGCTTCGACGACTATCCGGACATTGCCGAAAGGCTCCGCTGGATCTTGGACGGCGGTCGCCCCGAGGCCCACGAGCCCCGTGACCGGCGCAAGTTGCTGCCGGTGACGCCGGTGGCTCGCCCGGCGCGCGCGGTCGATGTGGCCGTGCCCGGGCATGGCTGGATCCCGCGGTTCCGGCTGGCCAAGGGGGCTTCCGCGCCGTTGAAGATCGCGTCGGGCTGCGACCGGCGGTGCGCGTTCTGCGCGATCCCGATGTTCCGCGGGTCCTACCTGTCGCGCCCGGTGGCCGAAGTCGTCACCGAAGCCCAGTGGCTGGTCGAGAACGGCGTCCGCGAAGCCGTACTGGTCAGCGAGAACTCCAGCGCCTACGGCAAGGACATCGGCAGCAACCTGGAGGCCCTGCTGACCGAGCTCGACGGTGTGTCTGGTCTGGACTGGATCCGCGTCTCCTACCTGCAGCCCGCTGAGGTGCGTCCGTCCCTGCTCGAGGCGATGCAGGGCCTGGAGTCGGTGGTGCCCTACTTCGACCTGCCCTTCCAGCACGCTTCCGCGACCGTGCTGCGGCGGATGCGCCGGTTCGGCGACCCGGACGCCTTCGCTGACCTGCTCGCCCGGATCCGCGCCGACCGGCCGGACGCCGGGATCCGCAGCAACGTGATCGTTGGCTTTCCCGGCGAGACCGAGGACGACGTGGCGATCCTGCTCGACTTCCTCGCGTCCGCTCGGCTGGATGCGGTGGGGGTCTTCGGCTATTCCGACGAGGAAGGCACCGAGGGCGCTGGGCTGTCCGGAAAGCTACCCGAGGACGTCATCGCCGAGCGCGTGGACCGAGTGGCGAGCCTGGTCGATGAAGTGTCCGCCGAGCGTGCGTCCGAGCGCATCGGCGAGCGGGTGCAGGTGCTCGTGGAGTCCGCGATCGGCTCGTCCGGCTGGCTCGGCCGGACCGCCCAGCAAGGCCCGGAGGCCGACGGGAGTATCACCCTTTCAGCCAGTGTCGGGCAGCTCACTCCCGGAACGCTGGTGTGGAGTAGTGTCACGGCGACGGATGGGGTGGATCTCGTCGGTGAGGTGGTGGCCTGAATGACTGAGCGTTCCGCGGACGCGCGCACGTCCATTCCGGCCTGGCTGCCCAACGCGCTGACCGTGGTGCGCCTGATCCTGGTGCCGGTGTTCGTCGTGCTGCTCTTCCTTGGCCCGGCCAGTTTCGCCTGGCGGATGGCTGCGACGGTCGCCTTCGGCCTCGCCATCCTGACCGACTACTTCGATGGCAACCTGGCCCGCAAGCACAACCTGGTCAGCGACTTCGGCAAGATCTGGGACCCGATCGCCGACAAGGCGCTCACTGGCGCAGCCTTCGTTTCGCTGAGCCTGCTCAACGAGCTGCCCTGGTGGGTGACCGTGATCATCCTGGTACGTGAGTGGGGCATCACCTGGATGCGGGTGGCGATGCTCAAGTACGGCGTGATGGCAGCCGCGGCCGGCGGGAAACTGAAGACCCTGCTACAGGCCATCGCCCTGCTGATGTTCCTGCCCTACCCGATCGGCCAGACCATGGCGATCGCACCGTTCTGGGGCTGGCTGGCCTGGCTGGTGATGGGTGCCGCGTTCGTCCTGACCGCGGTGACCGGTGTGATGTACGTCTTCGACGCGCTCCGGCTGAAGGCGGAGTCGACCGCCGGTTCGAAGCGATGAGCCCGAACCCGAGCGCTTCCGGCGTGGTGGCGGCCCTGACAGCACGTGGCCAGACGCTGGCCACGGCCGAGTCGCTGACCGGCGGGCTGATCGGGGCCGCGATCACTTCGGTGCCCGGCGCCTCTGCGATCTATTTGGGTGGCGTGATCAGCTATGCCACCACGATGAAGGCCGTTCTCGCGGGTGTGCCGGGCGCGGTGCTGCGGACGCATGGTCCGGTGGCCGCGGAGACCGCGGTTGCGTTGGCGGTTGGTGTCCGGGAGCGGACGGGAGCCGACTGGGCTCTGGCGGCCACCGGTGTGGCCGGCCCCGACCCTCAGGACGGACATGCGCCCGGCGAGGTGTGGCTGGGCCTGGCGGCGCCGGACGGGGCAGCAATCGGGCGGCGGTTGGACTGCGCCGGTGCGCGCGAGGACGTCCGCGCGGCGACGGTGATCGCTGCCCTCGAACTGCTCCTGCACGAACTGCAGCTGGAAGCCTGAGTGGACCAGCCGCTTCGCGATCGCGCAGCACCGGGAACACATCTGCTGGGCGTGGCGTTGTGTCACCATCAAGTCAGAGTCGGTGGGGACGGGTAGAGTCGAAGTCATGATCCAGGAAGTGCGCGAGCGTCCGCTGTTGATGCGGGAATTGCTCGGCGAGTCGCTGCGTGAGCTGCGCACCTCCGAGAATCTGACACTCCGCGAGGTGTCCGGCCGCGCCCGGGTCAGCCTCGGCTACCTCTCTGAGATCGAACGCGGCCAGAAGGAAGCGTCGTCGGAGTTGCTGAACGCCATCTGCGGCGCGCTCGACCTGCCGCTGTCCACACTGCTGCGTCGCGTCTCCGACAAGATCGACGCCTACGCCGGGGTCACCCAGCTGCCGCTGCGCAGCCCGCGCGTCGCAGCCGCCTGATGCGCGAAACCGCGCTGCGGGCCCGCTTGGAGAAACATCTGGGCTACCCGTATGTCCTGGCCTGGTCGGAGACGGTTGCGCTCGCCGGCGTGGGGCATCGGACGGTGACGCAGGCGCTCGCCGCCGGCGTGCCGTGCGGGCAGATCTGGCGAGCCGCCTGGGAAGCCCTGGAGCTCACCGAACACGACCGCTGACCCGATCACGGCGGAGTTGAAGCCGTCCGCGTGTCGCGTGCATTTCGAACACCTGTTCGCCTAGGCTGTGGATCGTGGGTCGGGCTTCTCCGAGCTTTCCACAGCCGGGATGCGCGCCTGACCGAATGTCAGAGGCGATGCCTATGGTGTTGCTGACGAGGTGTTGGCAGGACCAAAGACGGAAGGAACTCAGATGGCGGTGGCAGACCGGGAGAAGGCGCTGGCGGCTGCGTTGGCCCAGATCGAGAAGCAGCATGGCAAGGGCTCGGTCATGCGGCTCGGTGACGAGACCAGGCAGCCGATCGAGGTGATCCCGACCGGGTCGATCGCCCTTGACGTGGCCCTGGGGATCGGCGGGCTGCCGCGCGGCCGGGTGGTGGAGATCTACGGCCCGGAGTCCAGCGGCAAGACGACCGTGGCCCTGCACGTGATCGCGAATGCGCAGGCTGCCGGCGGCATCTGCGCCTTCATCGACGCTGAGCACGCGCTCGACCCCGACTACGCGGCCAAGCTGGGTGTCGACACCGACGCCCTGCTGGTCAGCCAGCCCGACAACGGTGAGCAGGCGCTGGAGATCGCCGACACGCTGGTGCGTTCCGGTGCGCTCGCGCTGATCGTGATCGACTCGGTCGCGGCGCTGACCCCGCGGGCCGAGATCGAGGGTGAGATGGGCGACAGCCACGTCGGCCTGCAGGCCCGGCTGATGAGCCAGGCGCTGCGCAAGATGACCGGGGCGCTCTCGGGTGCCGGCACCACCGCGATCTTCATCAACCAGTTGCGCGAGAAGATCGGCGTGATGTTCGGCTCGCCCGAGACCACCACCGGCGGCCGGGCGCTGAAGTTCTACTCCTCGGTGCGGCTTGACGTGCGACGCATCGAGACCCTGAAGGACGGGTCGGAGATGGTCGGCAACCGCACCCGGGTGAAGGTCGTGAAGAACAAGGTCGCCCCGCCGTTCAAGCAGGCCGAGTTCGACATCCTCTACGGCCAGGGCATCAGCCGCGAAGGCAGCCTGATCGACCTGGGCGTTGACAATGGCATCATCCGGAAGGCCGGCGCCTGGTTCACCTACGACGCGGACCAACTCGGCCAGGGCAAGGAGAACGCCCGCAACTATCTCAAGGCCAACCCGGAGGTGGCCGCCGAGATCGAGCAGAAGATCCTGAGCAAGCTCGGCATCGGCGCCAACGGTGTGCCTGACGGGATCGACCCGGTCACCGGCGAGGTGGAGTTCTAGCTTTGACCGATCCGGACGGCCGGTTCGACGAGCCGGACGACGAAGCGGATCCGGTTGGCGTGGCCCGGGAGATTGCGCTTCGCCAGTTGACCGTCCGTGCGCGCACTCGGGTCGAACTCGCCAGGGCGCTTTTACGTCGCAAGGTGCCGACCGAGGTCGCCGAGCAGGTGCTCGACCGCCTGGAAGAGGTCGGCCTGGTTGACGACGCAGTCTTCGCGCGCGACTGGCTGGCTGCGGGGGAACGCCGGCACAAGAGCCGAAGAGCGCTGGCGGTCGAGCTGGGCGAGAAGGGCGTGGCGCGCGAGCTGATCGACGAGGCGGTGGCCGAACTCGACGGTGAACACGACTATCTGGTCGCTCGCGGCTACGCGGAGAAGAAGGCTGCCGGGCTCGCCAAGGTGCCACCGGACGCACAGTACCGACGGTTGGCTGCGGCGCTGGCGCGGCGTGGGTTCAACGCGTCGGTCGTCGCACAGGTCACCCGCGAAGTCCTGGCCGAAGTGCGCACCGAGGACGGCTTGCACAATGATTGGGACGGGGCTTAGCCTGCCCTTGGGTACGCGTGTGAACCCAACCTCTGAGCGCTTGACCATTACCGGGGACTGAACCCCATCGATACCTGCCTGGCTCGGCCGGGCTGATTTGCCGTCGGCACTTGGTGCTGCGTTGACCGCTTGGGTTGGCTAGTGCGCGTCCGCACCCGCTCAAGGAGGACGCCGATGGAACTGTTGCTGGGAATCGTCCTTGGCGTACTCGTCCTCCTGGTGGTGATCCTCGCCTTCGTGCTGGTGATGCTGGTGAAGGGCCAACCGGCGCCGCGTCGGGGCGCGCCGAACAAGCGCGGCCCCCGCCAATCCGCCCGGCTACGCAGCCCGCAGCCGCTGGTTGGGACGCTCGTGCCGACGCAGGTCCCGGCTGAGGCCGAGGCCGAACTCCGCTCGCGCCGGCAGGCTGCCGATCGGCGGGAGGAACTTCTCGCGCAGCGCGAGGACCGGCTGAATCGCTTCCTGTCCGAGCTGCACACCCGCGAGACCCATCTGGACGAGATCGGGGCTGCGCTCGATCGCCGCGAAGCGGCACTCGACGATGCCGAGAGCGAGCAGGTGGAAGCCCTGGCGAAGGTGGCCGGGCTCTCACCCGTTCAGGCCCGCAACGATCTACTCACCCAGGTCGAGAAGAGCTCGAGACTGCACGCGGCCCAGTTGGCGCGTGAGATCGAGTCCGAAGCAAAACGGAACGCGGATGCCGTGGCTCGCCGGATCATCGTGACCAGCCTCCAGCGGCTCGCCGCTGAGCAGACCACCGAATCCGTGGTCGCCGCCGTGCCGATTCCCGGCGACGACATGAAGGGTCGCATCATCGGCCGTGAGGGCCGCAACATCCGCGCGTTCGAGCAGATCACCGGCGTCAACGTCCTCATCGACGACACCCCCGAGAGCGTGCTGCTGTCCTGTTTTGACCCGGTCCGCCGCGAGACCGCGCGACTCACGCTTACCGAACTGGTCGCCGACGGACGCATCCACCCGGCCCGCATCGAAGAGGTCCACGAGCGCAGCCAGCGCCGGGTGGAGGAGTTGTGCATCCGGGCTGCGGAGGACGCGCTCATCGAGATGGGCATCACCGACCTTGACGCCGGCCTGCTGCCGTACCTGGGTGCCCTGCAGTACCGCACGTCCTACGGCCAGAACGTGCTGCGTCACCTGATCGAGTGTGGGCACATCGCAGCTCTCCTGGCCGGCGAACTGGGGCTCGACGTCGACACCTGCCGGCGTGCCGCGTTCCTGCACGACATCGGCAAGGCGCTCACCCATGAAGCTGAGGGCTCGCACGCCAAGGTGGGTGCCGACCTGGCTCGCCGCCACGGCGAGCATCCTGACATCGTCCATGCCATCGAGGCGCACCACAACGAGGTCGAGCCGCGCACAGTGGAGGCAGTCCTCACCCAGGCGGCGGACGCGATCAGCGGCAGCCGTCCGGGAGCTCGCCGGGAGAGCCTGGAGATCTACGTGAAGCGGCTCCAGCGATTGGAGGACATCGCCAAGGAGCACGAGGGCGTCGACAAGGTGTTCGCCATGCAGGCCGGCAGGGAGATCCGGGTGATGGTCACCCCAGAACTGGTCAACGACGCCCAATCGCTGGTGATCGCACGTGACATCGCCAAGCGCGTCGAGGAGGAACTCACCTACCCGGGCAACATCAAGGTGACCGTCGTCCGCGAGTCGCGGGCCGTGGCGCTCGCCAAGTAGCCCCGTCCCGGACCTGTCCGGCAGCCCCGCATCCGCCTACCACCTGGCCGCCCGGCGCCGCGCCTCGATGGCTCAGCCTCGCTCCATGCCGAACAACAATCAGCGTTCCTTGGGTAAAGTAGCTCGTCATGCGCACGTTCGAAGTGGTCACCTATGGCTGCCAGATGAACGTCCACGACTCCGAACGGATCGCGGGCGTACTTCTGGACGCGGGCTACCAGCCCGCTGAGGCTGGATCCCAGGCCGACGTGGTGGTGTTCAACACCTGCGCGGTTCGGGAGAACGCCGACAACCGGCTCTACGGGAACCTCGGTCATCTCGCGCCGGTGAAGCAGGCGCACGCCGGCATGCAGATCGCGGTCGGCGGCTGCATGGCCCAGAAGGACCGGCACACGGTCGTGCAGCGCGCGCCCTGGGTGGACGTCGTTTTCGGCACCAACAACCTTGGCTCGCTGCCGGTGCTGCTGGAGCGGGCGCGGATCGAATCCGAGTCCCAGGTGGAGATCCTGGAGTCGCTTGAGCGGTTCCCGTCCACCTTGCCCACCCGGCGCGACTCCGCCTATGCCGCGTGGGTGTCGATCAGCGTTGGCTGCAACAACACCTGCACCTTCTGCATCGTGCCTGCGCTGCGCGGCAAGGAGACCGATCGGCGTCCGGGCGACGTGCTGGCCGAGATCAAGGCGCTCGTGGCCGAAGGCGTGCAGGAGATCACCCTGCTCGGCCAGAACGTGAACAGCTACGGCGTCGAGTTCGGCGATCGGGGCGCGTTCGCCAAGCTGCTACGGGCCTGTGGCGAGATCGACGGCCTGGAACGCGTCCGGTTCACCTCGCCGCACCCTGCGGCCTTCACCGACGACGTGATCGCGGCCATGGCCGAGACCCCGAACGTGATGCCGTCGCTGCACATGCCGCTGCAGTCGGGCTCGGACGCGGTGCTGAAGACGATGCGCCGCTCCTACCGCAGCACGAAGTTCCTCGGCATCCTCGACCGGGTACGGGCGGCCATTCCGCACGCTGCGATCACCACCGACATCATCGTCGGCTTCCCCGGCGAGACCGATGCCGACTTCGAGGCGACCATGGAGGTCGTCCGCGCGTCGCGGTTCTCGGCGGCGTTCACCTTCCAGTATTCGATCCGGCCGGGGACGCCGGCCGCGACGATGCCAGACCAGGTACCCAAGGCCGTGGTTCAGGAGCGGTACGAGCGGCTGGTCGACCTGGTCGGCGAGCTGGCCTGGGCCGAGAACTCAAAGCTCGTCGGGCAACGGGTGGAGGTGCTGTTCGCCGACGGCGAGGGCCGCAAGGACGCCGCCACCCACCGCATGTCCGGGCGGGCCCGCGACAACCGCCTGGTGCACGTGGCGGTGCCGGATGATCCGGCGCTGCGGCCGCGTCCGGGAGACCTCGCCGAGGTAGAGATCAGCTACGCCGCGCCGCACCACCTGAACGCCGATGGCGGCCTGCTGAGCCTGCGGCGCACCCGCGGCGGCGATGCCTGGGCCGCACGTCAGGCGCCTCCCGAGGCTGAAGCTGCGCCCGGGCGGACGGTCGGCCTGGGGCTGCCGAAGCTGGTCCGGGCATAGACCGAGGGGCCGACCAGCTTGGCTCGACCCCTCGGGTTTCGTCGTTGTGCGGGAAGTCTGTCCCGCTCCAGATCCAGTGGATCCGTATCGCTCAGTTACCGAGTTGGTCCTTGACGAACTCCTGAGCCTGGTCCACCTGTGCCGCGTACTGTCCGCCGGTCTTCTCATCAATGAAGTCGCCAACCTGCTCGACGCCTTCCTTGATCTCAGCTGCGTGGTCGGCCACGGCATCCTTGATCTGTTCGACGATGTCCATGTGACCTCCTTTCTGTCCCGGCGCCAGGCCTATCCCGGCTGCATCATCCATTGTGTGCCGCAAAGGACGCGTTGCCAAGGGAAATCACCGACCGGTTGAGACAATGTTCCACGTGGCGATTCCGGCAGTGGCACTGAATGGGCCGACGGCCAGCGGCAAGACCGCGGTGGCGGTCGAGGTGGCGCGCCTTCTGGCGGACGCAGGGCTGGCGGCAGAGGTGGTGAACGCCGATTCGATGCTGGTCTATCGCGGAATGGACATCGGCACCGCGAAGCCCACGGTGGCAGAGCGCGGCGGCGTTCCACATCACCTGGTCGACATCCTCGACGTCACCGAGACCGCGAGCGTCGCGGACTTCCAGCGCCTTGCCAGAGCAGCGATCGCCGACTGCAGGCAGCGCGGCGTGGTGCCGCTGCTGGCCGGCGGTTCGGCGCTTTATGTGCACGCGATCCTGGACGCCTTCGAGTTTCCCGGGACGGATCCGGCCATTCGGTCGCGGCTGGAAGCCGAGCTGGACAAGTTGGGTTCCCCCGCCCTGCATGCCCGGCTGACTGAGTTGAACCCCGAAGCCGCTGCCGGGATCCTGCCCGGCAACGCCCGACGGATCGTCCGGGCGCTCGAGGTGATCGAGCTGACCGGCACGTTCACGTCCGTGCTGCCGGAATGGACGTACGCACTCGACGGCGTGCTGCAGTTCGGTCTGGAGGTGCCACGTGAGGTGCTGGACGAGCGGATCGCCGCACGAGTGGACCAGATGTGGGCCGACGGCCTGGTTGCGGAGGTCGAGAAACTCGTGGACCGGGGCCTTCGCAGCGGGCGGACGGCGTCCCGCGCGCTCGGCTACCGCCAGGTGTTGGCGTTCCTGGACGGTGAGCTCACCGAGTCCGAGGCCCGGGAGGCAACGATCACAGGAACCCGCAGATTCGCCCGCAAGCAGTTGGGCTGGTTCCGGCGGGATCCGCGGATCGTCTGGTTGCCGGCCGGGCCGCAGAGCGCGATCACGATCGCGTCGGTGGTAACGGATAAGGTGCTTGGCGGACCACAGGAGGCGTGATGGACATCGAGTTCGCCAAGGGGCACGGCACCCGCAACGACTTCGTGCTGTTCGCCGACCCCGACAACCTCTACGACCTGACTGCCGAGCAGGTGCGCTACCTGTGTGACCGCCGTGCCGGGATTGGCGGCGACGGGGTGCTCCGCGCAGTCCGGACCAATCAGGTGTCGCAGTGGGCCGGCAGCCGGGCGGACTGGTTCATGGACTACCGCAACGCCGACGGCTCGATCGCGGAGATGTGCGGCAACGGGCTGCGGGTCTTCCTGCGATTTCTCGCCGAGGAGGATCTGATCGATCCGTCCGGGGTGACCGCGGTGGCGACCAGAGCCGGCCTGCGCAGTGGGTGGCTGGTGGACGACGGCCGGATCGCAGTCAGCATGGGCGCAGTGAGCATCGGTGACCAGGTGACGATCAGCCACGGCGGACGCACGTGGCCGGCGACGGCCGCTGATGTGGGCAATCCGCACGCCGTGGTCGAGGTGGCCTCCGCCGCGGAACTCGACGGGCTGGATCTCAGCCTCGCGCCCACTTGGTCGCCTGCGGACGCTTTCCCGAACGGGGTGAACACCGAGTTCGTCCTTCGCGAAGGCCCTGGCCGGCTTCGGCTGCGGGTGTTCGAGCGCGGGGTTGGCGAGACGGACTCCTGCGGCACCGGCGTGGTCGCGTCCGCTGCGGTACTCGGCGGTGCGCAGAACTGCGCCGTGCAGGTGCTGGGCGGACGCCTGGAGGTGCGACTGGGCGATCCGGACGCGGTCCTGATCGGCCCCGCCGCGGTCGTGGCGCGCGGTCGGATCGACCTGCCGAGCTAAGTTGGATGGACGATGACTGAAGAAGAATCGCTGATCGAATCCTCCGTTGACCTGCAGGCTCGGCACTCGCTGCGCCGGGTGGCCGGCATGTCCACCCAGCTGGCCGACATCACCGAGGTGGAGTACCGCGAGCTCCAGTTGGAGCGGGTCGTGCTGGTCAGCGTCTGGACCAGCGGCACCGAAGCTGACGCCGACTACGCCATGGCCGAGCTGAAGTTGCTGGCGGAGACCGCGGGTTCGCAGGTTCTCGAGGGGCTGGTCCAGCGGCGCAGCCATCCCGACCCGGCGACCTTCATCGGCCGCGGCAAGGTCGACGAGGTACGCGAGGTCGTGCTGGCGACCGGCGCCGACACCGTGATCTGCGACGGCGAACTCGAGCCGGCCCAGCTGCGCAACCTTGAGGACCGGGTCGGCGTGAAGGTCATTGATCGCACCGCTCTGATCCTTGACATCTTCGCCACCCACGCCAAGAGCGCAGAGGGCAAGGCGCAGGTCGAGTTGGCTCAGTTGCAGTACCTGCGGCAGCGGCTGCGTGGTTGGGGCGGCAATCTCTCCCGCCAGGCCGGTGGTCGCGCAGCGGGAGGTGCCGGAATCGGTGGTCGCGGTCCGGGCGAGACCAAGATCGAGACCGACCGTCGGCGGATCAAGACCCGCATCTCGATCCTGCGCAAGCGGTTGCGAGAGCTGGACGCCGTCCGTGACACCAAGCGTTCCCAGCGCACCCGCAACCAGGTGCCCAGCGTGGCGATCGTCGGCTACACGAACGCAGGCAAGAGTTCACTGCTCAACCGGCTCACGGGCGCCGGTGTGCTGGTCGAGGACGCGCTGTTCGCCACCCTCGACCCGACCACTCGCCGCACCCAGACCACGGACGGCCGGGTGTACACGCTCACCGACACAGTCGGGTTCATCCGGCACCTGCCACACGACCTGGTGGAGGCGTTCCGTTCCACGCTGGAGGAGTCGGTTAACGCCGACCTGCTGCTGCACGTCATCGACGGCTCCGATCCGGACCCGTTCGGCCAAGTCACCGCCGTGCGCACCGTGCTGGCCGAGATCGGTGCGGCGAATGTCGCCGAGCAATTGGTGATCAACAAGATCGACACCGCCGAGCCGAACGAACTGCTGGCGCTCCGGGGTCGCTTCCCGGACGCGGTGTTCGTGTCGGCCCGCACCGGGGCAGGCATCGCCGACCTGCTGGCTCGCGTGGAGGAGCGGCTGCCGCGACCGGCGATCGAGGTGCACGCGTTGGTGCCGTACGACCGGGGTGACCTGATCAACAAGATCCACCTGACCGGTGAGTTCGTCTCCAGTGAGCACACCGAGAACGGCACCGCGGTGGTCGCGAGGGTGAACGCCGACCTCGCCGGCGAGCTGGCCCGCTACGCCGCCGATGGCTGAGGCAGTTCCCATCGGTCAACTCGCCGAACAGATCCTCGAGGCCGCGATCGCGGGGATAGGCGGTGCGGCGCGTCCCGGTCAGGGGAGGATGGCGACCGAGGTGGCCCGGACCCTTGACACCGGCGAACACCTGTTGGTGCAGGCCGGCACGGGCACCGGCAAGTCGCTCGGCTACCTCGCACCGGCACTCGCAGCGCTCGTGCAACAGCGCGAGGCGCGGGTGGTCGTGGCGACTGCCACCCTGGCACTGCAGGCCCAGCTGGCCGTCAAGGACATACCGGCGGCGGTCGCCGCGTGCGCCGAGGTCACCGGCCAGCAGGTCAGCCACGCCGTGCTGAAGGGCCGCAGCAACTACGCCTGCCTGCTGCGCGTCCGCGACGGCCAGGGAGCAGAGCAGGACGCGCTGCTGCCTGAGCCCGGTGAGGCCACTGGTGTCGGCGCCGAGGTGGTTGAACTGCGCCGCTGGGCCGAGACCGAGGCCGAGCACGGCAGCCTGGCCGACCGCGACGACGCCCCGGCCCACACGCCGTTGGCCTGGGCGCAGGTATCAGTGCCGGTGCGTGAGTGCGTTGGCGCACAGCGCTGCCCTTACGGCACGGAGTGCTTCGTGGAGAAGTCCAGGGAGCGTGCCCGGGCGAGCCAGTTGGTGGTGACGAACCACGCACTGCTCGCAGTCGACGCGCTCCACGGCGGTACCGCGCTGCCCGAGTACGACGGCGTAATCATCGATGAGGCCCACGAACTGGTGTCCCGCGTGACCGGTGCGGCCTCGGTGGAGCTGAGCCCGCAGCAGGTTGAACGCGTGGCCAAACGCTGTCTGGCCTGGGTGGGCGACGAAGTCGGCCTGGAGTTCCTTGATGCGGCGGACGCGCTGCAGCTTGGTCTCGACGCGGACGCGGTCGGCCGGGTGCTGGACCCGTCCGCGCCCGTGCTGGAGGCGCTCCGGGTGGTGCGGATCGCGGCCAGGCACGCAGTCTCCGCCCTCAGCGGGGGCAGCGACGAGGAGCCAGAGCGGCGTCAGGCACAGGGTGCGACGCAGGAGGTCTTCGACATCGCGGAACGCATGGCCAAGCTGGAGGAGCACGACGTCGTCTGGATTTCCGAGTCGGACCGCTTCGGCCGACAGGTGAACTGCGCTCCGCTTTCGGTGGCCGGTCTGCTGCGCAGCCAGGTGTTCGACAACCACCCGAGCGTCCTGACCTCAGCCACACTGAAGGTCGGCGGCGACTTCAAAGCGGTGGCGGCGTCGCTCGGGCTTGGCGGCGAGGGTGGTTCGTGGCGCGGTGAGGACGTCGGCTCGCCCTTCGACTACCGGAGCCAGGGGATTCTCTACGTCGCGGCTGACCTCGCGCCGCCCGGCCGCGACGGCATCAGCGCGGAGACGCTCGCCGAGATCGCCGAGCTGCTCTGGGCTGCCGAGGGCCGGACGCTCGGCCTGTTCGCGTCCCAGCGGGCTGCAGAGGCTGCGGCCCGCTACTGCCGCGAACACGTGCCCGACCGGCTGGTGCTCTGCCAGGGGGACGCGCACCTGGCCCGGCTCACCGCGGAGTTCATCAGCGACCCGGAAGCCTCCCTTTTCGGCACCCTCTCGCTGTGGCAGGGGATCGACGTGCCGGGCGACACCTGTCGGCTGGTGATCATCGACAAGATCCCGTTCCCGCGCCCGGACGACCCGCTGATGCAGGCGCGTCAGCAGGCAGTGGCGGACGCCGGCGGCAACGGCTTCATGGCGGTGGCCGCTACCCATGCCGGTCTGCTGCTCGCGCAAGGTTCCGGGCGGCTGATCCGCACGCTCACCGATCGTGGTGTGGTGGCGATCCTCGACTCCCGCCTGGTCAAAGCGCGCTACGGCAGCTTCCTGCGCGCGTCGATGCCGGACTTCTGGATGACCACCGATCGCGAGATCGCGATTGGATCGCTTCGCCGCCTGGCCGAGGCCGTCGAAAGCCCGAATCAGTAGCCGCCGGACCCAGCTGGCACCACCAGCCCCGTCCCGAAACAACCCACACAAAGTGGACAGTTTGGTGCCGTCTGCGCGAGAAACGGTCCACTTTGTTGGC
>DAOPRQ010000003.1:0-5294 GCA_035349055.1 Propionicimonas sp.
CGCTTTCCCATTGGAGCGGATGACGGGAATCGAACCCGCACTGTCAGCTTGGGAAGCTGATGTTCTGCCATTGAACTACATCCGCGCGCACCGGCTCACGGCGCAGCCAGCAGTCTAGCCGCACCTGGGCGGCGCCCGCACAACCCCCGGCCCTGCCCAACAACGGACGCCGCCCAGCAGCCAGTCCCGGGACAATTCGCGTCCGATCGAGCGCGACACGCGCGGTGGCGCAGGATCGTCACCCATTCGACGTCATCGGTCCCATCAGGCGACGCTTCCACCGCGTACGTCTCGAGTCCGCTGAGCATGCCGGTTCGCCTCCGCGGTGATTCGACTCGTCGGCGCTCCAGCTTTCGCCTCGAATGGGGAGGGAAAGCCCACGACCCACCTGAACCTCAGGCCTCGGAGCCAGACCACCAAACCACCCCGCGCACCCCGCACACCGAGCGGCCGGAGCCCTTTCAGCGCCCGCCGACGAGCGGCGTCCGTCCGACCTCGGGCGATTCCCTACTTATCCAGACCCTTCCTCTGCCAGACTGCTTTCGACAGGATCATCGTTTCCGGGTTGCAGAAAGTGGGCGAGTGAGCAAGGAAGAGCGGGCCGTCACTATTGTCGAACTGGTTACCCAGACAATGTCGGTGCTCAACGACGGCGAAAAGGGCGAGCTGGCGGTTTGCCACGGCCTGGCCAAGGCCACCGCGTCGGACGCAGCCGTACTCATCGGAACCGACTTCACCCGCCGGGTGCGAGTGCACGCGGTTTGGCCCAATCATCGCGCTGCCGCCCCTCTGGCCGAACTCGTCGTGGCCGCGCACGGCCATCCGGCCGGCGACCATCCGGTGCTCGGCGAGGTGCTCACCTTGACCTTCGGGGCACCGAACGAGTCCCATCCGCATTCGAATGCCCGCACAATCGTGCTCTCCCGCCGCGCTCGCTTCACCCCCGAGGCCCGCATGTTCCTCACCGAGGCCGGCCCGGCGCTGCAGTTGCTGCTCCCCCACGTCGGGGACGCGTGCCTCGCGGCTGAACAGTCCCGCGCAGCAGCGGACGCCGCCGCAGCCCTCAACCTCACCTCTCGTGAGGTCGAGGTGCTCCAACTCCTCTCCGAAGGACTACTCGCCCGCACCATCGCGGCCCGCCTCGGACTCTCGCCGCGAACCGTGCACAAGCACCTCAGCAACGTCTACACCAAGCTCGGCGTGCACGATCGCCTGGTCGCGGTCAGCTTCGCTCGTGATCGCGGACTGATCAGCGCCTAGCCCCGACGGCCCCGTCCGGCCAACCGAGCACTACTTGCGGCGTGCCTTCGCCTGCGCGACCTTGTCCTTGAGCAGCCACAGCGGCAGCAGCCAGCCACCGATCGCCGTCACCAGCCACACCACCAGGGTCGCGCCCAGCCAGGGCAGCGCGCCGCCGTCGAAGGTGATTCCGCCCTCGAACAGGCTGGCCACCAGCAGCGCCAGCCCGGTGGAGATCAGTCCCATGCCGCCGATCAGCGCCTGACCAGCCTTTCGCGACAGCCGCATCGCCAGCGGCGTGATCAGGCTTTGGGCGAGGGTGAACACCAGCACCGCCACCAGGAAACCACCCGGCCGCAGCACCACACCGGGGATCAACGCGGCCAGCAGCAGGCCGACCACTGCCAGCCCGAAGTAGATGCCGCCCCGAATCAGCATTCGAATCATGCCGGGGAATCTACTCCCCTTTCAGCGTTTCGCAGTCAGCCTCGCCAGCACCTGGGCCACCGCCTTGCTCGCAGCGCTGACCCGGACGCTCAGCGCGGACACTTCGTCCTTGGTGAGCGCGTCGACCGGGACATAGCGCGCATCGCCGGTGAGATCGGACGCCAGCACCTGCAGATCACCCTGGACGGCCTTGGCAGCCTTCGCCGCAGCGACCGCGTCCGGGCCGGTTGCCGACGCCGGCAGCTCGGCCACCGCAGCCTCAGCAGCGTTCACCCTTCCGGGCACGGTGCAGCCCTTCGGCTCATGCAGGCCGGACCCAGCCGCGGCAGCCTCGGCCTGAGCCGCCCGAACCGGCCGCAGCAGGTTCACCTGCCCGTTCACCACGAAGGGCGCAGCCAGACCAGCCCCCACCAACTGCGCGTTCAGCAACTCCCCCCGCTCGCTGTACAGGCCGACCAGCGTGCGGCCGAAGCGATCGTGACCGTAGTTCTCGATCCGCACCGTGGCTCCATTCGGCGCGAGTTCGGCCAGCTTGGCTTTCGCCGCCTTCGCCAGGCACTGCGCCGGATCACCGTCGTGAGCCGTCTCGGGCGCGTCGATGTTCAGCAGGCGCAGCTTTGTCTCAGCACCGTCCAGCCGGACGTCCAGGGTGTCGCCGTCAACCACGCGCAGCACCTTCGCCTTGGCAAACCCGGAAACATCCTTGGTGGCCTCGGCGGCAGCCGTGGTCGAACTCGCCGTGGGAGCGGGCAGCAGCCCCGGCCACCACCGCGGCAGCGTGCCGATGACCCAGACGACGAGGCCGATGACGGCCAGCGTCGCGAGCATCGGGAACACCACTCGCCGCAACACGATCTGCACGCTATCAAGACCCACTGACACGCTCAGGGTGAGCCCGCACCTCTCCCCCAAACCGCCCCCGCCAAGTTCCGTTCCCCGGCCTGGTTGGCCTAACTTCGAACCATGGCCAATCCCATTGAACCCAGTGACGTCGGTCCGGCCGTCGGTGGCCACATCGCCGTATCGGACGCCGACCGTCGCCACGTGATCACCCTGCTCAACTCGGCCCAGGCCGAGGGCCGGCTCACCCCACTCGAACGCGACGAGCGGATCGCCGCCGCGGAAGCGGCCGAGATCTTCGACGACCTGGTGCCGCTCACCCGCGATCTGGTCAGCCCGACCGGCCCGGCAGCGCGTCCGGTGGTGAACTACGATGAAGTACACGCATCGGGAGCCGCCGACCAGATCGTCGCGATCTTCTCCGGCGCAACCCGCAAGAACGCGTGGCGCGTCCGCCGCAACACCTCGATCATGGCCGTCTTCGGCGGCGTGGAGCTCGACCTCACCCGCGCCACCTTTGAGGCGCATGAGCTCAGCTTCAACGTGTTCTGCCTCTTCGGTGGCGTCGAGGTCACCGTCCCGCCGGGCACCGACGTCGACAGCCAGGTCATCGCCGTCTTCGGCGGCACCGAAGTCGGCCGCCTGACCCCGCCGGACCCGGCACTGCCGAAGATCGTGGTCAAGGGCTTTTGCGGCTTCGGTGGCGTCCAGGTGCGCAACCCGAAGGCCCACAAGGACCGCAACTGACCCGGACTGGTGTTGACTTCAACCATGACCGATCTGTTCACCCCGACGGCCACTTGGCAGCGGCTGCCCGAACGCTGCGCGACCGCGCGGCGGGTAAGCGCCGCTGTCTCCAACCTGATCGCAACCGCGGTGGTCGCTCTCCCGCTGGGCTTCTTCTTCGACTGGCGCTGGGCCGCCGGCCTGGCTGTCGCCGGGCTTGCCTGGACGCTGTGGCGAGTCATCCGGGCCGGACGTTGGGTGCGCAACTTCGGGTACGCCGAACGCGCCGAGGACCTGCTGATCACCCAGGGCCTGTGGTTCAAGCGGCTCACCGCGATCCCGTACGGCCGAATGCTCTCGGTGAACGTCGAATCCGGCCCGCTCGATCGCGCCTGGGGATTGGCGACCGTCGAACTCGTCACCGCTAGCGTCCAATCCGGCGCCCAGATTCCCGGCCTCGCCCAAGCGGACGCCGCCGCGCTGCGCGACCGGCTGATCGCCGCCGGCGAGAGCCAGGCCCTGCCGCTATGACGTTGCCGCCGGAGCCGGGACCGCTGCCGCCGGCGCCACCGCCACCGCTTCCACCCCAGCTGCAACCGCCAGAACCGCTGCCGCAGTACGCGCCGGCAGTCGGCCCGGATCAACCCAAGGCCCAGGACCCGCCGGCATCGACGAAGGTGTCCGAGCGACCGCACCCGCTGACGCCCTTCGTCCGCGGCTGGGTGCTGATCCTGGCGATCATCTTGGGCGTCGGCAGGGACCTGCTGCAGCACCAGCCGGACGAAGGTCCGCTACCACCGCTTGAATGGATCGCGTCCGGCATCGGCGCGGCCGTCCTGATCGCGGTGGGCATCGGCTTCGTCTCGTGGCGGTTCACCCGCTTCGTGATCGACGAGGACGAACTGCGTGTAGACACCGGTGCGGTGTTCAAGCGCTCGGTCCGGGTCGCATTCGACAAGGTGCAGTCCATCGACGTCGTGCAGCCGTTCGCCGCCAGGCTGGTCGGTCTGGCCGAACTGCAGATCGATGTCGGTAGTCAGGAGCGCGTGCGGCTGCGTTACCTGAAGCTGACCAGGGCCTATGCGCTGCGCGACTATCTGCTGGCCAGGGCCCGCGGCAACCGGGTGGCCGCAACCGAACACGTCCAGGCGAGCTCAGTGCTCGCAGACCTGACCGAGCATGACGAGGTGCTGGTGCAGGTACCGCCGCAGACGCTGCTGCTGGCCGCGGTCACCTCCCACGAGTTCTTCAGCATCATCGGCGGCGGCCTGGTGAGCGCGGCCGTGGTGACCTACCTTGGCTGGGGCTGGGGCGCGCTGGCCATTCTGATTCCCGTAGCCAGCGGCCTGTTCAGCTTCGTATCCCGGCGGATCATCGGGCAGTTCAACTACACCCTCTCCCGCCGCGAGCACGGGCTGCGGGTGTCTCGCGGCCTCACCAGCCTGACCAGCCAATCGCTGCCGCCGCGGCGCGTCCAGGCCGCCCAGATCACCCAATCACCGATCTGGCGCAAGCTCGGGCTCTACCGGTTGGACATCGCGGTGATCGGCTGGGGCGGCATCAGCCGCGACGAGAACGACACCGGGGTGTCCACGATCCTGCTGCCCGCGGGCAGCATCGACCAGGTTCGGGCGGCCCTGAGTGCGATCTGGCCGCGGACGAACTTCGAGACCATCGCGTTGCAGCAGCCGCCCAAGCGGGCACGCTGGCTGCATCCGTTCGCCGTGCCGTTCATGCGCTGGGGCCACGACGACCAACTCACGGTCACCCGGCACGGCTGGCTAGTGCGCACCTGGCATCTCGTGCCGCACGCGCGGACGCAGTCCGTCCGGATCACCCAAGGTCCGCTGAGCCGCCGCCTGCGCCTGGCCGAACTCGAGTTCCACACCGCCGGTGGCACGGTGCAGGCGCGGGCGCGCGGACTGGACGCCGATTCGGTGAGAGACTTGCAGGCCGAGTTGCTGGCTCGCGTCCACCACCTGCCGGAGTTGGACCTAAGCGAACCGACCCCGCAGCCTGAGCCGTCGGAGTCGCTAGGAGAT
>DAOPRQ010000003.1:5394-43842 GCA_035349055.1 Propionicimonas sp.
TGGCGTCGTAGACCTCGTCCGTGGCCGAGCCGACCACGTTGAAGTAGCGCAGGCTCACCCCGCGGAAGCCATCGTCGGCGCGGGCCACATCGTTGATCAGCCACTCCCCGATCAGCTTGGATTCCCCGTAGGGCGATTCGGGATGGTTCGGCGAATCCTCGGTGACCAGCTCGGTGGTCGGCGTGCCGTACACCGCAGCGGACGAGGAGAACACCAGGTTGCGCACCCCGACTGCGGCCATCGCTTCGAGGACGCTTGCCGTGCCGGTCACGTTCTGCGCGTAGGTGTGCAGCGGACGCTGGACCGACACTCCGGCGTACTTGTAGCCGGCCACATGAATGACACCAGTGCAGCCGTGGTCGCGCAGCGCCGCGGTAACCGTGGCCGTATCGAGGATGTCCGCTTCGACGAACGGAACCCCGTCCGGCACGAACGCCGTGAGGCCCGAGGAGAGGTTGTCCAGCACGACCGGGCCGAGTCCGCGCTGCTGCAGCGCCCTGGTCACGTGTGCTCCGATATAGCCGGCGCCGCCGGTCACTAGCCAACTGGTCACGATTGCTGAGTCTAGGGCGTCAGTGTGGAGGATCTTGCACCGTGTTCGGTGCAAGATCCTCCACACTGACGCCCTAATCTGTTCCCCATGCAGAACAGAGCTGTCCTGGGAATCGATATCGGCGGATCGGGCATCAAGGGCGCCCTCGTCGACCTGGCCGCCGGCGATTTCGCCAGCGAACGCGTCCGCATTGGCACACCGGCGGAGTCGACGCCGGCGAATGTGGCCGATGTGGTCGCCGAGATCGTCGAGCAGTTCGCCGACCAGATGGGCGACGGACCGATCGGCATCACCATTCCGGCGGTGGTCACCCACGGCGTGACCCGATCGGCGGCGAACATCGACAAGTCCTGGATCGACGCGCCCGCGGAGCAGATCTTCGAGGAGCGGCTCGGACGCGACGTCGTGCTCGTCAACGATGCGGACGCCGCCGGCGTGGCCGAGGTGGTCTGGGGTGCCGCGAAGGGCAACGACGGCCTGGTCATCATGACCACGCTGGGCACCGGTATCGGCACCGCGATCATCCACCGTGGCGTGCTGCTGCCGAACACCGAGCTCGGGCATCTGGAGATCGATGGCCATGACGCCGAGTCGCAGGCGGCCGCGTCCGTGCGGGAGAACCTGAAGCTCAGCTTCGACGAGTACGTGCCGCGACTGCAGCGCTACTACGAGCGGCTGGAGGCATTGTTCTGGCCCGACCTGATCGTGGTCGGCGGCGGCATCTCGAAGAACGCGGACAAGTTCCTGCCCAAGCTGAAGCTGAAGACCCCGATCGTGCCCGCGGTGCTACGCAACAAGGCGGGCATCGTCGGCGCCGCCTGGCTGGCCGAGCAGAAGGCCGAGTCCCACTGAACTAAAAGGGGACGGTTCCTTTTCCGTTCACCTTGTCCACAAGAGCGCGAAGATCTGGCGCGAAGCTGTGGATAACTTGAACGAAAAAAGAACCGTCCCCTTTACGTTCACATGCGCTCGGGCGCCTGAATGCCGAGCAGGTCCAGACCGGACGCGAGGACTTTCTTGGTCGCGGCGCAGAGCGCCAAGCGGGACGCGCGGACGTCACCCTCACTCTTCAGCACCGGGCACTGTTCGTAGAACGAGCTGAGCGCGCCGGCCAGTTCGTACAGGTAGCCGCACAGCCGGTGCGGCTGCAGGGTCTCCCCGACCGCGGCCACGACCTCGCCGAATCGGCTCAGTAGCAGCGCAACCTGGTGCTCGGCCGGCTCAGTCAGCACCGTGACACCCGCATAGGTGAGCCCCTCGGCCTCGGCCTTGCGCAGGATCTGGTTCACCCGTGCGTGCGCGTACTGCAGGTACGGGCCGGTATCGCCGGTGGTGGCCACCATCCGCTCGGCGTCAAAGGTGTAGTCCTTCTGCAGGCCGCTGGACAGGTCCGCGTACTTGATCGCGGCCAGCGCGATCGGCGGTGCGGCTTCCTTCTCGGCCGCGTCCAGCAGCGAGTTGAGCGTCACCGCCGTCCCCTCCCGCGTGGAGAACTTCTTCCCGTCCGCGCCCAGTACCTGGCCGAAGCCGACGAACTCGGCGGACGTGGTCTCGGGCAGGTAGCCGGCGATCCGCGCGACCGCGAAGACCTGCTCGAAGTGGAAGGCCTGCGGCGCCCCCACCACGTAGATCATCCGGTCGGCGCCCAGGTCACCCACCCGATGGCGGATCGCGGCGAGGTCGGTGCAGCTGTAGCCGAAGCCTCCCTGGGCGTTGCGGATGATCGCCGGGGCCGGGAACCCGTCCACGAAGACGACCAGCGCGCCGTCGTCCACCACCGCGATGCCGCGTGACTCCAGGTCGGCCGCGACGACCGGCAGGTCGGCGTTGTAGATCGACTCGCCGGCCAGATCCGCGTTGGTGAGCAGGACGTTCATCCGCTGATAGGTGGCGTTGAAGCCGGCCAGCGACACGTCGATCAGCTGCTGCCAGATCCGGCGGGTCTCCACGTCTCCCGACTGCAGCAGCACCACCCGAGCCCGCGCGCGATCGGCGAATTCCTCGGATTCCTTCAGATGCTTGTTCGCCCGCTGGTAGAGCTCCTCGGCGCCGACGAGGTCAAGCGTGGACACGTCCAGGCCCTCGTCCAGGATCTCCTCTACCAGCATCCCGAACTGGCGTCCCCAGTCGCCGATGTGGTTCTGCGGAATGACCGTGTGGCCCTGCGCCCGCAACACCCGGGTGAAGCAGTCGCCGATGATGGTCGAGCGCAGATGCCCCACGTGCATCTGCTTGGCGACATTCGGCGACGAGTAGTCGATCACCACGGTCTTCGGCTGTACAGCCGGGGTGATTCCGGCTGCCGGCTCGGTGAGCACCTGGGACGCAACCGCTGCGAGCACGTCCGCACGGATGCGCAGATTGATGAATCCTGGCCCAGCCACTTCCAGCGGCTCGCAAAGGTCGTCGAGCTGAATCTTCTCGACCAGGGACGCCGCCACTTCGCGCGGCGGTCGGCCGTCGGCGTTCGCCAGCCGGAGCGCCACGTTGGTCTGGTAGTGGCCGAACTGCGGACGCGTCGCGGGTCGCAGCTCCGGATCGATTCCGGCGACGGCGGCAACACGTTCACTGAGCAGGGTCGGCAAGGACAGCATGTGGGACATTTTTGCACAGCGGTGCGTAGCCTCCGCGACGCTCCCGCTCCCCCTGTTGCGGTCCATGAGCGGTACCCAACCAGCCGCTACGACGCGGACGGTCCGCCCCGGTGTCGCGATCTCGCGGCGATCGCATCGGCTACGCCGGGTTCCGCCCTCGGCTAGCACACGAGCTTCGAGATCGCGACACTAACCGCTGCCCGAATTCCTGGTGAGCAGATCCCAGACCAGCTTCAGGTTGGCGGCCAGTTCGCGGCGGACGCCGTACGCCCAAGTGCGGGAACTCGTGCGGGCGGTCTCATCGCCGACGCCCCAGGCGTCCACACCGATGGCTCGGCAGATCGCCAACGCTCGCGGCAGGTGGTAGCGCTGGCTCACCACGATCATCCGGCGCACGCCATACACATCCCGGGCGCGCCGGCAGGAGGCGTAGGTGTCCAGCCCGGCCGGGTCGACCAGCAGCGCGTCCGGTTCGATGCCCAAGCCCTCAAGGTAGTGCCGCATGCCGCCGGTCTCGTCGTAGAAGCGCGACCGCCCGTCGCCGGAGAGCAGCAGCCGCTCAACCAGTCCCCGCCGGTACAACGCAGCGGCCAGGTCGAGGCGCGCGCGCAGAAAGGCGGACGGGGTTCCGTCCGCGAAGACCTCGGCGCCCAGCACCAGCGCAACCGGGGTGTGCGGCGCGCGCTCCAGGCTGACGATCCGGCTTCGGGTGATCAGGTGGACGGTTGCGCCGAGCCCAAGAACGGCGGCGAGCGGGACGGCTGCGACACCGAGCCCGAACGCCAATTGGCAGCGAGTACCCCCACCGCTGCGCAACCAGACCATCCAGCCAGCCTAGACGCGCGCTTCCAGATCGGCCGAGAAAGCCTAAGACCCCAAGTCAGCGAGCCTATGTCCGGAAGCGGAGAAGGTGCAGCCCGACCCGGCCAATCCGCGGACGGACATGGTAAATTCGGTGTCTAATTCCAGGTCCTTGGGCAGGTCATGCTCGTCCATCATGTTTGGGGGTGCGGTGCGCAAGCGAGCGGGTCGGCTGGGACGCGTCCTTGCTGGATTCGCCGTGCTTTCGCTGGTCGCGACCCTGCTCACCCTGCTGCAGTCGCCGCGCGCGACCGCCGAGCCGGTGCTGCCGTCCGCCCCCGACACGGTGACGGTCAGCCAGCGATCCACGATGGTGATCGCGTCGTGGCCCGTGGTGGCAGGCGCGGACGGGTACACGGTCGAACTCGACACCATGCCGACTTTCTCCGCACCCCGACGCGTCGTGACCGCCGACACCATGTCGGTGGTCACCGGGCTCACCCCCGACACCGGCTACTACCTGCGCATCGCCAGCTGGGCGGAAGATCCCAGCACGTTCGGTAGTTGGAGCAGCCTCTACCCGTTCAGCACCGGCCCGCAGGAGTTCGCCAAACTACCGCCCGTGGTGAAGACCGACAGCCTCACGTCCACGTCCATCACCGCCGAGTGGACGGACGTCGATAAAGACCTGAGCTACGAAGTGGCCCTTGGCAAACAGCCGGACGACCTGACCGCGACGAAGCAGGTCAAGGACCAGACGGCGACGTTCGACGAGTTGGAGAAGGTCACCAAGTACTACGTCAGCGTCCGCGCGGTGGACGAGGCCGGCGCGCCGGTGACCGCCTGGTCCGATCCGGTGGACCAGAAGACCGCGAAGGAACTACCGCTGCGGGTGGGCAGCTACAACATCCTTTGCGAGAACTGTTCCGGCGGTAAGGCGACCTGGGCCAGTCGGCGCGGACCGCTGGTGGACGCGATCCAGGAGCAGGACCTGGATGTGCTGGGCGTACAGGAGGCGTCCATCGGCAGCATTCCCGGCGGCGGCGCGCAATACATGGACCTGATCAACCGCCTCGGCAAGCCGTACAAGCTCACCGAGTACGGGCGCAAGATTTCTCCCGACGTCCGGATTGTCTACAACAGCGAGCGCGTCGAACTGGTCAAGCAGGGCACTATCGCGCTCCCACGCGGCGACTCGGCACGGTTCCTCAACTGGGCCGTCTTCGAGCAGAAGTCGAGCGGCAAGCGGTTCTTCTTCACGAACACGCACCTTGAGCCGAAGGACGGCAAGAAGTACTGGAACACCCGTAATCGGCAAGCCAAAGCAGTCGTGGCCGCGACGAAAAAGCTCTCCGGCGACCTGCCGGTGGTGTCCGTCGGCGACTATGCCTCCACCAAGTGGGACGACCCCAGCAACGGCCCGTACGACATCATGCAGTCCGCCGGCTACAAGGACCCGCTCGGCAATGCCGCCCGCTCCCGCAACAGCGCGCCCGGTGAGTTCGTGGAGAAGCGGATCAACACGTCCTACGCGAGCCTGAACATGTACAAGCGCCAGGCCCGCAACTTCGCCGGTGACGTGAACGGTTCGAACACCGACTACATCTTCGTCTCCACCATGCGGGTTCCTGAGTACGAAGTCGTTGTGAAGGTGAATTCGGCCGGCCAGTTCGTCGGCGTGATCCCGTCCGATCACAACCTGATCCGCGCCACCGTGCTGCTGCCCTAGGTCCGGTCAGGTTGGTTCAGCCAAGCTTCCCGTGAACGGGTGGCCAAGCTTGTCGATACCCCTCGCCCGCCAGCTGCGGTGGGCTTAAGCACCGCTCAAGGGTTCCGCCGGGAAGGTTTCGGTTCAGCGCGCTGGCCGGGTTATGGTCGAGATCCAGCAGGCCACTTTCAGGAGTTTCAGCTGATGCTGCCCAAATCGTCCGTCACCGTCCGTTTGCGTGCTGCCCTGGTAGGCCTGGCGCTGGTACTCGGTCTCGTCGTGGCCAATCCCGCGCCGGCGGAAGCCGCACCGAAAGCACCGTCCGGACTGACCCGAGCAAGCTACTCGAACAACGCCGTCCGGCTGACCTGGAAGGCGGTCAAGGGGGCGGCCGCGTACCAGGTGAAGTACGCGAGCAACTCCAAGCTCAAGAAGGCGTCGTACGTCACCGTGGCCGCGCCGGTGGCGGAGATCGGCGGGCTGAAGGCCAGCAAGAACTATTACTTCAAGGTGAAGGCGCTGAAGGCTGACGGGAAGGCGCTCACCAAGTACTCCAAGACCAAGAAGATCAAGACCAGCTCGACGAAGGCATACACGGTGCTGAGCCCATCGGGGCTGGCACTCAAGGCCAACTACGGCGATCAGGTGAACCTCGCATGGACGGCACAAGGATCCACGAACCGGTACCGCGTCAACTGGTCAACGAGCAAGTCGATGAAGAAGGCCAAGGCCGTCTACGTGACCGGCCCGAACGCGGCCATCGGCGGCCTCAGCCGGTCCAAGAACTACTACTTCACAGTTCAAGTGAGCAGCGCCGGCACCAAGGCGATCAGCCCAGCGACCACGGTGCTGAAGGTGAAAACCAGGAAGACCGTAACCGCGGCGTCGCCCATGGCCACCGTCTCCCGAGTCGAGCCAACAGCCTTCACGGTCTCATGGAAGCCCGCCCGCACCGCCCCTGCCTACGAAGTCGTATACAGCGCGACCAACTGGGCGGACAGTTCAAGGGTCGTCGCGGCCGGCACCTCGGTGAAGGTCCAAGGCGTATTCGCCAAAAGCACCTATCAGGTGAAGGTCCGAGCGCTCGACTCCGCCAACAAGCCCGTCGGCGGGTTCTCCACGGTGGCCTCTGTCACCACACCATCCGGCGAGGAAAGCCTTCGCCTGGCCAGCTACAACGTGCGCTGTTTTGACTGCAAACCAAAGTCGCAAAGCGGCACCCCGATTGTCGACCTGCCCTGGACGCAGCGCCGGAGTCTGGTGGCCCAAAACATCGGTGAAGCCAACCCCGACGTGATCGCTCTTCAAGAGGCGCAGCAGGCGGAACTGGGCGATGGCAGCAAGCTGAATCAGTACCAGGACCTCCTGCTTGCCATGAACGAACAGCTGGGCGGGGTCTGGAAACTGACTAATGACCGCGAATACAACTGCGTCAAGAGCACCACTCCGACCGCCTGCGAACCCAAGGATCAGGGCGCGTCCAAGGGGGTGCGGATCGCCTATCGAATCGATCGGCTGGCAATCCTGCGGGAAAACGGTGTGGACCGCACCGGCTCGATGCTCCTGCCGACAGCGCCCGCGGACGGCAGCGGGGCGAGCTTGAAGGCCAGCGAGCGGTACATGGTGTGGGCATTCATGCAACAACTCACCACGAAGAAGACGTTCCTGATGGTGGACGTCCACCTCGAGTCACGTGACGACACAACCAGTTCCAGCGCGGGCGATGCCGGTTGCGGTGACACGGCGAATCCGATCTGCGGGAAACTTCGCGTTGAGCAGGCACAGGCAATCGTCGCGAAGATCGCCCAGCTGAACACTGATGGCGTCCCGGTAGTCGTCGCTGGTGACTTCTCGTCAAGCCGCTCGGAGGCGAGCAAGCTGTTCCCTTCCGATGTGTTCACGGCCAGCGGCCTTGTGAACCCGCTCGGCGGCATTGAGAAGTACTACGACCCGGACGCGGTCCCGGCCAACACGCGAATCAACATCGTTTACAACAGCGTCAATCAGCTCGAGCGGACGCCTCGCCGCTACGGCAGTGACCCGGCGAAGAACAACACTTACAACGGGGCCTACAACGACTACATCCTCACCAGTCCGATGGCCGTTTACGACTTCGAGCAACTGGTTCACCTGAATGGCGACGGCACCTACGCCGACCAGCAGTTCGCCTCGGACCACAACCTGATCCGAATGACAGTCCGTCTCCCCTAGCCGTTCTCGCGAGCCCAAAGTCGGGGACGGTTCCTTTTTGCACCACAAGTGGCCCCTGACTAGCGCTTGGTGCGTTATGGAACCGTCCCCCGACTGCACAAGGCCTAGTCAGAGGTAAGTTGCGATGCAGAAAGGAACCGTCCCCGGCGAGGGGAAGCGCTACTTCTTGGGGAGGGCGAACAAGCGCTCGATCACCCGCTCGGCGGAGTGGCCGTCGTCGTGGGCGTTGAACTTCTCGCGCCAGGCGACGTACTTCTCGGCGTAGCCGGGGGCGTCCGATTCAGCGTTGCGGATCGCCGCGACGACCGCGTCCTGGGTGAACAGCACCGGGCCGGGCGCGGTCTCCTCCAAGTCGAAATACACCCCGCGGGTCTGGTCGCGGTACTGCTCCAGGTCGGGCACGAAGAAGATCATCGGCCGCCCGGTCACCGAGTAGTCGAACATCACCGAGGAGTAGTCGGTGATCATCATGTCCGCCGCCAGGAACAGGTCAGTGACGTTGGGGTAGCTGGTCACGTCAATCACGCCGGGCACCCGGACGTTGCCGTCGGTGCGTAGCGTCCGGGAATGCCCACGCAGGAGAATGACGTAGTCATCGCCCAGTTTGCGGGCCATGTCAGGCAGGTCGAGGAAGTCCACCAGGGTCTCCTCGGCATCATCCCGCCAGGTCGGCGCATAAAGCACCGCCTTCTGGTCCGGTCGGATTCCCAGCAGCTCCCGAATCGGCTCACCCGACTTCGTCGACATGTCGTCGTTGCGAGGGTAGCCCTCCTCCCAGATCGGCCCGTCCCAGGCGTACGCCGAGCGGAAGATCGCCGTCGAGTGCGCGTTCTGCGACAACAGGACGTCCCACTTCACCCGTTCGTAGGCCAGGAACGTCTGCTCGTCCTTGCTGAAGTTCGGCCGATCCAGCCCGATCCGCTTGAACATCGACCCGTGCCAGGTCTGCAGCACCACCTGGAACGGCTGGTGCTTGAACTTCTGCCGGATCCACTCGTTGGTGATGATGTAGCGGCACGTCGACCGCACGTCCCACCACTGCAGGGTGCCCTTGAGTACGGGAATCGCGCCCTCGGGCACGGCCACTGAATAGTCCAGCACGCTCCAGTAGCGCTTCAGCTCGGGGAACCGCCGGGCCACTTCGCGGTCGAGTGCGTAGGTGTTGCACGTCGCCGCCCGGCCGTTGAAGCTCTCGAAGTACACCGCTTCCTGCGGCTCGAACGTGCGCGCGTGGTACTCGGCCTTCAACCGGGCCTGCTGGTAGTCGCCGACCAGCTGGTCCTGCAACGGCGCGCTGAACAGACAGGTCACCCGGCGTCCGGACGCCACCCCCACCCGCAGCTTGATCAACTCACCCATGGTGCGCAGCGGCGTCCGCTGGATCAGCGCCGACGTGGCCCCGACCCGCAGCCAGGCCCCCGCAGCGGTGCGTCCGCGCAGCACGTACGCGCCGGTCTGCGGCGGCAGCTTCGGCCCGCCCCAGGCGCTGATCAGCAGTGGCGCGACCGCGGTGAACCGGTCACCGTCGATGGTCAGCTCCACTTCGAGGTCCTGCCGCGGACCGGTCAGCACCAGCTTCGCGCCCTCCAGCCGACCGAGGGCATGCCCGGTGTAGCGAAGGCTAAGCGGCTCGTCCACCAGTTCGACGTCGTCCACCAGCAGCATGGCCGCGGTGTCGCGGATCAACAGCGCGCTGCCCGGCCCGGTGTAGGCGTAGCGCGCCTGGCCGGGCGTCCACTCGGCGTCCCGCTCGTCCAAGCCGCTGGCCACGGTTGCCTTATTGCCAGCCGAGTCCCACACCTGCACCAGCCAGTCGTGCACCGCCAGCGAAGCACCCAGATCCTCCGGGTTGTTCTTCTCCAGATCGGGCTCGGCAACGTTGGCGACTGCGGTCGGCGTGGCCAGGGTCGCGCTCAGCCGGTAGCGACCAGCACCCAGCGACTCGACGGCCAGCGGCGCCTTGTCTGCTTCGACCAGCGCAGCCCGCGCCACCTCGAACTCGGGCGCCAGCACCACCAATTCCACCCGCTCGCCGTCGAAACTTGCCGTCTCGGCGACCACCGGCGGCTGACGCAGCAGGAACTTCAGCCCCGTCTCCTTGCCTGTCCACACCGGCTCCAGCTGCCGATCACCCGCTGTGCGTGCCACCAGGAACGCACCGGCTGCGGTCTTGGCCCGGTTCTTCAGGGTGCCGGTGAGCTTGCGCTCGGTGTCGTCAACGGTCACCCGGACGGTCCAGCTGTCGCCGATCTCACCGGCCAACGCGGACGCGAGGTCGAGCGTAGCCACGAACGCGTAGTTGCCGTAGTCGACCGGCATCAGCCGGGCCCGGATGTTCGCCGCCGCGTCGTAACGCTGCGTGGCCTTGGCCCGGATCTTCTGCTTGGTGCGGTCATTGGTGCAGGTCACCGTGACCGTCGGCACCACGTCGTTGCTGCCCGTCCCACGCTCGTAGGCCCAACCGACCAGCTCGAAGGAGGTGGTGCCGACCCAGCGTCCAGACTGCATCCACGCCACCCAGCCGACCTGCTTGCCGGTGAAGCGGTTGACGACCGCGCGATACGCCTTCCGCCCGGAAAGATAGCCGGTGTACAGGAACGCGAACCGCGACCTCCGGGTGCGCCGGATCAGGGTTTCCAGTCGGTTGTACTTGGGGGCCACAGTTCGCCTAACTACTTGCCTGAGTCCAGTTTGCGGGGCAAACGGACGCTCACTCGAAGGTCTCGGCCTGGCTGCGCGCCTGCTCAATGATGTCCGCGATCGCGATCGACTCGGCCGCGCGGAGTTTGAACGACTCCGGCGTGCCGTTGCGGATCATGAACGCGAACTCGGCCAGTTCGTAGCGAAGGCCGTCGCCGTCGAACTTGTAGTAGTACTTCTTGTTCCTCGACTGGTCCTCGAAGCGGGTCTCGAAGTACTCCGTCAGCCACCACGGCGCCGGCACATACACGTAGCCGTTCGACCCCGCGACGATCAGCTCGCCCTCGGCCTTCACCCCGATCCCGGTACGAGCGGACGCGATCCCGCCCGGGAAGTCCACGTCAATCCGGCTGAACACCTCGACCGGCGAGCCGGCCGGCTTCAGCGAATGCGTGGTTACCTTGGTGTAGTCGGTGCCCAGCAGCTTGACCACGGCGAGCAGCGGATAGGTGGCCAGCTCGGAGATGCTGCCACCGTCCTCGCCCTCAAGCTCGCGACCGGACTTGACCAGCTTGGTGAACGTCGCGTCCACCGATCGCACCTGGCCGATGGAACCGCTGCGGGCCACCGCCACCATGCGCTGGAAGCCGGGCGCGAACGCGGTCTTCACCGCCTCGAGCAGCACCACCTCGTGCTGGGCGGCAAGCTCAAACAGCTCCTCGGTCGCTGCCTTGGTCAGCGTCATCGGCTTCTCGCAGAGCACGTGGACGCCGGCCTCGATGGCCTGCCGGGCGTAGTCGTAGTGGGTGGCGTGCGGGGTGGCGACGTAGACCGCGTCCACATGCTTGAGCAGGTCGGCGTACGTCTCGTTGGCCCACTCCAGCTCGAGCTTCTCGGCGAACGCCTCGGCCGATTCGAAGCGCCGCGAGTAGACCGCCTCCACCGAGACACCGGAGACGTAGCGGGCTTCGGCGACGAAGCGTGCGGCGATCCGTCCGGAACCGACCACGCCGAGGCGGATCACACCGGCGCTCTCGTTGCGCAGCTGGGTGCTGGAGACGCCCTTCGTCCGGTCGAGGTAGACCACTTTGCAGTAGTCGCCGAGGTAGTCGAACTTACCCAGCCAGTCGGAGCCGATCGCGAAGATGTCGACGCCGTGCTTCTGGATGTCCTGGACCTTCTGGCCCTCGTACTCCTCGATGATGATCTCGTCGGCGAGGCCGCTGTCCTGCACGTTTCGGATGCGGTCCATCAGTGACTGGCGGACGTTCAGCTTGCCGCGGGAGTCGTCGTAGTTCTCCGTGGTCACCCCGACGATCAAGTAGTCGCCGAGAGCCTTCGCACGCTCCAGCAGCCGCCGGTGCCCTTCGTGGAACAGATCGAAGGTCCCGTAGGTGATGACCCGCATTCGCGTCCTTCCAGTCCTGGCCGCACCCCGGCCGGCGCCGGTTGGCCACGTGCTTAGATTGTGGCAGATAGCCGAAGGAGTCACCCTGTGAAGCTGCCCGGACCGCTCAATCGAATCACTGGGAGGGGCGCGGACGCAGCCCCCGCCACCGGCCGAACCGACCGCCGTCCGGACGCCCGTCCGCTCGACCCGGCACCCTCGCTGCAGCCCTTCCCAGCGGCGCGCTACCTGTACGCGGTCAACGCGATCCCCCGCAACTACGCCGGACGCAGTTCGTCGATCATCACCAAAGCGCGGGTGTTCGCCGAGCAGGCCGGCGTCCGCTCGACCCTGGTGACCTTCCTGCACTCGGCCGAACTCGCCGACATCGAGCACGACCTGCGTGAGCGCGGGGTGCTTGGCGATCATCTCGACTTCGTCTGCCTGCACGACTACTACCCCGACGAGTCCAGCTACACCGGCGAACCGGTCGAGCACCCGATCGACGACCCGGAGCTGAACTGGCTGAAGGAGCCGACCCAGCCGGTCTACCGCTACTTCGACAGCACCGGCACCTACCGCCGCTATCGCCGCTACGACCACGCCGGACGCCTGATCGTGCAGGACCATTTCAACCCAAACCGTGGCCGGACGCTGCGCGAGGAGTTCCGTCCCAATGGGACGCTGCGCCGCCGGGTCTACATGGACCTGGCCCACAACCTGCCCCGGCAGGAGATCCACTACCGTGCCGACCAGACCCCGGCGTTCACCGTCTGGTGGGTGGTGGACGCGGACGCACAGGAGTCGGTGGTCGAGAAGGTGATCACCTTTGACGAGGCCGGACGGCCGACCGGCATGGCCGACAGCATGGACGCGATCAACCACCTCTGCCTCGACCGGCTGATCGGGGATGAGCAGGCCTTCGTTATGGTCGAGGACCGGCATGTCGACCGCTACCTGCTGAGCTACCAGCGTCCCCACGTACGGATGCTGTACGTGCTGCACAACGCGCACATCAAGGAGCCGTACGACGACCCGAACGCGATCCGGCCGAGCTTCCGTCCGATCCTGACTGCACGTCACCGGGTGGACGCGATCGTTTTCCTCACCGCAACCCAGCGGGCCGAGGCCGAGGCCAAGTACGGACGCGCCGACTCGTTCCGCGTCCTGCCCCATTCGGTGGCCGCGCCCGAGTTGACGCCGGGGGTCGCGCGCGAACCGAACCTGGTGGTGATGATGGCCAGGCTGGAGAGCAAGCAGAAGCAGGTGAACCACGCGATCGAAGCGTTCGCGCAGGTGGTGGCGCAGTTGCCGCAGGCCCGGCTGGAGATTTACGGCCGCGGGCCGGAGCAGGCCGCGCTGCAGACCCTGATCAACGACCTGGGCGTGGCCAAGCAGGTCAAGCTGATGGGCTTCACCAAGGAACCGCACCTGGTCTACCAGCGCGGGGCGCTGTGCATCCTGACCAGCAGGTTCGAGGGCGCCCCGCTGACCGTCCAGGAGGCGATGAGCTACGGCTGCCCGGTGGTCAGCTACGACCTGCGCTACGGTCCCGCCGACGTGATCACCGACCATGTGGACGGGCTGCTGGTGCCTTACGGCGACCGCAAGGCGATGGCGGCCACGGTCGTGGCCGCGCTGCGCGACCCGGAACTACTGGCCAGGATGTCCGCCGCAGCCCCCAAGCGCGCAGCCGAGTTCGGCGAGGCACCCTTCGCCGCCCGCTGGAGCGCACTGTTCAACGAGTTCGCCCCCAAGGGCTGAACGATCAGCCCTGCTCGCGCTGGCGTCGCCGCCAGGCCAGGAGGCCGGCGCCGCCGGCCAGGGCTAGCGCGACCGCCCCGCCACCCAGGATCCACGCGGTGGAGTCACCGAGGTCGACCGGTCCCACCGGTGCGGGGCTGGCCGACACAGTCGGCGTGGCCGCCGGTGACGGCGTGGCGATCGGAGTCGGGGTGGGCGTCTCGGACGGGGTTGGCGTCGGTGCCGGTGTAGCCGAGGGGTCCTCCACGTCGTCGAGGATCGTGGGCTGCTGGTCCTCGCCCTGCCAGACCTCAGACTCCAGCGGCGTCCAACTGCCCTTGCCGTAAGCGAATTGGAAGGAGCCGCCACGCTTGTCGCCGAACTCGTCCACCGTCCGATAGATCACCGTGTAGGTGCCCTTCGGGAGCTTGCTGCGCAACTGGGTGGTGACGTTGGTGCCTTCGACGATCAGCGGGCCGGTGGTCACGTTCGCGCCGCTCTCGTCAAGCACCACGATCGTAGCCAGCGAGGGGTCCGAGTCGGCCTTGAAAACCAGGGTCACCCAGCCCGGAACCCGCTTCAATTCCTGCTGCGGAGCGGGGTCGCTGGAGTCCAAGAAGTCGTCCGCTGCCCACGCCGAACCGTGCCCGATGAATCCCACCATGAGTAGGGCGGACACCATGACGGCTAGCCAGCGTGCACTCTTCACAGCAACTCCATAGTCTGCTAGGCAGGGTCGAACCTGTTTACAGGGTAGCGCGCAGCGTGAGTTATGCTGTCTTGAAAGCACCCTAAGAAGAATTCTCAGCCACCGGGCCGCCGGCTCGATGATGGCAGCCACGACGAGGGGGACGGATGCCTTCAGCCACGCCACGGAAACGATGGACCCATCGACTTCTGGCGGTGTTCGGCGCTGTGTCCCTGGTCGCAGCACTGGCGACCACACCGGCCGCCGCGATCGACTGGACGATCAACCCCGACACCCAGGAGGCCGCAGCGGCGACGAACGCCAGCGCCGACGCTTCCAGCTGTCCCACGCTCACCACGGTGCCGGGCGGCGTCGAGGCCTGGTTCAACACCGACGACATGGAGTACCGCGGCCTGGGTGACACCAACAACGCCCCGTCCGCCACGTGGAGCTTCGCCCACAAGGTCGCGCAGATCATCTGCGGCGCCAAGCAGGGCGCCAACATCTACGTGGGCATGTACTTCATCCGGGCGATCGGCACGGCCGAGCGTCCCGAGACCGACACCGACGTCATCTGGAACGCGATGAAGTACGTGATCGCCAACCGCGGCGTGAAGATCGGCTTCGTGATGGACGGCGGCGGCATCACGTCCTCCAGCTCGAAGGCACAGATCAAAAAGAAGCTGGCCGAGATCGGCGCCGGCATCTACTGGTGCTACAACGGCTGTCTCAACACCAATACGGCGAAGAAATTCCCGTACGCGATCAACCACGAGAAGTTCCTCGCGATCAGCGACACGATCTGGGCCGGCGACAGCGCCCAGCACCCCGCGGTCTACTCCTCGTCCGGCAACTTCGCCCGCAGCCAGGTGCGCAACTACTGGCAGGAAGCCACGCTGGTCTACGACGACGTGCGCCTTTACAACTTCACCGTCGACCGCTACAACGCCATGAAGGTTTGCACCGGCAGCAGCACCGGCGGCAGCAACTGCAAGTCGGGCAAGTTCCCCGGCGCGAAGCAGTCCGGCATCGTCACCGCGGCCGGCAGCCTGAAGAAGCTCCGCGGCATCTGGACCGATTCGTACTTCCGCCGCTACACCGACGCCGGCCGCGGCACCACAATCTCCTTCAGCCCGCAGCCTGAGACCGTGCTGGACTACTACGTCGAGCAGTTCAACGACGTCGACTGCACCGTGGACAACAAGATCCGGGTGGCGATGTATCGGCTCACCGACACCCGCGCCGTCCGCTTCATCGACACGGTGAAGACCCTGAAGAGGCAAGGCTGCGACGTGCGCATCCTGCTCTCTCAGACCGGCGGCGCGCAGACCATCTCCAAGCAGGTCTCCAAGCAGATCAAGGCCGCCGGACTGACCGAGCAGATCAACTGCACGCGGATCCCGATCCACACCAAGATGATTCTGATCGGGCCGGCCACCAACAACAACGGACGCATCCTGTTCGGCACGGCCAACATGAGCACCTCGGCCATCCGGTACAGCGAGGAGCACGTGATCACGATGGACTCCCGCCGCGCCGACGATGCCATGGCCGCCGACATCCGCCAGGTCTACGGGGTCTACCAGGCCGGCTGGAACGAGCTCAACCAGGGAAGCAGGACGTGCAAGTGAACACCAATCGCACCCACCGGCACAGCCCCTGGTTCGCGCTGCTCGCCGCGTTCGTGGTCGTCCTCGGCCTGCTCGTGCCCGCCGCCAACGCGGACGCAGCCAAGTACCCGTACAGCGCTCCGCCGGAGCTCTCCGCAGTGAACTCCGCCAAGACCTCGGTAGAGCTCTTCTGGCGCACGGTCACCGGCGCACCCGGCTACCGCGTCCGCGCTGTCGGCGGTGGCCAGACGCTGTACCAGAACACCGGCTCGGACGGCACGACGGTCTTCAAGGGCCTGGCCCCGAGCACGTCCTACACCTTCAACGTGGCCGTCCTGCAGGTCACCGACGGCAAGCAGCTAAGCGCCTGGTCGAAGGCGAAGGCGACCCGCGCCACCACCGCGGCGACCATGCTCGAGCCGCCCACCGACCTGAAGATGACCAAGCAGACCCCGAACACCCTGACCTTGTCGTGGACGCCGCCGGCCGGCTTCGACCCGGCCGCCCACGCCATCCGGGTCGACTACGCCGAGGACCAGGCGATGACCACCGGCAACGGATCGCAGTTCTTCAGCGGTAACTCCGGTACGCTCAACGGGCTGAGCACCAACACCAACTTCTTCGTCCGCGCCACCGTGGTCGGCATCACCGACCACGCCCAGGTCGGTGACCGCAGTACTGCCGTGCTCGCCAAGACGCTCTCCCCGATTGGCTGGATCCACGGGACTGTGACCGGAGCGCCCGACGCCGCGTTCGCGAACTACTCAGTAGCTGCGTACTCGGTGGCCAGCGGCGACGTGAACCAGCAGGTGAACCTGACCAAGAAGGGCAGCAGCTGGGAATACACGCTGCAGGTGCGTCCGGGCGGCTACTACGTGCAGGTGGTCAACGTCGGACCAGCCAACTACACCTCCCTGTGGGCCAAGTCGGGTGCCGACGGCGCTCTAATCCAGAGCCAGGGCACCCAGGTGAGTGTGGCCATGGGTGGCACTACCGAGGCGCCCGCGGTAACCGTGGGCAAGGGCACCGTCCTCAAGGGTCAGATCGACTGCCCCGGGCAGGGCACGAAGGACAGCTGCTCGATCGACGTGAGCGCGCTGCTCGACGGTCAGGTCGTGGCCGCCAACCGCAGCGATTCGTCCGGCAAGTATGAGATCGCGGGCCTGCCTGCGGCGACGTACACCGTCCGCACCAGTCACGCCGAGGACCGGTTCGTGGCCGCAAAGGAAACCGTTGCGGTCGCTGGTGACAGCGTCACCTACAACCACACCATGGCTAAGCGCGACTTCCTCACCACCTACAAGGTGAAGTTCGTCAAGAAGGGCAAGGTGCTGAAGTGGTCGAGTCGCGCCTACCTGGCTGCGGTGCTGCCCACCGAGCGCGCCGACAACAACGACTTCCAGTGGTACCGCAACGGTTCCCCGATCTCGGGTGCCACCGGCAGCAGCTGGCGGATCTCCGGGGGCGGCAAGATCAAGCTCTGCGTGCGCTACGGAAGATTCGGCTTCCACACCGCTTCCTGGGCGTGCTCTTCGGCCAAGAAGGTCTAGTCACATAAGGTTGAGTCCATGCTGAAGCACCCCCGGCGCTGGGTTCGCCGAGTGCTCGGCCGTTCGAAGACCGATGCGCAACCCGCCGTCCTGCGGCTGGAGTTCAGCACACCCGAGCAGTTCGCCGCGTTCGTCTCGGATCCACGGGCCAGGCGCAAGTACCGCGCCCTCGAACTGCGGGTCTCGCCCTGGTACGCGATCCGTCCGGATTGGACGGGACGGCTGGGGCCCCTGAAGGGCGTCCGTTCACTGCGGACGGACTTCGACCAGGCCGGTCGGGTGGCGAGCGCCGGGCTCGTCCTGGCTGAACCGATCGCCGGCTACGAGCTGGTGCGTGCGGCCTTCGGGCTGTTCTACCCGGTGCGGCCCACGACCGGGTGGGGCGGCCGGCGGGTGGCCGTCGATGCCGGTGCTCCGGTGGCGGACTGCTGGCAGCCGGGTGGCGGCCTGCGTCCGCTTAATCCAAGGAAGCAGAAAAAGCAGTTCACCGACTTCGAGGTGTTGGTGGACGGCGAGGGCGAGTTCTGGCTGGGGGAGCATCCGGCGCCACCGGTGCTGATCGAGCGGACACCCGGGTCGCAAATCCTGATCGATCCGAAGGTGCACCGCCCGCTGGAACGCCGGCAGCCGTCACCCAGCACCGTTTCCGCGACAGCGCGGGTGCGGGATGGCCGCCTGCTGATCGACTCGAACGGCTCGCTCCTGGTCGATGCGGACGCGTCCGCGGGCCTCACCGCCACCAACCTGCGCCAGTTGGGGCTGGTCACCGACATCGACGCCTCCGGCGTCGGTGGCGGGCTCGTCGCGGGCCGCCTGGTGGCCCAACTGGCGGCCTATGGGGCCGTCGTGCATGACGCTGCCCCCGGTCTGGAACTGTCGCCCGAGCTCGCGCGGCTGGTGGAATCGCCGTTCGCGCGGATGGGACTGCTCGACCACATGAACCGGTCGCTGGCCCAGGTGCGCGCGGTGATGACCGGGCATACCCGTGCCTTCACCGAGGGCGAGCTGCCCTCTGTCTCGGTGATCCTGTCGTGCCAGCGGCCGAACCTGCTGGTGCGCATCCTCGAGCAGTTGGCGGCGCAGGACCATCCAAACGTCGAGGTGGTGGTGGGTTGCCACGGCTTCCCCGCACCGGCGCGGGAGTCGTTCCCCGAGCCGGTGCTTGGGGTGCTGGGGCCCGTCCTCGAGTTCGGCTCGGACATGCTTTTCGGCGACGTGCTGGCTGGACTCTCCGCGGCCGCGTCCGGTGACTTCATCACGAAGGTCGACGACGACGACTGGTACGGCCCGCATCACCTCACCGACCTGCTGGCCGCCTGGACGTACTCCGAGGCGCACCTGGTGGGCAAGAAGCTGGCCCTGGTGCACTTCGAGGAGGACGACTCGCTGGTCATCCGCCGGTTCTTCCTGGAGGGCTACCGCTGGCAGGTGGCCGGTGGCGCGGCGATCATCGCCAAGCACGACCTGACCGCGGTCGGCGGCTGGCGCTCGCAGCGGCGCGCTGTCGATCGGGGCCTGTGGACCCGCATGGAGGAGGCCGGTGCGCTCACCTACGCCTGCAGCGGCCCCGGCTACGTGCACACCCGCCACGCCGGCCCACACACTTGGGCGGTCAACGACCAGCACTTCCGCGAGTCCTACGCCGAGGAGACCCTTACCGGCATTCCCCCCGCCGCGCTCGGCGTCCGCTGACGCTCAGCTCTTGACGCGGAACTCGTTCTGGATGGACGCGGCGTGCAGCTTGGCTTCGGCGGTGATCCGGTCCCCTTCGGCCACGAATGCGGCGAGCGGGCCGGCGGGCAGGTCGCCCAGCACGTACTTCTTCATCTTCAGCCGGTCGGCGCGCAGCGAGTCGTCCGCGAGCGCGTCCGCAAGGATCTGCGAAAGGTTCGACAGGTCGTGCTCGAGGATGTACGACGCGCGCTGGGTCGGGAAGGTGTTGTAGTACGTCGCCAGGTCGAGTTCGCGCGGGTTGGAGGTGATCAGCGGCCGCTCGGTGTAGAGGTAGTCGGTGACCACGCTGGAGATGTCCGAGATCAGCGCGTCCGCAGCATCGAAGCACTCGTACAAGGTGATGGACGCCTCCGGACCGACATACAGGTGGCCGGCGTTCGCCGCCGCCAGCAACTCGACGATCTCGACCCTGGCCTGAGCCATGCCGGGACGCTGCACACCGCTGGCCGGGTGCGGCTTGAAGATGATCCGGACGTCGGGCAACTCCGCAAGGATCCGGCGGATCATCTGCGGGCCCATGCGCTCCAGTGAGGAGTAGTTGGACTCCTCGTAGTAGCCCTCGAAGGTGGGCGCGTACAGGATCGTGCGGCGGTGGTCCTCCGCGATCGGGCCGACCCTCAGCTGCTCGACCTGCGGGCGTCCGATGATCGCGTACTGGCTGTCGGGCATGTGGATGCCGGCCGCCTCGTAGCGGTCGATCGCGGCCTGGCCGGCCACCCAGACGCCGTCGTAGACCCGCGAGACCGGGTTCGCCGAGGTGGACTTGTCGGAGTCGCCGTGGTTGAGGAAGACGTGCCGGATGCTGGCCTCGCGCAGCAAGTGCACGTTCTTGCCTGCGTTGGCCAGGTAGTAGGCCACCATCGTGGTCGGCCGGATCAGCTCCTCGACGTGCCGGGTCTTCGGCGCATACACCACCGGCACCGGCGTCGGCGCGATCGGCTGCAGGTGGCTGGCCTCGCGCACCATGATGAACGACTTCTGGTGCAGCGCCTCGATCGCCGGCACCCACTGGTTCAGGATGTAGAGCGACTGGCCCGCGTCCGCCGACATGTAGACGACCGCCTCGGGAGCGATCGCGTCCAACTCGGCCCTGACCTGATTCAGCACCCGGGCCACCGATGCGTCCGAGCCGAGCACGCGCAGCCGCTGACCGTGCCGGACGCCGAGTACGCCCAGTACCACGACCAGCACCAGGACGAAGCCCACATTGAGCCACAACTGCCAGCCAAGCACGTGCGCAACCAGCGTCCAGGATGCGACGAGAAGCTCGAGCACCACCACCAGCGGGTTCTGCCAGGCGGACGCCCGGTACTCCCGCGCGAAGGCCACGCTGGCCGCGGGCTGCGGCTCGCCGTTGGTGCGGTAGGCCAGCGCGGGCTGACGGCCGCTGAGCCAGGCGGAGCCCGCCCGCAGGGTCAGGTGCACCATCTGGATCAGCAGCACCGCCGCCGCAACCGCAGCGGCCAGCCAGCCGTCCCCGCCACGTCCCACCAGGGCGACGAGCAGGACGCCGCGAATGAGCTGCCGGACGTTCGCGCCTACGCCCAGCCGGCGCATCAACAGCGTCTCGCGGACGCAGGAGCGGGAAGCCAGCCAGTCGGTGAGTACCTCGAGGGCGAGGAAGATGATGCCGGCAACCACCCAGCCGCCGATGATGCAGGCGACGACGATGCCCCAGATCGCTCCGGTGACCGCCAGGTAGTAGCCGGACAGCAACCGGTCGAGCCAGCCCAGCCACGCCGGCATCTGCGGCGTGCCGAGCACAGCGCGAGCGAACTCGAAGGACTGGGGCATCCGCACCACCTGGGCGGCATCAGCGGCCTTGGGGTCCTCAGACTCGCTCTCGACCTGTTCCTCGTCACTCATCAGTGCATTTCCCTTCTCCGCCGGCGCGGGCGACGCCCGGGCTGAGCCTGCCACCCGCGGCTGTGCAACGCCTCAGCGGCGAGACTCCTCGTAGGCGGTGACCACTTCGTCGGTGGGACCGTCCATGATCAGGTCGCCCTTGTTGAGCCAGATCGTCCGCGAGCAGGTGTCCCGGATCGAGGTCATCGAGTGCGAGACCAGAAACACCGTGCCGGCGTTGTCGCGGATCTCGCGGATGCGGTTCTCGCTGCGCTGGCGGAAGCGCCGGTCGCCGACCGACAGCGCCTCGTCGACGATCAGGATCTCGTGGTGCTTGATGGTCGCGATGGCGAACTTCAGCCGGGCCTGCATGCCGGACGAGTACGTCCGCATCGGCAGGTCGATGAACTCGCTGAGTTCGGCGAAGTTCACGATCGGGTCGTGCAGCTCCTCGACCTCCTTGCGGGTGAGGCCGAGCGCCAAGCCGCCGAGCATGATGTTGCGGTCGCCGGAGAGGTCGGGGATCAGCGCCGCACCGACACCGAGCAGGTTCGGCCGGGACGCTGCGTACACCGCGCCGGATTCCGGCGGGGTCAGGCCGGTGACCGCCCGCATCAGGGTGGACTTGCCCGAACCGTTGGAGCCGATCACACCGATCGACTCGTTCTCGTAGGCGACGAAGCTGACCCCCTTGAGTGCGTGCACCACCCGGATGCCGCGGCTGGGCGCCTTGAGGACACCGCGGGTGTTGCGCTTGATCGCCTTGCCGCTGGAGTAGACCCGGTACTTCACGTGCAGGTCGTCGACGATCACGACCGGACGCCGGCCGTCCGCGGCCACCGAATCGGGGGTGATCACCGGACGCAGCGGGGTGAGTGGCTCAGTCACGTCCGTACCTCTCCTCCGCGGCCCAGAAGAACAGCAGGCCGACGACGAAGGTGACCACCGACCAGATCGAGAAGTACAGCCAGTACATCGGGTCGTAGCTGAACCCGCCCATCAGGCTGGAGCGGGCCATCTGCAGCACCTGGTAGAGCGGGTAGAAGTCGTAGAGCTGCATCACCGCGGGGTGCGCCTTGAAGATCTTGCTGACGTCGAAGAGCACCCCGGAGGTGTAGAAGAGGATGCGCGAAAGGTACGGCAGCAGCTGGCTGAGGTCCTGAACATGGACGGTCAACCGGGCCGCGATCAGCGCCACCCCGGTGTTGAACAGGGTGAACAGGAACAGCAGCGGGATCATCCCCAGCCAGCTCCAGGTCGGCGGATGCCCCATGAACGGCAGCAGCACGACCAGCAGGCCCATCGACGGCAGCAGCGAAAGGAACTGCTCGATCACCTCGGCCACCGGCAGCGTCAGCCGCGGGAAGGCCAGCGACTGCACCAGCGACTGGTTGCCGGTGATCGACTTGGCACCCTGGGTGAGGCTCTTGGCAAAGAACTGCCAGAGGAACACCCCGATCACGACCCGGGCGGCGTAATCCTCGCCACGGGTCGCGCTGCTCTGCAGCACGCCGAAGATGATGCCGTAGATGACCGCGTTCAGCACCGGCTGCAGCAGCAGCCACAGGATGCCGAGCCGGTTGCCTTCGAGATCGGCGCGCAGCCGGTAGCCGGCCATCGCTGTGATGAAGTCGCGGCGCTGCCAGGCCTGCTTGAGGTAGGCAAAGAACGGCGGACGCGCACCAACGCGATGCAGGCCGTGATCCTCGGCCAGTGCGGCCAGACTCATGCGCTTCGCTTCTCCATCGCTACTCGGCCGGGCTGGCCTGCGGACCTGCCGATTCTATCGGACGTGCCGGGCAATCTCTTCACCACCGCTCCGGAGGCTCCCGGAGGCGGCTGCGGACCCACCGGCCGTACGGCCGGAGGCCGTAGCGTCAGCGGCGTCCACCCGGGTCGCGAAAACGGAGCCCGAAGCTATCGCGCCGGCTCAAGCAGGTGAACCAACCCTCAGCGGGCGCGGTGGGCCAGGTAGTAGCCGACCAGGTTCTGCGTGGACGGATCCTGCGCCGCGAGCGCGTCCGCGTCCCCGGCAACGGCTGGAGCGATCTGCAGGGCGAGCTGCTTGCCCAGCTCGACTCCCCACTGGTCGAAGCTGTTGATCCCCCAGACCACGCCCTGCACGAACGTGATGTGCTCGTAGAGGGCGATCAGCTGGCCCACGACGGACGGGGTCAGCGCCGGCGCCATGATCGAAGTGGTCGGACGGTTCCCGGGGAACACCCGCGCCGGCACGATCGCCTCCGCGGTGCCCTCGGCGCGCACCTCGTCCGCGGTCTTGCCGAAAGCCAGCGCCTTGGTCTGGGCGAAGAAGTTGGCGAGGAAGAGCTCGTGGACGTCCGCGTCCCCGTCCTTGGTGGGATGGGCCGGAGTGGCGACGGCGATGAAGTCCGCCGGGATCAGCTGCGTGCCCTGGTGGATCAGCTGGTAGAAGGCGTGCTGGCCGTTGGTGCCAGGCTCGCCCCAGAAGATCTCGCCGGTCTCGGTGGTCACTGCGCTGCCGTCGAACCGGACGCCCTTGCCGTTCGACTCCATGGTGAGCTGCTGCAGGTACGCGGCGAAGCGGTGCAGGTACTGCGCGTACGGCAGTACCGCGTGGCTGCCGGCCTTGATGAAGTTCACGTACCAGACGTTCAGCAGGCCCATCAGCGCCGGGACGTTGCTCGCCAGCGGGGTCTCGACGAAGTGCCGGTCGATCGCGTTGAAGCCGGCCAGGAAGTCAGCGAAGTTTTCCTTGCCGATCGCCACCACCAACGCGGTGCCCACGGCGGAGTCGACCGAGTAGCGGCCGCCGACCCAGTCCCAGAAACCGAAGGCGTTCTTGGGGTCGATACCGAAAGCCGCCACCTTGTCGAGCGCGGTGGAGACCGCCACGAAGTGCTTGCTGATCGCGTTGCGGTTCTGTTCGTCGCTGCCGTCGACGGCACCGGCTTCGAGCAACTTGGCGAGGAACCAGTCGCGCGCCATCCGGGCGTTGGTGAGGGTTTCCAACGTCGTGAAGGTCTTGGACGCCACGATGAACAGCGTGGTCGCTGGATTGAGGTCCTTGACCTTCTCGGCAACGTCGCTTGGGTCGATGTTCGAGACGAACCGGCATTCCAGGCCGCCCTGGACGTACGGCTGGAGTGCCTCGTAGACCATCACCGGGCCGAGGTCGGAACCGCCGATGCCGATGTTCACCACGGTCTTGATCTGCGAGCCGGTGACGCCGCGCCACTCCCCCGTCCGCACCTTGTCGGCGAACGCGTAGACCTGGTCGAGCACCTCGTGCACCTGAGCGACCACGTCCGTGCCGTCGACCACCAGGCTGTCGGTGCGCGGACGGCGCAGGGCGGTGTGCAGCACCGAGCGGTTCTCGGTGACGTTGATCCGCTCGCCCGCGAACATGGCGTCGCGCTTGGTCTCAAGGCCAACCTCCTGGCCGAGTTCGACCAGAGCGGAGCGGATCTCGTCGGTGATCAGGTTCTTGGAGAGGTCGACGAAAAGGTCGGCCGCGGTGAGGCTGAACCGCGCCGCGCGTCCGGGATCTTCGGCGAACCAGCCGGGCAGATCGGGCTTGAGATCGGCGGCCAGCTCGGTGAGCTTCGCCCAGGCAGCAGTGGTGGTGGCATCGACGGGTGCACTCATGGGCTCAGCCTAGTGAATCCCAGCACCGGCAAGGTGGACAGGCTGCGGAGGCGTTGCTAGTCGGCGCAGACGCGGGCGACGTTCGCGGCGAACGCAGCTTGGGGGCCGCCGGGCGGGTCGCCCAGGACGCGGGCCTTCAGTTCAGCCCGTGCCGGACGCTTGGGGTCCGCGCCGAACGCGTCCGCCAGTAGGCCGTCCAGGTCGGCCAGGTCCGGTTCGAGGACGTACGAACCGACCGACGTCGGGTACGTCGCCGCGAACGCGGACCCCCCGAGGCCAGCCGGGTCACAGGTGAGGATCGGGCGTCCGGTGTAGAGGAACTCGGTGGCCACGCTGGACACGTCCGTGATCAGCAGGTCGGCTTCGGCAAGGCATTCCGGGAGCGTGAGCGACTGGTCGGCCACCACGCGATGTCCGCCCGGCGCTGAGCGCAGCAGCGTGTTGATCTGGTCGATCGCGGCCAGCATCGACGGTCGTGAGACCCCGCTGCTCGGATGCGGCCGGAACCACACCCGCACGTCTCCGCGAGCGACCAGCCGCCGGATGAGCTCGACGCCCATCCGGTCCAGCGAGCTGTGCGCGGTCTGGTCGTAATAGCCCTCGAAGGTGGGCGCGTACAAGACCACGGGAGTCTCGTGCCCGGTGGGTCCGGACGGCAGCCCGGCGGCCTGCGGGCGTCCGATGAACCGGAAGCGCTCCGCTGGCAGGTCGACCCCGGCGGCGCGGTAGCGCTCGACCGCCATCGGTCCGGCAACCCAGATCTCGTCGAACGCGCGAGCCATGCCGTTGGCGCTGGTGGCCTTGTCGGAGTCGCCGTGCAGCAGCATCACGTGCTTGAGCCGCGGTTCGCGCAACAGTTGTCCGTTGCGCTCGCCGTAGGCCAGGTAGAAGGCCGCGCGGACGCCGGCCAGGGTGACCCGCTCCACGTCCCGCTGGCTGGGCGCGTAGATCACCGGCAGCCGGGTGGCGCCGATCGGCAGCAGCTGGCTGGCCTCCCGGACCAGCAGGAACCCGGGCTCGGCCAGGGCGTCCAGCGCCGGCAGCCACTGGTTCACGATGTACTTCGATTGGCGGGCGGCCAGCGACACATAGACCACGAACCGCGGATCAATGGCACCCAGTTCGGCGAGCACCTGCTCGCCCCAACCAGGCTGCTGAGCGCGGACGGATCGGGCGGCCAGCCCCGTCCAGAGCAGGTAGCCGATCGCCACCAGCGCCAGCGCCCCGGCGATACTCAGGCCCAACCAGACCGGCATCATCCCGTAGCCGAGAGCAACGGCCTTGGCGAGGGCGACGAACTCGATCGCCGCCAGCGCGAATGGCGTCCCGACGGCGCGGGCATACACCCGGGCGTGCGCCGTGAACGCGTCCGCCTCGTGAACGGAAAAGGAACTGTCCCCTCCTTGTTCCGCCTGAACGGAAAGGGGACGGGTCCTTTTCCGTTCAGCCGAGTAGCGCAGGGGCGGCGCGCTTCGGGAGACCCAGGTGGCCAGGACGGGCTGCACCGCCCAGGCGAGCTGCGCCAGCAACACCACCGTGACGTAGGCCGAACCGGCGACCACGCCGTTGGGGGTGGTCAGGAAGAGCAGCCCGGCGGCGGGCAGGCTGCGCAGCAGCGCGCGTAGCGGAGCCCGCAGGCCCACCAGATCGAGCAGCCGGACCACGGGACTGTCCGTGCCGCTGGCCAGCCACTCGACCAGCGCGCCCAGCGTCCACAGCACCAGACCCAGCCAGGGCAGCCGCAGCCACAGGGCGAGCAGCAGAACGATCGTGCACAGCGCCACGACCGGAAGGAAAGCCTGTGCCGCCATCACGCTGACCCGGACGGGCACGCGGCCGGGCCAGGCGGCGCGGGCGACTTCTTCGGTTTCGGGAACGGGCGCCCGTCCGAGATTGCCCAGGACGCCGCCGATGTTCACCCGATCAGCGTAGTGGGCGGGCTCAGTTCCCGGCGCGCCGGCGCCGGCCCGAGCGCATCAGCGCGCCGATGCCGAAGAAGGCCAGCACGCTGCCGAGCAGGCCACCACCGGCGACCAGCGCGATCTGCACCCAGCGGTCGCCCTCAAGCTCGGCAGCCGTCCGGACGCGCGGCGACGGGCTCGGCGTGGCCGTGGCGACCGGCGTGGGCGTGGGGGTGGCCTTCGGCTTCTTCTTCGCCTTCTTTGTCTTGGTGGCCTCCGGCTGCGGCATCGCGGCCACACCGGTCGGGACGGCCGCCAACGCCGGCGTCACCAGGGTCGACAGGCCCACCATGCAGGCCACGGTCAGCACCATGACCAGGAATGCGCGCATCGCCCCTCCGTCCGATCCGAACACTTTAGCGTCGGACGGAGGTACGCAGCAGTCCTCACGACGGCCGTGCCCGCGCTTCCGTCCACATCCGCTCAAGGGGTTGAATCGCCCGATTCCTTAAGTTATCCTGAGAAACGCCTCAGAACGTTCAGAACGCAAGGACTACCGCATGTACCAGCCCCGACGGATCGCTGATCCGATCGAGCCGGCGCTCGGCGTCCCCGCTTCCGGGGCAGCCAATTTCGACTCCCCAACCGGTGGGCCACGGCGGGCACTGCCGGCATCGACCGACCACTGGTATCGCCGCGGGAGCGTGGCGCTGGCTGTGGTGACCACCGCTGCGACCGCAGGCGCGGTGATCCTGAGCAACACCAGCACGACCGCGGCGGCCCTCGGCGGCCCGGTGCTCGTCGAGCAGCCTGTGCTCGCGGCCGCGATCCCGGCCGCACCGATGGCGAAACTGGTCGCCGAAGAGTTGGCCGCCCCCAAGCTGGTCGGTTCGGCCAAGCAGGCCGACACCGCGATGCTGAGCCTCACCAAGCTGTACTCGTCCGGTTCGCTGAACGTGCGCGCAAAGGCCAACTCGAAGTCGAAGCTGCTGGGCAAGGTGACGACCGCTGCCACCGTCAAGGCCACCACCGAGATCGACGGCGACTACCGGAAGGTCGAGTTCGAGGACGGCTACGGCTGGGTGCTGGCCGACGAACTCACCGACAACTCGCCCGACGGCGTCTTCATCGACGACGGCACCGTGCCCGAGGGCACCACGATGTCAGCGTGTTCGCGCGGCTCGGGCGTTGAGGGCAAGCTCCGCAAGGACACCGTCCACATCTACCGGTCGGTGTGCGCGCTCTTCCCCGCGGTGAACTCCTACGGCGGCTGGCGCGCCGGCGGCCGCCAGTTCCACAAGAACGGACGCGCGCTCGACATCATGCTCACCCCGCAAAAAGAGAGTGCGCTGGGCAAGCAGATCGCGGCCTATCTGATCAAGCACGCCAAGGACTTCAACATCGACCACATCATCTTCGAGCAGAAGATCTGGACGCCCAGCACTCCCCGCTGGCGCCACATGGCCGATCGCGGCGGCATCACCGCCAACCATTACGACCACGTCCACGTGGCCATTCGCGGCTGAGTAGCCCCAAACGCACTTAGCCCGGATCCAGGCTTAGGCGCGGCGCCAAGGTCAGTCGCCCAAGCGCCACTTCTGCAGCTTGCTCCGCAACCCGTCCAGGCTCTCGGCGAGCACCAACTCGGGGCTCAGCAGATCCTGCGGCCATACCCCGAGCGCGCCCGCGTCCATCCAGATGTCGGCCTGGTAGCGCTCCATGCGTCCGTTGGCGATCAGCGTGCCGGGCGGCAGCATCGGCGGCAACGAGCGTGCAAAACCCGTCCCGAAGGCGTCCGTCGGTAGCAGCTGGACGGCCGCCGCACCCGCGTCCAGTCCCGCCAGCAGCTCGGACGGGGTCATCCCGCCGAGAATCACCGGCAAGCCCGGCACCGCGTCCACCAGTTGCGGACGCAGGAACGGAGCAGCGACGAACGCAGCCCCGGCCGCGGCCGCCGTCCGCAGCTGTTCGGGTTCGCTGACCCCGTGGACGCCCAGCTTCGCGCGGCGGCCGAAACGGCGCTGCAACTCCGGGAAATCGTCCAGGCGCTCGAACACCACCGACCACACGCGGAAGCCCTCCTGCCAGAGCACCTCGGCCGCCGGCACGAGATCAGGCAGGTCGAAGTCGGGCAGCGAAACGATCAGCGAGTGCGCGCCCAGCCCGGGCATCTTCGAGGCCACCGGTACATCCTGCCTGATAGGCGCTGACATCCGCGCGGACGCGTGGTTAGCTGGGTGCGTTCCAAGCCGTTTCCGACCAGGCAACACAGGGGGACCGATGGAGTTCACCAGCGAGAACATCGCTGCCGGAAGCAGCATCGACCTGCGCTACGCCGAGCCCGGCGTGGGCGGCGACAACGTTTCGCCCCAGCTCACATGGTCGGCCGGCCCGGACGGCACGCAGAGCTACGCGCTCACCTGCTTCGACCCGGACGCGCCCACCGGCAGCGGCTGGTGGCACTGGGTGGTCACCGACATCCCCGCGGAGGTGACCTCGCTTGCCGAGGGCGCGAGCCTGCCCGCCGGTGCGCGCACCTGGACCAACGACTACGGCTACCCCGGCTGGGGCGGGCCGTGGCCGCCGCCGGGCCCGGAGCACCACTACGTGTTCACCATCTTCGCCGTCGGCGTGCCCAGGCTCGACGTGCCCGACGACGCGTCCAGCGCCGTGGCCCGGTTGACGCTGAGCTTCAACGTGCTGGAGAGCGGTTCGTTCACGGCCGTCTTCGCCAACCCGGCCAGCTGAGGTTCACCGCAGGTGGCGGTGCTGATCGATCCGCCGCGATGGCCGGCGCACGGGACCCGGTTCGCCCACCTGGTCTCGGACGCGACCCTGGATGAGCTCTTCGAGTTCGTCGACGCCGCGCAGGTGCCGCCGCGCGCTTTCGACCATGACCACTACGACGTGCCGGAACGCCGGTATGCCGACCTGGTCTCCTCCGGTGCTGAGCCGGTGGACGAGAAGACCCTGTTGCGGCGGCTGAAGGACAGCGGGCTGCGGGTGCGTCCGCGCGATCGGACGCCGCGCACCGCCCAGGTGCTGCCGGCGCTAGAGCGGGCGTGGACGGAGTTGCTGCCAGAGCAGGTGTCGCTCGGGGCGGAGCTGCTGGAAAGATGGCAGGAGCCGAACCGGCACTACCACGACGTGCGCCACCTGGGACAGGCCTTGAGCGCGCTTGCCGAACTGGACTCGCGGCAGTCGCGGACGGCCCGGCTGGCGTTGTGGTTCCACGACGCCGTCTACACCGGCAGCGCCGGAGCAGACGAGGATGCGTCCGCGGAGCTGGCTGTATCTTCCCTAGCCAAGGTGGGTTTGCCGACGGCGACTGTGGATGAGGTAGCCCGGCTGGTGCGGTTGACCAGCACGCACACCACCGACGACGGCGACGACCGCGGCGCCCTGGTGCTGGACGCGGACCTGTCGGTGCTCGGCACCGCGCCCGGCCGCTACCACGTCTACTCCCGCGACGTCCGCCTGGAGTACCCGCAGTTCTCCGACGCCGAGTTCGCATCGGGTCGGCTGCGGGTGCTCGACCGGCTGCTCAACCTGGACACCCTCTACCGCACGCCCGTCGCCCAGCAGCGCTGGCTGGCGTCCGCCAGATCGAACCTGGCGAGCGAACACCGTCGCTGGGCCCGCCTCGCTGCCTGAAGACTCGGCGAGGCTGTCCCTGGATCACGACCCATCGCAGGATCAACCCACTTTTGGCAGGTTCTGAGGGAGTCGCGACGCAGCCAATCCGGACCAACCCAGAAACTGCTGGTTATGCGGGCTGAAATCGCCTTCATAGCCAGCATTAATTGGGTTGGTCGCTGTGAGAGGTGCGATCGGGCCGCCATAACCTGACGGAACTGGGTTGAACCGGGGCGAGGGCGAGCGGAGACCCGCTGGCCGGTTTCGGCCCGGCTCTGGTCGCCGCGTACCCTCGTTGGTTGTGAGCGGAGTATCCAAAGCCCTCTTGATCGGTGCCGTGGCCAGCGCGCTGGCGTTGGGCGGCTGCGCGGTGGCACCGCCCGAGGCGAGCCTGGCTCCCAGCTCGACAGCTGCCAGCAGCACGAACCCCCCAGCCGCTACCCCAGGTACGCCCACCTCGGCACCATCAGCCACATCAGCGACACCGTCCGAATCGGCCAGCCCCGCGACCGCGGCTGCCAAGCCCTCGGCAGCCGCGAAGCCGTCGGCGCGCGCCAAGCCGGCACCCGCCAAGCCGGCACCTGACCAGCGCAAGGGTAAGCAACTCAACACCCCCTACGAAGTCGACGGCATCGTCGTCGTCTCCAGGCAGCACCGGGTTTCAGCGGCCTACAAGCCGAAGAACCCCACCGGACCCTACGGCCTGACCAAAGAGACCGCGGCGGCCCTGAAGAAGATGACCAAGGCCGCCAAGGCGGACGGCGTCCGCATCGTCGTGCGCAGCGGCTACCGCAGCTACGCCACCCAGAAGGGCGTCTACCAGCGGGCGCTGAAGAACTATCCGAGCGTCGCTTCCGCCAAGCGCTACAACGCGCCACCGGGCGCCAGCGAGCACCAGACCGGCCTTTCGGTCGACCTCTGGGACGGCGTCACCTGGAGCCTCCCGATGGCCAACACCGCCACCGGAAAGTGGCTGCACAAGCATGTTCACGAGTACGGCTTCGTGCTGCGCTACCCGAATGGCAAGGAGAAGATCACCGGCTACGCCTACGAGCCGTGGCATTTCCGCTACATCGGCGTCGCTGATGCGAAGAAGTTCGGCAAAGGCAACACGCTCACCCTCGAGGAGTACCTGGGCCTCGCCTGATCCGCACCAAAGATCCGTGGCGTTCGATCACGGCGACTGGCTCTTCACGGGAGAATGACTCCCATGACGGCAAACCTACCCGACACCGCGGGCACCGAGAAGATCGGCGCCGGCAAGCGCATCGGCATCCTCACCAGTGGCGGTGACGCTCAGGGAATGAACGCAGCGGTGCGCGCGGTCGTCCGCACCGCAAAGACGCTCGGCGCCCGCGTCTACGCGATCTACGAGGGCTACCAGGGAATGGTGGACGGCGGCACCGGCATCAGCGAGCTCGCTTGGGAGGACGTGGGCAACATCCTCGGCAAGGGCGGGACGATCATCGGCACCTTCCGCTCCAAGGACTTCCGTGAGTACTCCGGACGCCTTCGCGCCGCGGCCAACCTGCTGGAACACGGCATCGACCGCCTGATCGTGATCGGCGGAGACGGTTCGCTTTCCGGCCTCGACCAGTTCCGGGCCGAGTGGACGCAACTGCTGGCCGACCTCGTCGCGTCCGGTGAGATCACCAAGGAGACCGCGGACGCGCACCCTTCGCTGATGTTCGCGGGCCTGGTCGGATCGATCGACAACGATCTGGTCGGCACCGACATGACCATCGGCGCCGACACCGCCCTGCACCGGATTGTGGACGCGATCGACGCCCTGTCCAGCACCGCGGCCAGCCACCAGCGCTCGTTCGTGGTCGAAGTGATGGGTCGGCATTGCGGCTATCTCGGCCTGATGAGCGCGATCGCCGGCGGCTGTGACTACGTATTGATCCCCGAGCAACCCCCGGAGGACGGCTGGGAGGAGCGCATGTGCCACTCCCTGCGCCGCGGACGGGACGGTGGCCGGCGCGACTCGATGGTGGTCGTGGCCGAAGGAGCGTGTGACCGGCACGGGCAGCCGATCACGTCCGAGTACGTGCGCAAGGTGATCGAGGAGCACCTGCAGGAGGACGCCCGGGTGACGATCCTCGGCCATGTGCAGCGCGGCGGCGCACCGAGCGCATACGACCGCTGGGCGTCCACCTGGTTGGGCTACGAGGCGGTGCGCGAGGTGCTGTCGGCCGAGCCCGGAACGACCGGTCCGGTGATCGGTTTCCGGGGCAATCGGGTTACCCGCGTGCCGCTGGTGGAGGCAGTCGCGAACACCCGGAAGGTGCCCGAACTGATCACGTCTGGCGACTACGCGGGTGCGATGGCGGGACGCGGCGGCTCGTTCACCGAAGCCGCGCAGATCTTCGCCGAGCTGGTCGAGCCCAGCCGGGTGGACGCGCCGGAGGAGTCCAAGCGGATCGCGATCATCCACGCCGGCGGGCTGGCGCCGGGCATGAACGCCGCCGCGCGGGACGCCGTCCGCCTCGGCATCAGCCGCGGCCACACCATGCTGGGCGTGCGCAACGGCTTCCCCGGGCTGCGGGACGGGGACATCGGCGAAATCGAATGGGGCGACGTCGAGAACTGGCTCACCGACGGCGGGGCCGAGTTGGGCCTGCGGCGCACCGTTCCCGGCCTGGACGAGCTGTACCGGATCAGCCGCTCGATCGAGGATCACCGCATCGACGCGCTGCTGTTGATCGGCGGCTGGAACGGCTATGAGGCGGCCGAGTTGATGCACCGCGAGCGCGACCGGTTCCCGGCTTGTGGGCTGCCGATCGTGTGCGTGCCGGCGTCAATCGACAACAACCTGCCGGGCTCGGAGCTGTCGATCGGCGCCGACACCGCGCTGAACGTGATCACCGAGGCGATCGACCGGATCAAGATGTCGGGCAGCGCGGCCAAGCGGGCCTTCGTGGTGGAGACGATGGGCCGCTGGTGCGGGTATCTGGCCTTGATGGGCGGCCTTTCCGGCGGCGCAGAGCGGGTCTACCTGCACGAGGAGGGGATCAGCCTAGACGACCTTTCGTCCGACCTGGACTGGTTGCGCAACAGCTTCGCGTCCGGACGGAAGCTCTTTCTCGCCGTCCGCAATGAGAACGCGAACGCGCTCTACACCACGGATTTCCTCGCCCGGCTGCTGGAGCAGGAGGGCCGCGGGCTCTACGACGTACGCCAGAACGTGCTCGGCCACATCCAGCAGGGCGGCTGCCCGTCCCCGTTCGACCGGCTGCTGGCTGTGCGCCTGGTCTCGCGAGCGCTGGACGTGATCAGCGCCGAATTCACCGCCGGGACGCGAAACAGCTGGTACCTGGGCCTGGTGCAGTCAAAGGTCACCAGTTTCCCGATGACGCACATGATGGACGAGATGGACAAGCGCTACAACCGTCCGAAGGAGCAGTGGTGGCTCGCCCTGCGTCCAGTGCTGAAAGCGGTCGCGGACGCGGGGACGTAGGTTCTCGCCGAGCTCGACCGAGGTAGTTCCGAACTCAGCCCGCGAACGTCGCAGTGTCGATCACGAAGCGGTAGCGGACGTCGGAGGCGACCACCCGGTCGTACGCGGCGTTGATGTCCGCACCCGTTATCACCTCGACTTGGGCTGCCAGGCCGTGCTCGGCGCAGAAGTCCAGCATCTCCTGGGTCTCGGCGATGCCGCCGATCTGCGAACCGGCGAGGACACGGCGCTGGCCGACCAGGCCGCCGAGGTTCAGTTCCACCGGGTGCTCGGGCAGACCGACGTCCACCAGCGCGCCGCCGGTCTTCAGGCAGTTGATCAGGCCGTTCAGGTCCTGATCCGCTGAGACCGTGGACACGATCAGGTCGAACTGCTTGCGCAGACTGCGCAGCGTCCCCGGCTCGGAGACCGCGTAGTACTCCGTAGCACCAAAGCGGCGTCCGTCTGACTCCTTCGAGCGGGTCTGGCTGATCACGGCAACCTCGGCACCCATCGCAGCCGCGATCTGCACGCCCATGTGGCCGAGGCCGCCCATGCCGACGATCGCGACCCGCTTGCCGGGACCGGCGCCCCAGCGCTTGAGCGGGGAGTACAGCGTGATGCCGGCACACAGCAGGGGCGCGGCCTGCTGCAGGCCGATCGAGTCCGGGATGCGGCAGATGTAGTCCTGCTCGACCGTGATGCACGTTGAGTATCCGCCAGCGGTGGGCAGACCGTCGCGTCCGGTGCCGTTGTAGGTCCAGATCGCGCCGCCCGGGCCATCGCAGAACTGCTCGTCGCCGGCCCGGCATTGCTCGCACTCGCCGCAGGAATCGACGAAGCAACCCACGCCCACGCGGTCGCCGGGCGCGAACTTGGTGACTTCGCTGCCAACCTCGCGCACGACGCCGGCCAGCTCGTGACCCGGCACCAGCGGGTAGTTGACGCGTCCCCATTCGCCGCGTGCGGTGTGGATGTCGGAGTGGCAGATGCCCGCGTACACGATGTCGAACAGCACTTCGGTCGGGCCGGGCTCGCGGCGGGTGATCGTGGTTCGCGCGAACCGTCCGGTCGGTCCGTCGATGGCGTAGGCAGTGGCTTCAGGCATGTGCGCTCCTTCGATTGGTCTCGGCCCCATTCAACACCCGCGCTAAGAGCCGATCCAGCCGGATCATGCACCACCCCGTTTCCCCAAAGTGGACCGTTTCGCGCTAAGACGCCGACAGACCGTCCACTCTGCGAGGAGCTTGGGGCCAGCCAATCGAGCTAGAGCGACCCGAGATAGACACCCAGCAGGGCCGTCAGCAGGCTGAGCACGAGCATGCCGCCGGCGTGGACGAGGGTCGTCCAGCCCCGTCCGTCGAGCGCGAGCCGAGCCGCCTCCACCGACGCGGTGCTGAAAGTCGTATAGCCACCAAGGAACCCCGTGCCGAGCACTGCCCGCAGGCCCGGGTCGCCGCTGTGGCTCATCCACCATCCGGTGATCACGCCGAGCAGCAGCGAGCCGGTGACGTTGATCAGGACGGTCCCAAGCGGCATCCCGACTCGCAGTCGAGCCGCGATCTGGCGATCGACCAGGAAGCGGACGACCGCTCCGAGTCCACCCGCCAACGCGGTCAGCAGCGGGATCATGCCGCCTCCCCGAGCAGTCGCGAGAACACTGTCCTGCCCAAGCGCAGGCCAGCGATCGCAGTCAGGATCCCGAACACCACGCTGACCAGGGCATAGGCAGCCCCGACCAACCACTGACCCCCACCCAGTCGCTCAACCGACTCGACCGCGAAAGTGCTGTAGGTGGTGAACCCGCCCATCACTCCCGTCCCAACGCCAAGCCGGACGCCACGCCGCCAGCCCGCGTCCGAACCGCTGATCGCGAGTCCTTCGAGCAGCAGCCCAAGCATCAGGGAGCCGCCGATGTTGATCCAGAAGGTGGTCCACGGCCAGGCGCCAGGTTGCGCCGGCCAGGTGCTCTCCAACCACGCGCGGACCGCTGTGCCGAGCGTGCCGCCGAGCAGGATCAGGAGCAGCCAGCGCCAGTCGGGGGATCCCGGCCTACGCCGGGATGACGAAGGAGTGTGTGGCCGGGATGACGAAGGAGTCACTGCACCTGGTGCTTCCAGTCGACGACCTCCACCGGCACCGCCAGCACCGGACGATGTTGATGCCGGGTCAACTGTGCCCCCAGCGACGCGGCCAGGAACTCACGAAGCCGCTCGCCAGGTACCGGACGCCGAGCGCCCACCACGATCGCGGACGCGTCCAGCGCACGGGCCAGATGGGTGACGGCACGGTCGGCGCGTCCGGCCAGATAATGCAGCTCCCAGTGGACCTCGTGTCCGGTGAGCGCGGACGTGATCTGCGCGCGCAACTGCTCCTGGCGCTCCAGCCAGGAGTCGTCGTCTGAGTCTGGTGACAAGGCGGAATGCCGCACCGAACCATCCGCATACTCCTTGTCGAGCACCCGCTCGGGATCGACATACGCGAAGTGCAGGGTTCCACCGACGGCCGTTGCCCAGGTGGCGGCCGTGACGGCGACGATCGGCGACTGCCCGGGCACCACCCCGACAACCAGCGCATGGGCGGTGGCGGGCACGATGCGGTCGACGGCCGGTTGGGGCGCCGACTCGGTGAACGGCCTGCCGGGAGGTTTGGTGGACATCCCGACCTCACGATCCGGGCGCGTGCGCCCAACGACGTGCAGGAACCATCAGCCGGTCGGCGGTTCGGGACGTACCCGGGCGGGATCCATCACCCAGCAGCGACCCTAGCCCACCAGCTGACGCCAGCCCAGTGACGATTTGCACCGTCGATCAGTCAAATCGGCCAAATCAGGTCCATCAGGATCATCGACTGGGCAAATTGTCCGCGAGTGACAGTCGGTTGACCTCGCTGATCCCGGCACCATCGGACGGGGACACGCTCACCAGGTCGGCGATGCGCGACGATGTGTCGCTGCGGGCGCCAAGCGGGCCGAACGCTTCGATCAGGCCGGCGTCGATAAAGATGCGGACCTCGCCGCTCGACTCAGGTTCGACGAGCTCGCCAATCGGGATCATCAGCTCAGCCTCGGGGCCTTCGAGGATCAGGGTGCCCGTCGACGGTGTGATTGCGACGATTTCCAGTTGAGTCGGCGAGTTCCCCGCCCTCAATCCATCGTCATCCCGGCGCAGGCCGGGATCTCCGAGCGCGATCGCCCGATCTGATCCCAGGTGTCCCCTGCCGAGGGGCGTGCGCACCAAGTCATCCAGTTCGGCTGCGGGACGGAGCACTACTCGGTCACCCACCAGAGTCAGTTCGCGGGGGCAGCTCATCGCGCCGACCCAGGTGCTGACGCCACGGTCCGGATCGTCCTGGGTGCGCAGCCAGCCGAGCTGCAGCCAGCGGCCGTCCGCGTGCTGCCACGGCAGCGCCGCGTAGTAGCGAGGGCCGGCGTCGAGGCGACCGACCCAGAGTGGACGCGCCTGTTGGCCGGGCTCGCGATCGAGGGTGACTGCCCAGACCGACAACCGTTCGGCGGCGCCCTCACCTTCGATCACCGACAGCATCGCCACCCAGCGCCCGTCCAGCTTGATCACCGACGGGCACTCCCACAGTCGTCCGGGGACGCCGGGAAGCGCGTCCCGACCGAGCGCGAAGGCGTACTCCCAGTCGGCGCCGGGCGAGGATTCGCGCTCGGTGTAGACCAGCAGTGACGGCTGTCCATCCGGCAGCACCGCGGCGAGAATCAGGTGCCGCTGCCCCTCGTGCCACCAGACGAAGGGATCGCGGAAGTCGTGGATTGCCGGGTCGGGCGGGGTCGCAACCAGCGCTCCGGGAACGAGCGAGTCCAGGCCCGGGTCGGTGGTGCGGGCGACCCGCGGACGCTGCTTCTGCGCTCCGTCCGACACCGCGGTGTAAAACAACTCCACCTCGCCGTGAGCAGTCAGCGCGGCGCCGCCGCTCCAGCAGCCCGTCCCGTCCAGAGCGTCGGTCGCGCCGGGGACCAGCGCTACTGGACGGTGTTCCCAGCGCAGCAGATCGGAACTCACCGCGTGGCCCCAGTGCATCCGTCCGAACGCGGTGGCGACCGGGTTCCACTGGTAGAAGACGTGGTGGCTCCCCTGCCAATGGATCAGTCCGTTCGGATCGCCGAGGAAGCCAGCCGGAGGCGTCAAGTGAAACAGCGGACGGGTCACCCGCAGCACCCTAGAGGTTCAGGCGCGTTCGGCGAGAGATCTCGATGCTTCGACAGGATTCAGGGTGGCGCTTCGTCAAGCTCAGGGACCGTGGGGCCCTTCGTCAAGCTCAGGGACCGTCCGTCCGCTCAGCTCTGGCTGTTGGCGTACGGGCCGGGGTTGTCCGCCAAGGTGTCCTGACACGCCTGCGAACAGAAGCGGTAGGTCTGATCGCCGTTCACTGAGGTGAAATCCACGCCGTCTTCGATCGGCATGCCGCAAACCGCGCAGGTGTCCTGGCCGGGAGTCATGATGTCAACCTTTCGTTGTCGGTGCTCCAGCACGTACCCGCCCGGCCGGGGTGCAACCGCGCTGGGCGTTTGCGATTCGCTCGGACGGGTACCCGGACCTCAGAACCAAAGCGATTAGGAGGACCAGATGTCCGACAGCGTCAACGACTACGGCTTGGGCGCACCCAACACCCAGCAGGACGCGACTCCTGAGCCGACCCGGCAGTACGAGGAGCCCAACCCGCTCGTCCACGGCCTTGGCGACCAGGACCTTCCCGACGACGATCACAGCGAGGCCGGCCGGCGGCACCGTTCGCACCAGGAACACGGCCTCGGC
>DAOPRQ010000003.1:43942-45992 GCA_035349055.1 Propionicimonas sp.
GAACACGGCCTCGGCTCGCCGGACTCGGCGCCGGAGGACTTCACCCGCTGACCTCGCCCTAGTCGGGCGAACGATCCCTGAGCCTGACGAAGGGCCGCCGCACCTGTTTCGATGATGACTGACGCCCTTCGTGACACGCGCCTCGCAAGCTCGGCCGAATTCCTCAGGGACCGTTGTGAGGGAGAACAGACGTCCTTGCGATGGACGAATCGGACCGGCCGGACCTCGATCCGGCCGGGCCTTCTCGCGTCCTCGACGGTCAGCTCTGTACTGGCAGCAGCACGGCTCCCGCGTGCGGCGGGAGCACCACGCCACCATCGGCGACGCGAGCGCCGGACGGGCTTGCCCAGCGCAACTGGTGTCGTCCGCTCAGTTCGATCGACACCTCTTCGCTGCCGAAGTTCACCGCTACGACCACCCCGCCGCGACGCATCACGAACCAGCGCTGCACGTCGTCATAGGCACAGTGCGTGCCGGTCATCGCTGGATCGCTGAGTTCGGGCAGCTCGCGCCGCAGGGCGATCAGGTCACGATGCACGTCAAGCAGGAGGGCGTGCCGACCGTCCGCCAACTCACTCCACGCAAGCTTCGCCGCGGCGAACGTCTGTGGCTCCTGCGGGTTGAGCATGGTCTCCAGATCCCAGTTCATTCGCGCGAGCTCGGCCATGCGGCCCGACCGGATCGCCTCCGCCAACTCCGGTTCCGGATGGCTGGAGAAGAATGGGAAGGGCGAACTCGCCGCCCACTCCTCACCCTGGAACAGCATCGGCGTATTTGCCGTAGTCAGCGTCAACAACGCCGCGCAGGCCAGCTGGTCGTCATCCAGGGACGCGGCCAGCCGATCGCCCGCAGCCCGGTTCCCGATCTGGTCGTGGTTGGAGTAGCAGATCACCAGCCGCCAGCCGGGAACCGTCCGCGCGTCCAGCTGCGGCGGGCCTTCGCTCCCGCCGCCCGGCACAGCCACCCGGTCGCGCACGAACCCACGCTCGCACGCTGCCGCCAGCGCACCGAGCGAGGTGAACTCGGCGTAGTAGCCCTCGGCCTCCCCGGTCAGCGCAACGTGCAGACCGTGGTGGAAGTCGTCGCTCCATTGCGCGTCGATGCCAAGCCCACCACTCTGTCGGGGCGTGACCAGGCCAGGGTCGTTCTGGTCGGATTCGGCGATCAGCGTGAGCGGTCGCCGCAGGTGCGCGGACGCGGCCGCGGTCACCACCGCGAGGTCCTCCAGCAGGTGTACCGGCGACGAGTCCACCAGCGCGTGGACCGCGTCCAGCCGCAGGGCGTCCACGTGCATGTCGGTGAACCAGTAGCGCGCGTTGTCGAGGATGTAGTTGCGCACCTCCGCGCTGCCCTCGCCGTCCAGGTTCACCACCGAACCCCACGGCGAATCCTGGTCGGTCAGGTATGGGCCGTACGCCGGCAGATAGTTTCCGGAAGGGCCGAAGTGGTTGTAGACCAAGTCCTGGATCACGGCCAGACCGAGCCCGTGGGCCGCGTCCACGAAGCGCCGGTAGGCGTCCGGGCCGCCGTAGGGCTCGTGCACGGCGAACCAGCAGACGCCGTCGTAGCCCCAGCCGTGCTCGCCGTTGAAGGCGTTGACCGGCATGAGTTCGACGAAGTCAATCCCCAGCTCCACCAAGTGCGGCAGCCGGCTGATCGCGGCGTCAAGCGTGCCCTCGGGCGTGAACGTGCCCACATGCAGCTCGTAGATCACGCCGCCGGCGAGCTGGCGTCCGGTCCAGGCTTGGTCGTGCCAGGTGAAACCGGTGGCGTCGAAAGTGCGCGACAACCCGTGCACGCCGTGCGGCTGCCAGCGCGATCGCGGATCGGGCAGCGCAGCTTTCCGATCATCGACCAGGTAGCCGTAGTCGATTCGGCCCAGCGGTTCGGGCTCGACCGGGTGCCACCAGCCGTCCGCTGCCTTGGCCATCGCGACGGTCCGCTCCCCCGCAAGAAGGCGGACGCGTTCGGCTCTCGGCGCCCAGACGTCAAAGCGTCCACGCTCACCCGGACGCCGAACCTCGGGCACCAGCAGCGCAACCGGATACTG
>DAOPRQ010000003.1:46092-48849 GCA_035349055.1 Propionicimonas sp.
TCCGGACGCTCCCGGCGCAGGGTGAGCGCCTGGTGGCAGAGCAACAGTTTCACCGCGGCGCCGTCCAGCCCGGACGGCAGTGGGGGTCGCGCCCCGGTGCGCACCTTCGCCAGCAGCGCGACCCGGGCCGCGAAGTCGACCGGGCGGCGGTTGTCGGGGTCCACCAGACTGAGTTCCCATAATTCACTGCCCTGATACAGGTCGGGCACACCCGGAACGGTCAGATCGAGGAGCTTGGCGGAAAGGGCGTTGCTCCATCCGGCGGCCGAGATCGCGTCCACCACCCCCTGCAGGACCGTGCGCACTTTCGCCGAATCGCGCGTCGCGTCCACTGCTTCGAGGACGACCGCCTCGTAGGCGTGGTCGGGGGCGGTCCAGGACGTGTGGTCGCCGGCTTCGCGCATCGCCTTTTCGGCATAGCCGATCAGCCGCTCGCGCTCGGCCGGCCACGCCCCGACGATGGCCTGCCAGAGCAGGTTGCCGAACCCCGGATCGGGCAGGGGCACCAGTTCGAGCAGCTGGCTCAGCGCGTCCGCCCATAGGTCGGGCACTTCGGACAGGACGCTGATGCGGGCACGGACGTCCTCGCCGCGCTTGGTGTCATGGGTGGTGCCGGCGGTCATCGCGTTCGGCCAGACGGCCTGGCGCTGGTTCATCAGGAGGTGGAAGTCGTCGGTGCCGATCGAGAAGATGCTCGGATCGCCACCCACCTCGTTCAGCGAGGTCAGCCGCGACCAGCGGTAGAAGGCGCCGTCCTCGACGCCCTTGGCCATCACCATGCCCGAGGTCTGTTGGAACCGCTGCGCCGGCCCGGACGCGCCGTCGGCCAGCACCGGATGCAGCAGCGCGAAGACCGGCCCGAGGTCGGGTCGGTGCAGCCGGGCGTACTCGAACGCCCGCTCCAGGTGGTCCCGGCCCTCGGGCAGGTAGGAGCGGTAAACACCGAAGTCAGCGAGCAATTCGGCGACCGCGTCGGCCAGCGCGTCGGGGTCGGGCTGCCAGCCGGACGGGTCGATCACCGCCAGTACCTCACGGGCGATCCGACGCACCTCAGAGTTCAGGATGCCTTCGGCCACTGCGAGCTTGCCCTGGTGGACGAGCTCAGCCCAGTCGACGTCGCGTCCGCGAAGCCGGTTCTCAAGGGTGGTCAACTGCACTTCGCCTGCGGGGTCGATCAGTACCCGGTCGATGATCGCCATCGCGTCGTAGCCGGTCGTGCCGGCCGTCGCCCAAGTGGGAGGCAATTCCTCAAGTCGGACGCTTCCCCCCTCGCCCGCCGCGTGCAGGCCGAGGATCTTCTCCACCAGCACGTAGGCGCCGCCGGTGAGCGCGGCGAGGTCGTCGAGGTACTTGCCGGGGTCGCGCAGCCCGTCCGGATGGTCGACGCGCAGGCCGTCCACCAGGCCTTCGTCGAACCAGCGCTGGATCTCGGCGTGGGACCGGTGGAGCCATTCCGGGTCCTCGACCCGGATGGCGACCAGGGTGTTCACCGCGAAGAAGCGCCGATAGTTGAGGCTGCGGTCCGCTTCGCGCCAGCTCACCAGCTCGTAGTGCTGGCGGGCGTGGACGGCGTTCGGGTCCTCGTCCGCGCCGTGGGCAGTGCCGGGTGCGAGCGGAAACCGCTGGTCGTGGTAATGCAATTCGCCACCGAGCACCTGGAGATGGTCGATCCGACCGTCCGCACATAGGTCGTCGTCGCCGACGACCGGGAGCCGCAGCCGGCCGCCGCCGGCCGCCCAGTCGATGTCGAAGGCACCGGCGTAGGGCGAGTCGGGGCCGTTGGTGAGCACCTGCCACCACCACTCGTTCTCCCAGGGCTGGGCGATGCCGACGTGATTGGGGACGATGTCGACCAGCACCCCCATGCCCAGCCGCTTGGCCTCGCTGGCCAGCGCCGCGAGGCCGGACGAGCGTCCGCGGGCTGGGTCGATCGCGCGGTGATCGGCGACGTCGTAGCCGTGCTCGCTACCCGATTCGGACGCCAGCAGCGGCGAGAGATAGACCCAGTCGACGCCCAACTCGTGGAGGTAGGACAGCGTGCGCGCAGCAGCCACGAGGTCGAAGTCCTCGGTGATCTGCAGGCGGTAGGTGCTGGCGGGGACGGGTCGCACAAAGTCTCCTCAAGCTAGGTTCGTCACGCTAGGTTCGCAGGCGGCTTACCCAATAGCACCGTATGCAACCCGGCTGACAACGACAACGACGGGCCTCGTGCGAGCCAACGCCATGTCCTCGTCGCCGCGGTCACCGCACGATGCGCAGGCTGAACTTCGCCGTGCCGAGAGCCCCCATGAGCCGGAGCCAGAGCGGCAGCCACATCTCTACGCCACGGGCAGCGGTGATGTCGCCGAGGTCGATCACGTCCCGGTGCCTGAGCTGGGCCAAGAGGGCGATCACGACGCGCTTCGCGTCCGCGTCGTTGCCGGCCACGAAGACTGTGGGCTCACCGTCCGCGAGTTCTTCGGGGTGGGCCATCAGGTCGGCGTTGAGCGTGTTCAGCGTCTTCACCACTCGTGTTTCGGGGAAGGCCGACTGAAGCTGCTCGCCGAGGCTGTCGGTGTCCTTGACGAAGAGGGGACGGGGGGGACCCGGCCGAGAAGTCAAGCGGATTTGAGACATCGATCAACACCTTGCCGGCCAGGTGCTCGGCGCCCACCGCGTCCAGCAAAGTCGCGCGACAGCGGCCGCGTCCGGCATCGGCCGAATTGCTTCCCCGGATGGTCGAAGCCCCGTCTAGCGGACCACGGCCACCGGACACTC
>DAOPRQ010000003.1:48949-53944 GCA_035349055.1 Propionicimonas sp.
GTGCACCACCCGGAGCCGGGCATTGCGCAGCGCGGCCTCCTGCAGCGCCCAGTCCAACGCAGAGCGGTGCAGCGGCCAGGAACTCACCGCGAGCGCGATCGTCCCCAGGCCCCCGGTCTGCTGCGGGGTGGCCGCAGCGGAGATCACGATCACCGGGCAGTTGGCGCGTCCGACCACGGAAACGCTGGTTGAGCCGACGAACATGCGTTCCAGGCCGCTGATCGAGCGGCGTCCGACCACCAGCAGCCGGGCCTTGTCGCTCAAGTCAGCCAGCACGTCTCCCGGACGGCCGATCAGCACCTCGGAAATCACCCGATCGGACGGAAAACCGTCCGCTTCGAGCTGGTCCGCAGCTACTTTCAGCTTGTCCGCCCCGGCCTGCCGAAGCACGTCGATGGTGGACAGCAGGTCCCACAGACCGGTGACCATCGCCTGGTCGTCGACCACATTCACCAGCCAGAGGTCCGACCCGCTCGCGTTGGCCTCTCGCATCGCGTACTTGACGGCCCGCAGGCCGTCCGCCGAGCCGTCCACGCCCACCAGCACCCGGGCGTGTGCGGCCCCAATGGGCTCGCTCTCGCTCATGCTTCGACCATTCCCTCTTTGGGGCGGTAGGTCAAGCCCTTGAGCATGAGGATCGGCCGGCGACCTATGATCGGCTCGACCGATTGACCCGCAAGCCAATGAGATGAAGGAACCGTGAGCGAGAAGCAGTCCCGAGAGGCGTACATCCTCGACCTCCTCGCGAAGGACGGATCGCTATCGGTGGCAGCACTCTCGCGTGACCTGGGTGTCTCCGAGGTGACGATCCGCACCAACCTGCGCGACCTGGAGGCTCGCGGCCTGCTTCTGCGCACCCACGGCGGCGCCCAGGCGAGCAGCTTTCAGACCGTGCTGGAGCGGCAGCGTCACCACATGGCCGAGAAGGAGCGGATCGCGGCGGTCGCGGCGAGCCTCGTCGAGGACGGCGACAGCCTGATGGTCGAAGCCGGCACCACGACGGCACTGCTGCTGAAGAGCCTGCTGGGACGCCAGGGGCTGCAGGTGGTGACGAACTCCACGCTGACGATTCCGGCGGCGCGGCTGAACCCCGGCCTGCGGCTGATCGTCACCGGCGGGCTGTTCCACCACGAGACCGAGTCGTTCACCGGCTCCGGCGCGTTGGCGACGATCCGCGACTACAACGTGCGGCTCGCGTTCATCGGCACCGACGGGTTCACCGCAGAACGCGGCCTGACTACGCAGTTCGCCGAAGGGGCGGACGCGATCCGCGCCATGCACTCCCGCGCGGAGGAGACCTGGCTGCTCGCGGATTCGTCCAAGTACGGCCGCGCGGGCTTCGTGAACGTGCTACCGCTGCACGACGTCGCCGGCGTCATCACCGATGCCGGTATCGGCGAGGAGTCGGTGTCGGCGCTGCGCGAGCTCGGCGTCCGGGTGCTGATCGCCTGAGCCGCGCCGTCAAGGTGGACGGTTCCTCGCTGTGACGCCGCCAAACCGTCCACTCTGGCGATCGGACACGCGCTGAAGCCGCCACCGCCAAATGGAGTGGACCGTTGCTCGGCGACACACCGCGCCAAACCGTCCACTCTGGCGATCGGACACGCGCTGAAGCCGCCACCGCCCAAATGGAGTGGACCGCTTCTCGGCAACACCGCGCCAAACCGTCCACTCTGGTGGAGCCCGGCTGGGATGCAAACAGGCAGCGCGGGAATCGGCATGCGCAGCGCGGCGACTGGGTAGAAGAGAGCCATGGACTTCACTGGGAAGGTTGCGCTGGTGACCGGCGCGGGCTCGGGCATCGGCGAGGCTTGTGCCGTCCGGCTGGCCGAACTGGGCGCGGAGGTGGCGGTAGTCGGGCACAGCCTCGACAGTGCCGCCGCGGTGGTTGAGCAGATCCGGACGCGAGGTGGCGCGGCTGAGCCGTTCGCCGCCGAAGTGAGCGATGCGGACGCCGTCGAGCGCCTCTTCGAGCAGGTCGGACGCCGCTGGAACAAACTGCACGTAGTTGTGGCCAACGCCGGCATCAACGGCGTCTGGGCGCCTCTCGAAGAGCTGAGCGTCGAGGAGTGGTCCCGCACCATCGAGGTGAACCTGACCGGCACTTTCCTCACCGTGAAGTATGCGCTGCCGCTGCTCAAGGTCGTGGTCACAGCTTCGGTGAACGGCACCCGAATGTTCTCCAACAGCGGCGCATCCGCGTACGCCACCAGCAAGGCCGGTCAGGTTGCGTTCGCGAAGATGGCCGCGGTCGAACTGGCCCGCCACCGCGTTCGGGTGAATGTCATCTGTCCCGGGGCAATCGAGACCGAAATCGATGACAACACCGAGCAGCGGAACACTGACGGCCTGCACGTTCCGGTGGAGTACCCGCATGGTCAGATTCCGCTCACCGGTTCGAGGCCCGGATCGGCAGCTCAGGTCGCCGAGCTCATCTGTTTCCTGGGCTCGGACGCAGCCGACCACGTCACTGGCACCGAGGTCTGGATCGACGGCGCCCAGTCGCTGCTGGCCGGCTGAACTGGACGGTCCGCGGAGGGTACGCAGAGCGCGAGCGGACTGGGCTCAGGGCATAGAAACGAGGGTTGTGAGCCCGAAAAGGCCACTCACAACCCTCATTTCGATGGGCAGTACTGCAGCAAATTCGTCAGGCTCAGCCGGCGTTGCCCTCCACGGCTGAACGAGCTTCGCGCTTCACGTCGTCGGCAGCCGACTTGGCGGTGCCAGCAACGTCGGACGCAGCTTCGCCGGCGACCTCCTTCACCTCCGCCACGGCGCTGGCGCCCTGTTCCTGGACGTGCTGGACGGCGCCGGTAGCCGACTCCTTCAGCGAATCCACCGCCTGCTGGACCGGCTCGGACAGGTTCTGCGCCACCTCTTGGCCGGCAGCCGCCAGCTGATCGGTCAACGGCTGGGCCTGCTCCTTCACGGCTTGGGCAAGCTCCTTCTCCTTGCGTGACGGCGGGAACGCGGCCGCGATCAACAGCCCGATCCCGAAGGCCACCACTCCGGCGGCCAACGGATTGCCCTGGGTCTGCTGGCGGGCGGCCCGCGGCACTCCGGCCACACTGTCACCGACCTCCGACGCCCGTCCGGCGACCCCGCTGGCCGCGTCGTGAACGCCTTCCACAGCGTGCTGCACGCCTCCGAGCGCTGCGTCCTTCACGTCCTCAGCGGTCCCAAGCAGCCGATCGAGGAAGCGTCCGCCGGCGGCCTTTACCTTCGACACCTGTCGGTGTGCGATGTGTGCAGGGTTCGCCTGGTCGGCCAGCGCGTCCACGTTGTCCGACAGGCTGCTCCTGGTGTGTTCGATCTGCGCCCGGATCTCGGACGGGTTGCTGGTCATCGGTTGTCCTCCTCGTTGCCCTTCAATGCGTTCGGAATCTTGCTGACGGTCTCCGCCGTCTTCGGTAGGCCGCGTACCCGGGTCAGCTCGGTGCGTCCGCTGGCGGCGAGGATCGCCGCGACGATCCCCCAGACCACGGCTACGACGACCGCTGACCAGGCGTTGCCGATCAGGTACCCGAGCCCCCACCACAGGGCGATCGATAAGAACAGCACGCTCAGGAATGCCCCGACGCCCGCGCCGGTGAGCAGGCCAGCGCCGCGTCCGGCCTGGCTGGCGGACTCACGCAACTCGGCCTTCGCCAACTCGACCTCCTGACGCATCAAAGTCGACAGGTCGCGGCTCACGTCCCCGAGCAGTTCACCGATCGAGCGTTCCTCGGGCACGACTGCCGGTACTGCAGCTGGCTGGCCCACTGGGTCCAGCGGTCCGCTCATCGCAGCACACCACCCGGAGCGCCGAGATCCGGCTCGACCGCAAGCTGGGGTTCGGTCACCCTGGTCGTCGTCGGCACGGCCCGGACGCCTGCGCTCGACCCCAGCTCGCTGTAGCCGCTTGCCCGGGCAACACTCGGCTGGCCCGGCCGGCTCTCATCGGCGGCCATCAGCCCCCGGCTCAGGCGTCCGACCACCATCCCGGCGACCGCAGCACCGGCCAGGAAGACGAACGGACGCCGTCGCGCGAACCGTTTGATCTCGACCAGCACATCGGCAGGTTCGGATTCCTGCAGCCAGTGCGAAAGTTCACCGCCGCGCGCTGCGGCCTGCTTGGCGAGGGCCGTCAACGGGCCGCCGTCGTCCGACTTCGACGCCATCTGACCCAGCTCCGCGGCCAGCGAGTGCAGGAGGTCGCCCAGTTGCTGCTTGCCGTTGCCGGCCTGCTCGCGCAACTGTCCGGACGCCTGCGACCAGAGCCCCTGCACCTGCGTCCGCGCGTCGCTGGCCAGCTTGGCCAGCTCGTCCTTGGCCACTCCGGCTACCTCGGCCGCGTCCGCCAAGACGGTGTCCTTGACCACGCCGGCCTGCTCTGCCCCGGTTTCGGCCAGGTGCTGTGCAGACTCGGCCACGCCCGGTTGGCGGTTGTAGTCGGGTACGCCCACGCTTCCGGTCTGGATGCCTTCGTTCAGCTTCACTCCTTCATCCGGTTGCCCGACGATTCGCCGGGCGCTTGGTGATTGGGGGTTACCCCTGCATCGGCGGCCTAATCGGGCCCGCTGCCACCTCGGCGGCCGCGCGGGTCGACGCGTTTCGGCCCGCCCAGCGCGGGGAACGACCTCTGCGCAGGCACCCGCGCGCCGATCGGCAGGAGACAGCATGGCGTTGACGCAAATCGTCCTGATCCGCCACGGCGAAAGCCTCGGGAACGTGGCCGCGGCGGCGGCGAACGCGGCCGGGTTGGAAGCGATCGAGGCGGGCGCACGCGACCCGGACGTCGCGCTCTCCCCCGCCGGGCTTGAGCAGGCAACGGCGCTCCGCCGCGGGCTGTCGCTCCTACTGTCGGACGGAGTCAGCACCGCCATCTGGTCCTCGCCGTACCGGCGGGCCGTGCAGACGGCAGAGGTCGCACTGGCCGCTGGTGTCGCACGGCCGGCGATCCGGATCGACGAGCGCCTGCGCGACCGCGAGCTGGGCGTCCTCGACCTGCTGACG
>DAOPRQ010000004.1:0-10081 GCA_035349055.1 Propionicimonas sp.
GCCGCGGCTGCGAACCGCCGCCGGGCATCACGACACCGCCGACGTACTCGGCCTGAAACACCCGGAACGGGGTCTCGGCGAAGAACGACGTCAGCTCGCGAATCTTGTTCTCAAAACGCAGGTCGGGCTTGTCGGAGCCGTAGTCGGCCATCGCGTCCGCCCAGGTCATCCGCGGCAGCGGCAGCGGCAGTTCGACCCCGATCAGCTTCCAGCACGCAGCCATCACCTTTTCGGCCACCGCGATCACGTCGTCCTGGTCGACGAAGCTCATCTCGACGTCCAGCTGGGTGAACTCGGGCTGCCGGTCGGCCCGGAAGTCCTCGTCCCGGTAGCAGCGGGCGATCTGGTAGTAGCGCTCCATGCCGGCCACCATCAGCAGCTGCTTGAACAGCTGCGGGCTCTGCGGCAGCGCGTACCAGGAGCCCGGATGCAGGCGCGCGGGCACCACGAAGTCGCGGGCACCCTCAGGAGTCGAGCGGGTAAGCGTCGGGGTTTCGATGTCGTAGAACTCGAGCCCGTCCAAGGTCTCCCGGATCGCCCGGGTCACCGCCGAGCGCAGCACCAGCGCGTCGTGCATCCGGCCACGGCGAAGGTCAAGGTAGCGATGCTTCAGCCGGGCGTCCTCGTTTACAGTGGTGCGCTCGTCGAGCTGGAACGGCAGCGGCGCGGACGGGTTGAGCACCTCGAGACCCGACGCGGCCACCTCGATCTCGCCGGTCGCCAGCGCCGGGTTGACCGTGTCGGCCGAGCGGGCCTCGACCACGCCGGTCACCGAGATGCAGTACTCGTTGCGCAGCGCGTGCGCACCGGAGGTCTCCAGAATGTCGTCGCGAACCACCACCTGCACGATGCCGCTGGCATCGCGAAGGTCGAGGAAGGCCACCCCGCCGAGGTCGCGCCGCTTGGCCACCCAACCGGCCAGCGTGACCGGGGTGCCGACGTGTTCTGGGCGCAGGCTGCCCGCGTTGTGCGTGCGAATCACGAAAAGTCCTTTCCGGGGCCCAACTAGGCCGAAGGAGATCTTACGACGGACGGACGCAGGTCCGCGTCCGGCGGCAGCCAGCTGTCGGCGTCGGCGGGCACCTGCTCGCCGGAGCGGATGTCCTTCACCTCACCGCTGGCGAACCAGACGAACGGAATACCGCGACGGTCGGCGTAGCGGATCTGCTTGCCGAACTTGTCCGCCTTCGGCGCCACCTCGGTGGCGATGCCGCGCGCCCGCAACTGGGCGGCGGTGGCCATGGCCGCGAACCGGGATTCCTCGTCGTCGACGGCGACCAGGACGCAGCTGGGCACCGGCCGGGACGCGGTCAGCACGCCCTTGCCGACCAGCGGCACCAGGATGCGGCTGACCCCGATGCTCAGGCCGACACCCGGGTAGGTGGTGCGGCCGTCGGAGGCCAGCGAGTCGTAGCGTCCGCCGGACGAGATCGAGCCCATCGATTCGTAGCCGGCCATCGTGGTCTCGTAGACCGTGCCGGTGTAGTAGTCCAGTCCGCGGGCGATCTTCAAGTCGGCCACCAGCCGTCCGGGGACGAGGGTGTTCGCCGCGCTGACCACGCCGGCCAGCAGTTCCAGGCCCTCGGTCAGCAGCGGGTGTTCAACGCCCAGCGCGGTGACCTGCTCGACGAAGGACGCGTCCGCGCTGCGAACACCGGCCAGCTTCAGGCAGGCGTCGGCGGCCGCCGAGCTCAACCCGACCTCATCGACCAACAACGTACGGACGGCGTCCGGCCCGATCTTGTCGAGCTTGTCCACCCGCTGCAGCACGGCCAGATGGTCCTCGATACCAAGTCCGCGGTAGAAGCCCTCGCTCAACTGGCGGTTGTTCACGCTCATCGTGGCCGGCGGCACGCCGAAGTCGACGTGCAGCTTTTCCAGCGCCTCCAGGGTCACCAGCGGCAGCTCGACATCGTGGTGGCCGGCGAGCGTCTGCGAGCCGACGATGTCGATGTCGGCCTGGGTGAACTCGCGGTAGCGGCCCTCCTGCGGGCGCTCGCCACGCCACGCCTTCTGGATCTGGTACCGGCGGAACGGGAACTGCAGGTGGCCGGAGTTTTCCAGCACGTAGCGTGCAAACGGAACGGTCAGGTCGAAATGCAGACCGAGTTCGTCGCGGGCACTTGCATCGGCGTGCAGCCGGCGGACGACGAAGACCTCCTTGTCGATCTCACCCTTGCGGGTGAGCTGGTCCATCGGCTCGACCGCGCGGGTCTCGATCGAGCCGAAGCCGTGCAACTCGAAGGTCTGGGCAAGGGAGGCGAGCACGCGCTGTTCGACGATCCGTCCGGACGGCGTGAACTCGGGGAAGCCGGACAGTGCTCTGGGTCGGGACATCAGTTCCTCAGGAAAGCGGGTTGCAGGTAAGGGTTCTGGGCACGCTCGGCGGCCATCGTGGTCTGGTCGCCGTGACCGGGCAGCAGCGCGGTGTCGTCGGGCAGGGCGAGCACTATGTCTTGCAGGGTGCGCAGCATGGTGGCCTGGTCGCCGCCGGGCAGGTCCGTCCGGCCGACCGACCCGGCGAAGACGACATCGCCGGAGAACACGATCCGGCCGATCGGTGGATGGTCGGGGTACGGCAGGCCGAGCAACACCGACCCGGCGGTGTGCCCCGGAGCGTGGGTCACGCTGAACTCGAGGCCGGCGAGCGCGACCGAGTCGACGGCCAGCGAGCGGACGTCCGCCGGTTCGGCCAGCGGTCCTCCCAGCAGCTGCTGCACCAGATCAGCACTATCGGTGCTCAGCCCGGCGGCGGGATCACTGAGCAGATGGCGGTCGGCCGGATGCACCCAGACCGGCACCTGGTGCGCCTCGGCGAAATTGGCGGCGCTGGCAACGTGGTCGAAGTGGCCATGGGTCAGGAGCACCCCCGCGGGGGCCAGCCGGTGCTCAAGCAGCACTTCCTCGAGCACTTCGGCCGCGTTCTGGCCCGGGTCGATCACCACACAGGTGGTGGCATCGGCAGGTGCCACCACGTAGCAGTTGGCCTGCCACAGGCCGCTGGCGAAGGAGGCTAGGAACACGTCCCACACCCTATCGAACGCCCGCGGACGGCCAGCGTTGTCACAAACCGCGCCGAATCGGGCAAGATAGCCCCCATGACTTCCACCTCAGGTCCGGCGGACTTCGGGCGCGTCGACGCTGACGGCACGGTTTACGTGCGCACGGCGGACGGCGAACGAGCCGTCGGTCAGATCCCAGACGTCGAGCCCGCTGAGGCAATGGCGTTCTACACCCGCCGGTACGAGGCCCTTGAGGTTGAGGTCGGGCTGCTCGAAACCCGGGTGAAGGGTGGCGCACTGTCGCCGGAGGAGGCCAGGGGTTCGATCAATACCGTTCGCCAGACCGTCGGGTCGGCGAACGCAGTGGGCGACCTGGACGCGCTGCTGGCGCGGCTGGAGAGCCTGCAGCCGCTGTTGGCCGAGCAGGCGGAGGCCCGCAAGGCCGAGCGCTCCCGCCAGCAGGAAGCCACTCGGGAGACCAAGGAGAAGATGGTCGCCGAGGCTGAGGCTTTGGCGTTGGGCACCGACTGGCGCGGCGGGGTCAACCGCTTCCGCACGCTGCTGGACGAGTGGAAGGCGCTCCCGCGGATCGACCGGGCCAGCGACGACGCGTTGTGGCATCGCTTCTCGGCAGCCCGCACGACCTACACCCGTAGGCGCAAGTCGCAGTTCGCGGAGCAGGCAGCCAAGCGCGACGTGGCGAAGGCCACGAAGGAACAGATCATCGCCGAGGCGCGTGAACTCGCCAAGTCGACCGACTGGGGACCCACCGCGGGCGCATTCCGCGACCTGATGACCCGCTGGAAGGCCGCCGGGGTAGCTCCGCGAGAGGTGGACGACCAGCTCTGGGCCGAGTTCCGCGGCATTCAGGACGGCTTCTTTGGCGCGCGGACGGCCGTGCTGACCGAACAGGACGCCGAGTTCAAGGCGAATCTGGACGCGAAGCTGGTCCTGCTGGACGAGGCCGAAGCGAGCCTGGTGCCCGTCACCGATCTGGCTGCAGCGCGCGCTGGTTTCCGCACCTTCCTGGAGAAGTACAACGCGTACGGCCGGGTGCCGCGTGAGCAGATGCGCAGTCTGGACGCGAGAGTGAAGGCGCTAGAGACCGCCGTCCGCTCTGCCGAAGAGGATGAGTGGCGGCGCACCGACCCGCAGGCCAGAGCCCGGGCCGAGGAGACCGTCGGCATGCTCAGCGCCGAGATCGAGAAGCTCACCGAGAAGGTGGCCAAGGCGAGCGCTCGCGGCGATGCGTCCGCAGCCAAGAAGGCTCAGGACTCGATCGACACGTACACGGTCTGGCTCGACCAGGCCAAGGCGACGCTGGCCGACTTCAGCCGCTAACGGCGCGCTCCGTCGGCAGCAACCGCCACGCACGTGCAGGGAGCCCGGCCTACGCCGGGATGACGTCCATCCCAATCATTGGGTCATCCCGGGCTTGACCCGGGATCTCCGCCGGCTACGCCGGGATGACGCTCGCAGAGCGAGCGTCAGTTCTTCAGTCGGAAGACGTCGTAGACACCGGGCACCTTGCGGACGGCCTCGATCAGGTGCTCCAGGTGGGTGGGGTCGGTGGTCTCGAAAGTGAACCGGAACTTGAAGATGTGGTCCTTGGTCGTGTTCAGGGTCGCGGACTGGATCGAGATGTGGTGCTCCCCCATGATCCGGGTCACCTCGGACAGGATGCCGGTGCGGTCCAGGCCCTCGACATGCATGGCCACCAGGAACGAACTGCTCGCGGTCGGCGCCCAGGACACCTCGACCAGGCGTTCGGGCTCGCTGCGCAGGGACTCGGCGTTGGTGCAGTCCTTGCGGTGCACCGACACGCCGCTCTCCCGGGTGACGAACCCGAGAATCTCGTCGCCCGGCACCGGGCGGCAGCACCGAGCCAGCTTCACCCAGACGTTGGGTGCGCCCTTGACCACCACACCGGCCTCGTCGCTGGATGATCGCGTCCGACGCGGTCGGCTGATCACCGACTCGTCCTCGCCGCGCAACTCGTCCACTGCCTCAGCGCCGCCCTCGGACGTGATCAGCCGCTGCACGACGGCCTGGGCACTGATCGAACTCTCACCCAGCGCCGCGTAGAGCGCGTCGGTGTCGGCCAGCCGGAAGTGCTCGACCAGGCCCGACATGTGTTCGGGCGTGAGCAGCCGTTGCAGCGGAAGCCCGGCCCGGCGGAGCTGCTTGGTGAGCAGGTCCTTGCCGTTCTCGATCGACTCCTCGCGCCGCTCCCGCATGAAGTGCTGCCGGATCTTGCCGCGGGCGCGCGGGCTCTTCACGAAACCCAGCCAGTCGCGGCTCGGTCCGGCATTGGCGGCCTTCGAGGTGAGCACCTCGACGACATCCCCCGAAGTCAGCGCGGATTCCAGCGGCACAAGCCGGCCGTTAACCCGGGCGCCGATGGTGCGATGCCCGACCTCGGTGTGCACGGCGTACGCGAAGTCCACCGGCGTGGCGCCCTGGGGCAGGTTCATCACGTCGCCCTTGGGCGTGAACACGAAGACCTCGTCGGTGGCGATCTCGAACCGAAGGGTGTCGAGGAACTCTCCCGGATCCTCGGTCTCGCGCTGCCACTGGCTGATCTGCTGCACCCAGTTGAGCTCGGTGCCGTCAGCTTTGCCCTCCTTGTACTTCCAGTGGGCGGCCACACCGTACTCAGCCTGTCGGTGCATCTCGTGCGTCCGGATCTGCAGCTCGACCGCCTTGCCGCCCGGCCCCAGCACAGTCGTGTGCAACGACTGATAGAGGTTGAACTTCGGCATCGCGATGTAGTCCTTGAACCGCCCCGGAATCGGGTTCCAGCGGGCGTGCAGCGTGCCGAGGGCCGCATAGCAGTCGCGTTGCGTGTCGACCAGGATGCGCAACCCGACCAGGTCGTAGATGTCCGCGAAGTCGCGTCCGCGCACCACCATCTTCTGGTAGATCGAGTAGTAGTGCTTCGGCCGGCCGTAGACCGTTGCCTTGATCCCGGCCTCAGCCAGGTCAGCGCGTACCTGCTCGGTGACCACGCGCAGGTAGTCCTCCCGCAGCGGTGCCCGCGCGGCCACCAGCTTCACAATCTCGTCGTAGATCTTCGGCTGCAGCGTGGCGAACGACAGGTCCTCCAACTCCCACTTGATCGCATTCATGCCCAGTCGATGGGCGAGCGGGGCGAAGATCTCGAGGGTGTCCCTGGCGATGGCCATCTGCTTGTCCTGGCGCAGGTAGCCGATCGTGCGCATGTTGTGCAGCCGGTCGGCCAGCTTGATCACCAGGACGCGGATGTCCTTGCTCATCGCGAGCACCATCTTGCGGATGGTCTCTGCCTTCGCCGACTCGCCGTAGGCGATCTTGTCCAGCTTGGTGACGCCGTCCACCATCGCGGCGACCTCCGGACCGAAGTCGGCGGTGAGCTGCTGCACGGTGTACGACGTATCCTCGACCGTGTCATGCAGCAGGGCCGCACACAGCGTGGCCTCGTTCATGCCGAGTTCGGCCAGGATCGTCGCCACCGCCAGCGGGTGGGTGATGTAGGCGTCCCCGCTCTTGCGCAGCTGGCCGGTGTGGTAGTGCTCCGCGGTGCGGTAGGCCCGCTCGATCAGGGCGACGTCAGCCTTCGGCCGGTGGGTGTTGACGATCCGGAGCAACGGATCGAGCACCGGGGCGGGCTGGTTGCGCTGCGCGCCGATCCGCGCCAGCACCTGGCGCATGCGCATCCGCGGCTGGTCGGTGGCTGCCAAACGCGTCCGCGGTTCCCCCGGCAGCCCATCGCCTTCGCCGTACGGACCGTGGATCGGTTGGGTCACGCCACCTCCCGATTGATGACTTGAGGAAGGCTCACTCTACTCGTGGCGTGCGGTGACCTGGGGCCCTGCGCACCACGATCACCTCATCGCCGGTACGCAACTGGTCGGCGCTGGCCTCGTAGTACCGCCGCAAGGTGCGATTCCGCACCACACCGAGCACCTTCTCGCCCTGGATCTCGGTGATGCTCTTTCCGCTCTCCTCGGCAGTGATCGGACGCTGGGTCACTTCCAGCCCCTGCCCGGACGACAGCAGATCCTCGATGATGTCGCCAAGGTGCGGGCTGATCGAGCTCAGGCCCATCAGCCGGCCGACCGCGTCCGAGGAGGTGATCACCGCGTCCGCACCCGACTGGCGGATCAGCGGCACGTTGTCCGAGTCGCGGACGACCACCACCACATGGGCGCCGCGATTGAGCTGCCGGACGGTGAGCGTGGTCAGGATCGCAGTGTCGTCACGGCCGACGGTGATGATGATCTCGCGCGCCTTGGGTAGTTCGGCGCGGTGCAGCAACTCGCGCGAGGTGGCGTCCCCCTCGAACGCGGCCAGGCCGTGCCGGTTGGCGGCGGCGACAGCCTGGGGGTCGGTGTCGATCACCAGCGTCCGCTCCACCGGCACCGAGCCGCGCTGCAGGGTGGCGGCGGCGCTCTGGCCGGTAGTGCCGTAGCCGATGATGACGGTGTGATTGCGCATGGTCTTCCTCCAGCGGGAGTCCTGCAGTGCCCGGCGGCCTTCGTTGGCCAGCACCTCGACGGTGGTGCCGACCAGCAGCACCAGGAAGGCGATCCTGATCGGGGTCACCACGAAGATGTTGATGATCCGGGCCTGCACGCCGACCGGGGTGATGTCGCCGTAGCCGGTGGTGGTCATGGTGACCGTGGCGTAGTACAACGCATCCACGAACGAGATGCCGTCTTGGGCGACGTTGTCGGAGTACCCGTCCCGGTCGATGTAGACGATCAGGGTGAGCGCCAGCAGCAGTCCGACCCCGACCAACACGCGTAGCAGCAACTGGCGCGCCGCGGAGCTGGTCGTCGCCGGCAGGTGCACCTGGGCGCGCCCGGTCCAGGGCTGCCGACTGAGGCCGATCCGCGGCCGGATGCCGTCCATCAGACCGTGATCACTGCCGAAGTTTCGGTGATCCCGGCGTCCGCCAACAGCTTGCGGCCACCGAGGAAGCTGAGCTCCAGCAGCACCGAGACGTGGATCAGTTCGGCACCCAGCTTCTCGATCAGCGCCGCGGTAGCACCGATCGTGCCACCGGTGGCCAGCACGTCGTCGATCACCAGCACGCGCGATCCCGGCGGAATCGCGTCCCGGTGCACGGCAAGCGTCTCGTGACCGTACTCGAGCGAGAACGTCTGGGTGTAGACGTCGCCAGGCAGCTTTCCCGGCTTGCGGACCGGCACGAAGCCCGCGCCCAGCTCCAGCGCCACCGGGCCGGCGAAGATGAACCCGCGAGCCTCCATGCCGACCACCACGTCGATACCGGCCGGAGCCGTGTTCGCGAGCTCGGTGACCGCGGCCCGGTAACCAGCCGCGCTCGAGAGCAGCGGGGTGATGTCCTTGAACAGCACGCCGGGCTTCGGAAAGTCGGGGATGTCGCGGATCAGGGACGCGATCAGCTCCCGGTTCTGAACTGCGGTTGGCGCGGTCACTTCTTGCGCTGGCTTCTGGGCTGGCGGGTGGGCTGACGCCGTTCGCCGGAGGCAAGGTCCTTCGCGCTGACCAGGCCGAGCGTGGCCGGGTCGACGGCTGCGACCTCGGGGTCGCCGACGGCGACCGTGCTGACCGGCTTGGCCGTCGGCTTGTGCGTGGCACGCTCCGACGTCCGCGCGGCGCGGCGGGCGAGCCGCTCGCGGTGCTCCTTCATGTCCGAATCGGCTTCACGCATCTGCGCCAGCAGCGGCGTCGCGATGAAGATGGACGAGTAGGCGCCGGCGATCATGCCGATGAACAGGGCCAGGCCGAGGTCCTTCAGCGGGCCGGTACCGAGTACGAACCAGCCGGTGAACAGCAGCGCCGCGACCGGCAGTACGCCGATGATCGTGGTATTCAGCGAACGCACCAGCACCTGGTTCAGCGACTGGTTCGCCAGCACCGAGTAGGTGTGCTTGGTGTTCGTGATGTCCCTGGTGTTTTCCCGGATCCGGTCGAACACCACCACCGTGTCGTAGAGCGAGTAGCCGAGGATGGTCAGTACGCCGATCATCGTCGCCGGCGTGACCGTGAAGCCGACCAGGGCGTACACGCCGACGGTCACGATCAGGTCGTGCAGCAGAGCCGCGATCGCCGCGATGCTCATCTTGAAGTCGCGGAAATAGGCCCAGATCAGCAGCATCACCAGGGCAAGGAAGACCGCCAGCGCGATCAGCGCCTGGGTGGTGATCTGCTGGCCCCAGGAGGCGCCGATGAGTGAATAGCCCACCTCGTCCGGCTGGGTGCCGGCCACGGCCGCGATCGCACCCTTCACCTGGGTGACCTGCTCGGTGGTGAGCGCCTTCGTCTGCACGCGGACGGACGAGTCGCCGACCGTGGTCACGCTGATGTCGTCGGCGTTCGGCAGGTTCAGCTCGGCCACCGCTGCGCGGACGTCGTCCACTGTGTTCGCGGTGACCTTGATCGGTGCCTGGAAGTCGGCGCCGCCGGTGAACTCGATGCCCCAGGTCGGGCCCTTGATCAGCAGCGCACCCAATGACACCAGCAACAACACAGCGGAGATGAGGTACCAGCGCTTGCGCTTCGCCACGAAGTCATAGGAGACCTCGCCGGTGTACAGCTTGTGCGCCAGCCCGCTCTTCTTCGGCTTCTGCGGGGTTTCGATCACTTCGGTGCTCACGCCTGTGCTCCCTTGGCTACGGCGGCCGTACGCCGGGAATTGTGCAGCGGCGGGTTGGCGCTGCCCAGGTGTTCGGCTTCGAAGCCGGAGAACCGGTGCCCTTCGCCGAAGAACTTGGTGCGACCGAGCAGCGTCATCATCGGCTTGGTGAAGAAGAACACCACGGCGATGTCGATCAGCGTGGTCAGACCGAGGGTGAACGCGAAGCCCTTGACCGCGCCGATCGCGATCACGAAGAGCACGACCGCCGATAGCAGCGAGACCGAATCGGCGACCAGAATCGTCTTCTTCGACAGCGTCCAGCCGGTCTCGATGGCCGAGCGCAGGCTGCGTCCGTCTCGTACTTCGTCCCGGATACGTTCGAAGTAGATGATGAACGAGTCCGCGGTCACACCGATCGCAACGATGGCACCGGCGATGCCGGGCAGGTTGAGCGCGAAGCCCATGCTCGCGCCGA
>DAOPRQ010000004.1:10181-47585 GCA_035349055.1 Propionicimonas sp.
ACGATGGCACCGGCGATGCCGGGCAGGTTGAGCGCGAAGCCCATGCTCGCGCCGAGCAGCACGATCATCGCCCAGGACAGCAGGCCTGCGACCACGAGCGAGAGCGACACCACCAGGGCCAGGCCGCGGTAGTACAGGATGCTGTACAGCAGCACCAGGCCAAGGCCGATCAGGCCGGCGATGATGCCGGCTTGCAGCTGGTCACCACCGAGCTTGGCCGACACGTTGTCAACGCTGGACACCTCGAACGAAAGCGGCAGCGCACCATAGGACAGCACGTTCGCGAGCGAGGTGGCACTGGCCTGAGTGAAGTTGCCGGAGATACTCGCCCGTCCGCCGCTGATCGCACCCTTGGTCACCTCGGGCGCAGAGATCACCTTGCTGTCCAGCACGATGCCGAACTGGTTCTGCGGGCTGGTCTGCTCGTTCAGGTGCGCGGTGACCGTGTAGAAACGGGCGCCACCGTTGGCGTTGAACTCCAGGGAGACCTCGTAGCTCACCGAATTCTGCGGTACGCCGGCGGTCGCGCGGGTGACGTCGCTGCCGTTGATCAGCACCGGGCCGAGCAGGTACTTGTATAGCCCGTCCTCGTCACAGGCGATCAGTGGCTGGTCGGTGACGTCAGGGAACTTGTCGCCGCACTTGAAGTTCGCGAAATCGGTGTTGTCGCGATCGCTCGGCGTCCATTGCAGCAGCTCGGCGAGCTCCTTGGTCTCGCCGGACGGAGCGGTCGGACGCGGGGACGGCTCCGGCGTCGGCAACTCGGGCAGGGGCCGCTTGTTAGCCGTCGGAGACGCGGACGCCGAAGCGGTCGGCTCCGTGCCGGGATCGGTGGTGGCGGTTTCCCCCGGCTCGGCGCTCGCGCTCGGATCCGGCACGGCTGTGCCACCGGCGGCCTCGGCCGCGTAGACCTTGCGGAAGTAGAGCTGGGCGGTGGTGCCGACCATCTTCACCAGGTCGTCCTGCTGGACGTTCGGCACCGAGACCACGATCTGGCTCTCGCCAGAGGTGGTCACTTCGGTCTCGCCCACGCCCATCGAGTCGACGCGCTGCTGGATGATGCCGCGGGCCAGTTCGAGGCTGGTCGGGTCAACCGCCCCGCTGCCGGACGTGTTCGCCGCGGTCAGCGTAATGGTCGTACCGCCGCGCAGGTCCAGGCCCAGTTTGGGCATCCACGAACCTGACAGGGCCATCAGCCCGTACAGCGCCGCGGTGACCAGGGCGAGGATCAACAGCGTCCGCAGCGGATGTGTGTGATTCCTACTTGCAGTTGCCACTTTTGCCTCAGGGATAGATCAGTTCTTCTGGGTGTCGGGGTTTTCCCACGTGATCGGGGCGGGCTCGGTCACGTCCTCGGGATCGGCGCCGACGACCGGTACGTCCTCGACCGGCGTCGCGTCCTCGACCGGGGCACCGTCCTCGATCTGGAAGGGTTCTGCCACGACGCCATCGGCGTCGGCAGCTTCCACGTCCGCGTCGTCGGAGTACTCGAACTCATCCTCGACCGCCTGCGGGCTGATCGCGCGCTTGTCGATGGTCAACTCCACGCCGGGAGAGATCTCGAGCACAGCCTGCTTCTCGCCGAGGTGCTTGATGGTGCCGATGATGCCGGAGACCGTCATGATCCGGGAACCGACCGCGATCGCCTCCATGAGGTTCTTCTGCTCCTTGGCCCGCTTCTGCTGTGGCCGAATCATCAGGAAGTAGAGCGCTGCGCCCATGATGACGATCAACAGCACGGTATCCATGGAGGTTTCCTTCTCTGAACTCGGGGACGGCTGCACGCCGACGCCGAAGTAGCCTAGCGCCGATGATTGCGATAACCCATTCGGCGGGCCGCGAGCGCGCCCACCGAAAGCCTATCCGTCGCTGAACAGGTCCGGCGCAGCAATCGGCGGCTGGTTGTGGCCGGGTGGGGTCAACCCGAGATGCTGCCAGGCTCTGGCCGTTGCCACGCGGCCACGCGGGGTCCGCATCAGAAAGCCTTCGCGCACCAGGAACGGCTCGGCAACCTCCTCCACGGTCTCGGTCTCCTCGGCCACCGCCAGCGCAAGCGTGGTGAGCCCGACCGGTCCGCCGCCGAAGTGCCGACAGAGCGCGTCCAGTACCGCCCGGTCGAGTCGGTCCAGGCCGAGCGGGTCGACCTCGTACAACTCCAGCGCCTTGCGGGCCACCGACCGGCTAAGGGTGCCGTCGGCGCGCACCTGGGCGTAGTCGCGGACGCGGCGCAGCAGCCGGTTGGCGATGCGTGGGGTGCCGCGGGAGCGTGAAGCGATCTCCTTGGCGGCCTGGCCGTCCAGGTGGATGCCGAGCAGAGCGGCCGAGCGGGTCAGGATCGTCTCCAGGTCGCTGGCAGCGTAGAAGTCGAGTTGGGCGGTGAACCCGAACCGATCGCGCAGCGGGCCCGGTAGCAGTCCCGCACGGGTGGTGGCACCGACCAGGGTGAATCGCGGAATGTCCAGCGGAATGGCGGTGGCACCGGGGCCCTTGCCCACAACCACGTCGACCCGAAAATCCTCCATGGCCAGGTAGAGCATCTCCTCAGCCGGACGGGACATGCGGTGGATTTCGTCGAGGAAGAAGACCTCGCCCTCGGTGAGCCCGGAGAGGATGGCAGCCAGGTCGCCGGCGTGCTGAATGGCCGGGCCCGAGGTGATCCGGATCGGCGCGCCCATTTCGGCCGCGATGATCATCGCAAGGGTGGTCTTGCCCAGCCCGGGCGGGCCAGAGAGCAGGACGTGGTCGGGCACCGCGTCCCTATGCCGGGCGCCGGCGAGCACCAGCCCCAGTTGGTCGCTCACCCGCTGCTGGCCGCGGAATTCGGCCAATGACCCCGGCCGGAGGGCGGACTCGGCGGCCTGCTCGTCTACGAAGGCGTGCGGGTCGAGCGGGTCGGATTCGTCGGTGGTCACGGCGCTCACTTTGCCAGCGTGCGCAGCGCCGCGCGCAACAGCACGGCCACCGGCGTGTCCGGCGTCTCCTCGGCCAGCGTCGAAACCCGATCACAGGCGGCCTCGGCGTCCCGGGTGGAGTATCCGAGGCCCTCCAGACCGGCCCGCACCTGCTCGCGCCAAGCGCTGCCCGCAATGGTGGCGCCCACGACCGTGGCGCCGGTGCCGAGTGCGGCCACCTTGTCCTTCAGTTCCAGCACCAGTCGCTGCGCGCCCTTGGCGCCGATACCCGGCACCCGGGTGAGGGCGGCCAGGTTGCCGGACGCCACCGCAGTGCGGAACTCGTCGGGGCTGAATACCGACACCACAGCCTGGGCGATCTTGGGGCCGATCCCGGTGGCGCTCTGCACCAGCTCAAAGCAGTCCCGCTCTCCCGGCTCGGCGAAGGCGTAGAGGGTCAGCGAGTCCTCGCGGACCACCAGCGAGGTGTGCAGCGTGACCAACTCACCGACCCGCACCGAGGTCGCGGTGGCCGGCGTACACAGTGCCTTCAGCCCGAAGCCGGACAGGTCGAGCACCAACCAGGTGCCACCGACCGCGGCCACCACACCGGTCAGCTGGGCGATCATGCGGTCCTCCCGGCAGTCTGCTTGGCGATGGCGGCGGCGATCCGGTCGGCGCCGGCGCCGCGCCAAAGGTGGCAGATGGCCAGCGCGACCGCGTCCGCTGCGTCGGCGGGCTTCGGTGGAGCTTCGAGTTTGAGGATGCGCGCGACCATGGCGCCCACCTGCGCCTTCTCGGCGCGTCCGGAGCCGGTGATGGCCGCCTTCACTTCCGTGGGGGTGTGGGTGTGGACGGGGATGCCCGCGCGCGCGGCCACGAGCATCGCCAGACCGGCGGCCTGTGCGGTGCCGATCACCGAGAGCACATTCTGGTCGGCGAAGACCCGCTCGACCGCGATCGCGTCCGGCCGGTGCTGGTTGACCCATTCGGTGAGACCGGCCTCGATCCGTAACAGCCTCTGGGGCAACTCCAGGGTCGACGGGGTGTTGACCACGCCGACGGCCACCAGCTGCGGCGGACGCCCGGGGCTGCCGTCGATGACGCCCACCCCGCACCTGGTCAGGCCGGGATCGACTCCGAGCACCCGCATCGCGAACCTTCCCCTAGAACATTTGTTCGGATACTAGCCCGGTCAAGCCCTTGCTCCGGCCGTGCCACGCCTACCAACCGCAAAGTGGACCCGAATCGTCGACTACGGCGATTCGGGTCCACTCTGCGTTGGTTTGGGGGCTCAGGCGAGCTGCTCGCCGATCTCGTCGGGCACATCCTCGTTGCTGTACACGTTCTGCACATCGTCGAGGTCCTCGATCGCGTCCAGCAGCTTGAACAGCTTCTCGGCGATCTCCGCGGTGTCCACGGCCGTGGTGTACTGCGGCACGAACTGCACCTCGGCCGACTCGTAGTCGAGACCGGCCGCCTGAACGGCCTTGCGCACGTCGACCACCAGGCTGGGATCGCTGATCACCTTGAAGGTCTCGCCCTCGTCGGAGACGTCCTCGGGATCGGCGTCCAGGGTCGCTTCCAGCAGGTCGTCCTCGGTGAGGGTGCGTCCGGTCTGGCTCTTGGCGACCTCGACGACACCCTTGCGGTCGAAGATGCGCGACACCGAACCGACGTCGGCCATGGTGCCGCCGTTGCGGGTCACCGCCACGCGCACATCGGAGGCGGACCGGTTCCGGTTGTCGGTGAGGCACTCGATCAGCAGGCCGACGCCGCCGGGACCGTAGGCCTCGTACATGATCTCGGTGTAGTCGACCGCGTCACCGCCGACGCCGCCGCCGCGCTTGACCGCGCGGTCGATGTTGTCGACCGGTACCGAGTTCTTGCGGGCCTTCTGGATGGCGTCATAGAGGGTCGGGTTCCCCGAGGGATCAGCGCCACCGGTGCGAGCGGCGACCTCGATGTTCTTGATCAGCTTGGCGAATAGCTTGCCGCGCTTTGCATCGATGGCCGCCTTCTTGTGTTTGGTGGTAGCCCACTTGGAGTGACCGCTCATTTACGTCCGTCCGGTAAGAAGTTGGTTTTGCGCGCCTTAGTCTAGGCCACCTCCTCTGCGAAGCTCGTTCCGCGCGGCTCGTCGTCCGATCGACGGGGCTCGTGCCCCACATCACGAGTCAAGACCGGCTGGCCACAATCGGCGAGAGCCAGCCCCTGGGATCGAGCGCCAGCATCCGTGGCTGGCGGTCGTGATCGGAGGCTGGCGCTCGCGGGAACGGGGGTGGCTGCAGCCCTCGTCAAGACTCCTTGCCGGCTCAGCCGCCAGCGCGAGCGAGTCTGCTCCTCGTCTACCCTGACGGCATGAGTGAGCGGTTGCATGGCGAGTACAAGGTGCCCGGCGGGAAGCTGGTGGCGGTCGACCTGAGCGTGGTGGACGAGCGCCTCGCGCAGGTCAGCGTGAGTGGCGACTTCTTCCTCGACCCCGACGAGGCGCTGTCGGTGATCGACCGATCGCTGGCCGGGCTCAGCGTGGAGCTCGGCGTCGGCGAATTGGCCGCACGCATCGACTCCGATCTGGCCCGGGCAAGCGCGGACGGATTGCTCGGGGTCCCGGTGACCATGGTCGGGTTCGACTCCAGGGCGATCGCCATCGCAGTGCGCCGGGCGCTGGGCCGATCGACCGGCTGGAGCGATCACATCTTCACCTTCCTCAATCCGGGACCGCTGCATCCCGCCGAGCACTGCGCATTGGACGAGGTGCTCGCCCGCGAGTTGGCCGCCGGACGCCGCGGGCCGACATTCCGCTTCTGGGAATGGGACAGCGCGGCGGTGGTGATCGGTTCGTTCCAGTCGCTGCGTAACGAAGTGGACGCCGAAGCCGCGGCCACCCACGGCGTGGAGGTGGTACGCCGGGTCTCCGGCGGCGGCGCCATGTTCATGGAGGCTGGGAACTGCATCACCTTCTCCCTGGTCGTGCCGGCCACCTTGGTGGACGGGATGAGCTACGAGGCGTCCTACGCCTTCCTGGACGAGTGGGTGCTGGCCGCGCTGGACGAAGTCGGTGTGCAGGCGCACTACGCCGGCCTCAACGACATCGCCTCCCCCGCCGGGAAGATCGCCGGCGCCGCGCAGAAGCGCTTCGTCGGCGGCGCGGTGCTGCATCACGTGACCATGGCCTACGACATCGACGCCGACAAGATGCTTCAGGTGCTGCGCATCGGCCGGGAAAAGCTGTCCGACAAGGGAACCAAGAGCGCGAACAAGCGGGTCGACCCGGTGCGGTCGCAGACCCACCTGCCCCGCGCAGAGGTGATGGCATCGTTCGAAGCCACGTTCCGGAACCGCTATCGCGTGGTCGAGGGGCAGTTGAGCCCGGCCGAACTAGCGGCCGTCAAGGAACTGACCCAGACCAAGTTCACCAACGTCGACTGGATCGGCCGCGTGCCCTGAGCCGGACGCTCACCCGGCCAGCAGTTCGGCTGCCTGCATGGCGTCGGCGATCCGTACGAAGTCGTCACGCGGGATCTCGAACATGCCCCGGCGGAACACCATGCCCCAGTGCGCGGGGTCGCTGACGAAGCCAAGCGTGCCCAACAGCGGCCGGACCCCGGCGCCCCCACACTCGGCGAACCGGACGCCGATGCGCCACGGGCGGCTGCCGTCCGCCACTCTGGCCTCGTACGGCTCGGCGCCGACCACCGTGCCACAAGCGGTGAACTGCTGCAGTGGCCGTCCGTCCGGATCGCTCTGCCGAGGCGAGTAGCAGACGACCTGATCACCCGGATTGAGCCTGGCCAACCTCGACCGCACGCTCGGATTCGCCTGTAGATAGCCGCCGGCCACGTCGCGCCGCACCTGGTCGAGGCTCACCGTGTTGACCCAGTACCGGGTCGGATTCAATGAACTTGAAGTTTTCATGGAGCGAGTGTGGACGCCGCTACTGACAGTTTCAGCGGAGCGAATCCAGCGTTGGCGCCGAAATGTCCGGGATCGAAATGCGGGCTCTCAGCCCAGATGGAGCCTCCATAGCCCGCAGAACTATGCCCGAATGGGTCGCGCCGGGCTCAACTGCCCGAAGCCAACCAGGCCGCGCCGATCAGGTGCCGCCCGCGACGACAGCTATCGGTGGATCCGGATTAGCCGGCGACGGCCAGCGCGTCGGCCAGGGTGAAGTTGCCGACGTAAAGGGCGGTGCCGATGATCGCGCCCTCGACCCCCTGTGGCACCAACTCGCGCAGGGCGCGCAGGTCGTCCAGGGTGGAGATGCCACCGCTGGCGACCACCTTGGCATCGGTGCGGGCGCAGACGTCGGTGAGCAACTGCAGGTTCGGGCCGGTGAGCATGCCGTCACTGGCCACGTCGGTCACCACGTAGCGGGCACAGCCGGCCGCGTTCAGCCGATCCAGCGTCTCCCAGAGCTCGCCGCCTTCGCGGGTCCAGCCGCGCGCGGCCAGCCGTGTCCCGCGCACGTCCAGGCCGATCGCGATCCGGTCACCGTGGTCGGCGATGATGCGATCGCACCACTCCGGGTGCTCCAGCGCGGCGGTACCGATGTTGACGCGACGACACCCGGTGGCCAGCGCCCGCTGCAGCGACGCATCATCGCGGATGCCGCCTGACAGCTCGACCTTCAGCGCCATCTTTGCCACGATCTCGGCGATCACCTCGGCATTGCTGCCACGGCCGAAGGCCGCGTCCAGATCGACCAGGTGCAACCACTCGGCGCCACCGTCCTGCCAGCGCAGCGCCGCCGCCAGCGGGTCACCGAAGACCTTCTCCGAGCCGGCCACACCCTGGGTGAGCTGCACCGCCTGGCCGCCCTGCACATCGACGGCGGGTAGGAGTTCGAGCCTCATGATTCCTTCCTCAACGTGCCCAGCCAGTTGCGCAGCAGCCGCGCGCCGGCCGCTCCGGACTTCTCCGGATGGAACTGCGTCGACCAGAGCGCCCCCTGTTCGACCGCGGCGATGAACCGGTCACCGCCGTGCTCGGCCCAGGAGATCCGGGCGGTTCCCGGCCAGTCCGGCACCTCGTGGACGCCGTAGGAGTGGACGAAGTAGAACCGCTCGTGCTCGACACCGGCGAACATCGCGGACGCGGTCGGCGGTTCGACCCTGTTCCAACCCATGTGCGGCAGCGGTACGGCGGCCAACTCCGCCACGACGCCTGGCAGCACGCCGACCCCGGGTGTCGGCTCGCCATGCTCGACGCCGAGCGCGAACAGCACCTGGTGCCCGACGCAGATGCCCAGCACCGGACGCTTCGCCGCCAGCCGCCGCAGGATCAGCTGCGGCCCGCCGACTGACGCCAGCCCGTCCATGCATGCCGCGAAGGCACCCACGCCGGGGACGACCAGGCCTTCCGCGGCCAGGCAGGCGTCCGGGTCGGAGGTCAGCACCACCTCCGCGCCGGCCGCAACGAGTGCGCGAACCACGGAATGCAGGTTGCCGGAGCCGTAGTCGAGGACGGCTACCAGCGGGTCACGAGAGGTCACAGGCTTCCCTTGGTGGACGGCACCTGACCGGCAATCCGCGGATCGATGGCCACGGCATCGCGCAGGGCGCGGGCCAGCGCCTTGAACTGCGCCTCGACGATGTGGTGCGGATCCCGTCCGGCGAGCACGCGCAGATGCAGGGTGATTCCGGCGTTGATCGCGAAGGATTCGATCACGTGCTGGGTCATCGACCCGGCATAGGGCACTCCCGAGCCACCGATCAGGGCGTACTGCTGACCTTCGGGCTCGCCGGAGTACACCACGTACGGACGGCCGGCCAGGTCGACCACGCAGTGCGCGAGGGCCTCGTCCAGCGGCACGGTGGCGTCCGCATAGCGACGCACCCCCGCCTTGTCTCCCAGGGCCTCGGCGAAGGCCTGGCCGAGCACGATCGCGGTGTCCTCAACGCTGTGGTGGCCGTCGATGTGCACGTCCCCGGTGGTGGTGATTTCCAGGTCGATGAGCGAGTGCTTGGCCAGAGCGGTGAGCATGTGGTCGTAGAAGCCGACCCCGGTGCTGATCGTGGACTGGCCGGTGCCGTCGAGATTCAGGGCCACCCGAACCTCGGATTCACTGGTCGACCGGGTGCGGACGGCGGTACGCGGGCTCATCTTTCCTCCATCACTTCAGCCAGAGCGGCGTAGAACGCCTGGGTCTCCGCCGGTGTACCGGCCGAGACCCGCAGGTAGCCGGCCGGACCGGTCTCGCGCACGAGCACTCCCCGCTCCAGCAGCCGTTGCCAGACATCATGTCGGTCGGCGAACGGGCCGAACAAACAGAAGTTCGCGTCGGAGTCGATCACCTCGACCCCCAGTTGAGGCAGCCGAACCAGCATCTGGTCCCGGGTCACCCGCAATTCATCCACCTGGGCAAGCAGCTCTGCCGAATGAGCCAGCGCGACCCGCGCGACCGCCTGGGTCTGCGCGGACAGATGGTAGGGCAGCCGGACGATCCGGCACGCGTCCACGATCGCAGGCGAGGCGGCCAAATAGCCCACCCGACCGCCAGCGAGGGCGAACGCCTTGCTCATGGTCCGGGACACCACGAGGTTGCCGAAGCGCGGCAGCAGGGTCAGCGCGGTCTGCTCGGGGTGCCGGGCGAACTCCTGGTAGGCCTCGTCGACCACCACGATGGCTTCGGTCCCGGTCAACACCGCCTCGACCACCTCGAGCGGGGTCGTGGTGCCAGTGGGGTTGTTGGGGGTGGTGATCACCACCACCGCGGGCTCATGTTCAGCGATCGCCTTCAGCACCGTGTCCGCGTCCAGGCTGTAATCCGGCAACCGCGGCTCAGTGACGTAGGTGGTGTGGGTGTTGCGGGCGTACTCCGGATACATCGAGTAGGTCGGGGTGAAGCTGAGCACCTTGCGTCCGGGGCCGCCGAAGCCCTGCAGCAGGTGGGTCATCACCTCGTTGGAGCCGTTCGCAGCCCAGATCTGCAGCGGGATCAGGCCGTGGCCCAGGTAGTCCGCCAACGCCTCCCGCAACGCCCAGGCCTCGCGATCCGGGTAGCGGTTCAGCGATTCCGCCGCGACCGCCGACGCCATCTCGGCCCGGATCTCCGGGCCAGGTGGGTACGGGTTCTCGTTGACGTTCAGCCGCACCGGAACGTCGAGCTGCGGCGCGCCGTAGGGCTCCTCCCCCACCAGTTCCGGCCGCAACGGCAACTCCCCCAGGTTAGCGTCGGGCCTCATGCGGGCCGCCTCACGGTCACGGCGGCGCCGTGCGCCGGGAGGTCCTCGGCCGCGGCGAAGGTCTCCACCACCCCTGCCACCGCCAGCAGCGCGGCTTCGGAGTAGTCAATCACGTGCACCTGCTTGCGGAAGCTGTGCACGTTCAGCCCGGACGAGTGGCAGGCGCAGCCCGCGGTCGGCAGCACGTGGGTGGAGCCCGCGCTGTAGTCGCCCAGCGAAACCGGCGAGTACGGGCCGACGAAGATCGCACCGGCATTCCGAACCCGCGCGGCTACTGCGGCCGCGTCGGCGGTGTGGATCTCCAGGTGCTCCGCGGCGTACGCGTCCACCACCGCGAGGCCCTGCGCGACATCGTCCACCAGGACTATCGCCGACTGCCGTCCGGTGAGCGCGGTCCGCACACGGTCGGCATGCTTGGTAGCGGCGACCTGCGGTTCAAGCTCGGCCTGCACCGCCTCCGCCAGATCCACGGAGTCGGTGACCAGCACGGACGCGGCCATCGGGTCGTGCTCGGCCTGGGAGATCAGGTCGGCGGCCACGAACCTGGGCACTGCGGTGCCATCGGCGAGGATCGCGATCTCGGTCGGTCCGGCTTCGGAGTCGATACCGATCAGTCCGCGCAGCAGGCGTTTGGCCGCAACCACGTAGATGTTGCCCGGTCCGGTGACCAGGTCGACGCTCGCGCAGAGCCCGGGCACCCCGTACGCGAACATGGCGATCGCTTGCGCGCCGCCGACGGCGTACACCTCCTCCACCCCCAGCAATGCGCACACCGCAAGGATGTTCGGATGCGGCAGGCCGCCGAACTCGGCCTGCGGCGGGCTGGCGACCGCGATCGAGCTCACCCCGGCAACCTGTGCCGGAATCACGTTCATCAACACGCTGGACGCCAGCGGCGCGAGCCCGCCGGGCACGTAGAGACCGACTCGGCCGACCGGCACGAGCTTCTGCTCGACCACCGCGCCGGGTGCCAGCTCCACCCGGGCCGGCACGCTCACCGCTTCAGCTTCGGCCACCAGCCGACGGCGACGGATCGCTTCGGTGAAGGCCGCGCGCACCTGCTCGTCCAGGCCGGAAAGCGCGCCGGCCAATTCGGCGGCCGGCACTCGGAAGGAGCGCGGCGTGACCCGGTCAAACCGCTCGGAGAACTCGGCAAGTGCCGCCTCCCCGCGCTCGGCCACGGCAGCCACGATCGGCCGCACCTGCTCGACCGCTGCGTCCACGTCGAACTCGGCACGCGGCAACACACTGCGGTAGTCGGGCATGGCCCGGCCACGCAGGTCGATAGTTCTCAGCACAACCGGATTCTATTGGGCGGGCGCACACCGACCGCGCGCCGCCCAGCTTCGTGGGCATCGTCTGCCGTGCCAGCGGGTACGAATGATTGACTAGGCCGCATGTTCATCGGCTTCGGCACCGCCGTCAATGTCGTCACGGTGGTGATCGGCAGCGCACTGGGGGTGCTGGTCGGCCATCGGCTCCCCCATCGCACCCGCGAGTTGGTCACCCAGGTGTTGGGACTGGTCACGCTGGTGATCGGCGGGCTGTCGATCGCGTCCGGCATGTCGGAGGCCTTCGCCGCAGAGGTCGGCGCCCAGGCCCGGCTGCTGATCGTGCTCGGCTCGCTACTGATCGGCGGCATCATCGGTTCGCTGCTGCAGATCGAGAACCGGCTCGACCGCGGCGCCCAGTTGCTGCACCACCGGTTCGCGTCCGGCAGTGAGGGCAGCACCTTCGTCGAGGGCGCGGTCACCGCCACCCTCGTCTTCTGCGTCGGGCCGCTGTCGATCCTCGGCGCCCTCTCGGACGGGCTCGGCCAAGGCGCGGAGCAGTTGCTGGTCAAGGCGGTGATGGACGGGTTCGCGGCCATCGCCTTCGCTGCATCGCTGGGCATCGGGGTGATGGCCTCGGTGATCCCGCTGGCGATCTACCAGGGGCTGCTGACCCTGCTGGGGTTCGCGCTCGGCAACTTCCTGCCCGTCGGACAGGTGGATGCGCTGGGCTCCGTCGGCGGCGTGATCCTGCTCGGTCTGGGCTTCCGCCTGGCCGGGATCAAGCAGATCCCGGTCGGTGATCTGCTGCCGGCGCTGGTCATGGCTCCCCTGCTGACGGCCGGGGTCGGGATGCTGGTCTGATGGCGGGGGCCACACCGGCGATCGAAGCGCTGCTCGCTGCCGGGATCGCGCACACCCTGCATCCCTACGACCACGACCCGCTGGTCACCGCCTATGGCGATGAGACCGTGGCTGCACTAGGTGTGGATCCGCTGCGGGTGTTCAAGACCCTGGTGCTGGACGTGGGCGCCACCCGGCCGGAGCTCGCGGTCGGGGTGGTGCCGGTGGCCGGGCAGCTCGACCTGAAGCACTTCGCGACCGCGCTCGGCGTGAAGAAGGCCGCGATGGCTGCGGCCGACTTGGTGGCCCGAAGCACCGGCTACGTGCTCGGCGGGGTTTCGCCGCTCGCCCAGAAGAACTCGCTGCCGACGATCATCGACGAGACCGCGGAGCTGTGGGACACCATCTATGTCTCCGCTGGACGCCGCGGCCTACAGGTCGAGCTTGCCCCTAACGATCTCGCCGCCGTGGTGAGCGCCCGCTTCGCCGACATTGCCCGCTGAGCCGACAATGCGACGGTTCAGGGAACGTCCAGAGCGAGCGCGTCCGCCAGAGCTGCACGGCCCGCGGCCAGGGACTCACGCAGCAGCCGATCCTCGTGCTGGCGCAGGTCGTCGAACGGCAGCCGCGGCAGGCCGTCCGCCACCGCATGCCAGGCGACGTCGCCGATCACCTGCTGGGCGACCACAGCGTCCTGCACCGCGCCCAGGCCCTCGGTGACCGCTTCCCAACGGGCTCGCCACACCTCGGCACCCGCGCCCAGCACTGGCACGAGCAGTTCGGAGCCGTACCGGGCTGCCTTCGCGGCCTTGCGCACCTCGTGCCAGCGAGTCAGGTCGGACGGCCGGGACGCGGCGTGCTCGGCCAGCTTGCCGACCCGGGCCACCGCGCGTGCCAGTAGCCGCGGCAACAGTTCCGCGGCAGGTCGCTGAGCAGCCGGCGACCATTGCGGTTCAGCCAGCAGCCGGCTCAAGGCGAGTTGGAGTGCTTCGTACCCCGCGGTCCGCATGGACGCGACCAGCTTGGCGTGCGCTGCAGCGTGGGTGCTCCCCAGTGAGCGCTGCAGTCGCTCGCCGACCAGCAACCGATCGGTCTCCGGAAGCTGCCGGACGGCCTCAGCGAGCCGGGACTGCAGTACCTCGGCGTCCCGGGGGGCACCGAGTTCCTCGGCATGCCAGCGCAACTCATTCCGCAAGGTGCCGGTCTGGTCGGCGAAGACCCGCGCGTACGTCCGCAGGGCGCTGCGCAGGCGCCGCGTCGCCACTCGGCTGCGATGCACCGCGTCCGGTGCGTCGACCAGCACGTCCGCTTCGCGGTTCTGCAGCACGCCCACCTGCTCGGCGAGGTAGGCATGGACCGCCTCGCCGGCGCTCGACCGGCCGTCGAGCGCACGTTGGGCAGCGATCGCGTCCGCGAGTGCGCGTCCGATCTTCGAGCCGGATTGCGCCCGGTCGATGCCATGCGCGGTCAGTACGGCTTCGAGCCGGTCGAGCAGGCCCAGGTCGCCGCCGACAAGCTCAATCTCGGCCTCACGCCAGCGCTCCCGCCGAGCCCCGACGGACGCGACCACGTCGTCGGTGCACGACACCGCGAGCACATCGCCGCCAGCGCCCAGCAACTGCTGCTCACGCCGATTCGTCCGCAGCACGGCCACCGGCACCAGCGGTGCACCAGCGAGTGTCGTGGCCACCCGGCGGCGGAACTCGTCCGGCACCCGGGGCGCTGCGCCATCCGCGTGCACCTCGATGCGTTGATCGGAAGTGGGTCCGGGAAGCTTCAGGTGCCAGCCCGCGTCCGCTCCGCCGACCCGGTGCCGGATCACCTGCCAAGCACGGGTCAACCGTAAGTCGGGCGCGTCGTAGTAGGTGGCAGTCAACTCGAACTCGCCCACCGGGCCAGGAGTGATCACTGCGGCAAGGTCCGGCAGTTCCTGACCGGTTGTGAGCGCATACTTGCGCTCGGCCTCGATCAGTTGGGCCACGGTCAGGGCGTCGCTTCATCGGTGGCGGTGAGCACACCCCGCTCGTCAACGGTGCCGGCGTCCTCCGGTTCGTCGTCGGACGCTCGCCGCCACCAGTTGTCCGTGCCCTCCTCATCGTCGGGGCCGAAGGACGAGGCCAGTAGCACCGGGGTGACCGCGGCTAGCCCCCAAATCGCGAGTGCGGAGATCGAGCGCAGTTCCAGCGACACGGGCACCAGATCGCCCGCCTGCGCCGCGCCGAGGCGATCGGCGAAGTTGTTGGGCCCGATGAGCTCGCCGATCTGCCAGCACACCACTCCGGCCAGCAGACCGGCCGCCACCGCAAGGAGCGCGGTCGGCCAGCCGAGCGCACTGAACCAACGCCAGACCACCAGTCCGAGTCCCGCTCCGACCAGTGCACCGGTCACCACGAACCAGACGTCCGCGGCCACGACTTCAGTCAGCCCACGCTCAGAGATGCTCGCCGACCCGTCCTGCTGCAGGATCACGTAGCTCGGCAGGTCCGTCCCGAGCGACCAGAGCACACCGGCCAAGGCACCGACCACGAGGCAGAGCACTGCGAGTAGGCCGATCCAGGAGGCCACCCCGCGCACCGGTTCGGGCGCGATGGCCTCCGGCGACCCCTCGCTGACTGTCGTGCTCACGCGGCAGAGCTTACGCGTTCACGCACGACGGCCCGAGCAGAGCCTTCAGGTCGGCCATCAGCGGACGGGACGGAGCGACCCGCAGACCGTCGTCCAGCCGCCAGATCTTGCTGCCAGCGGTCGCCGATACCAGCTTCACCCGCACCTCGGTAGGGCCGGGATGGGCACGCAGCACCTGCCGCAACTGCTCGACCACCGCCGGGGTACAGCGAACCGCCGGAAGCTGGATCAGCAACGGGCCGCTCGGCCCCTCGGCGATGTCCGGGAAGGCCACCTCGTTGCCCTGCATCTCCAGGCTGTCGTCCTTGGTGCGGATCCGGCCCTTGATCCGCACGACCGTGTCCGTGGCGAGCGAAGCCGCCACGCCGGCATACACCTTCGGGAAGAGCAGCACCTCCATCGACGACTCCAGGTCCTCGACCGTGGCGATCGCCCAGAGGTCGCCGTTCTTGGTCTGCTTGCGCACCACCTGGGTGATCATGCCGGCGATGGTCACCACGCCGTCCCGCGGCCCGTCGTCGGCGCGGAGCTGGCCGATGCTGTACTCCCGGTGGGCGGCCAGAATGTGCTCCAGGCCCTGCAACGGATGGTCACTAACGTACAGCCCGAGCATCTCGCGTTCGAAGCCGAGCCGGACGCGCTTGTCCCACTCTGGTAGGGGGGGAACCGGGCTTGCCGCGATCTGCTCGGTACCGCCGAAATCTCCGAACAGATCGTCCTGTCCGTTGGCCTGGTTACGCTTGAGGTCGATCACCTCGTCCACGCGGCGCTCGAAGCACTCCATCAGCCCGCGCCGGGTGTGCCCCATCGAGTCGAAGGCACCGGCTTTGATCAGCGACTCGATCACCCGCTTGTTGCAGACCACTAGCGGCACTTGGTCGAGGAAAGCGTTGAAGTCGGACGCCTTTCCGCGCTCAGTGCGCGCCTCGACGATGCCGCGCACCACGTTGTCGCCGACGTTGCGGATCGCGGCCAGGCCGTAACGGATGTCCTGCTCGACTGGGGTGAACATCCCGTCGGACGCGTTCACGTCCGGCGGCAGCACGTTGATGCCCATCCGGCGGCATTCGCCGAGGTAAAGCGCGGTCTTGTCCTTGTCGCTCTTCACCGATTCCAGCAGGGCAGCCATGTATTCAGCCGGGAAGTTGGCTTTGAGGTACGCCGTCCAGTAGGAGATCACTCCGTAGGCGGCCGAGTGCGCCTTGTTGAAGGCGTACGCGGCGAAGGGGACCATGATGTCCCACAGCGTTTTGATCGAGGCGTTGGAGTAGCCGCGCTCGCGCATACCGGTACTGAAGGGCTCGAACTCGGCGTCGAGGATCGACTGCTTCTTCTTGCCCATCGCCCGGCGGAGCAGGTCGGCCTGGCCGAGGCTGTAACCGGCGACCCGCTGGGCGATCTGCTGGATCTGCTCCTGGTAGACGATCAGGCCGTAGGTGGTGTCGAGGATGTCGGCAAGCGGCTCGGCCAGCTCCGGGTGGATCGGTTCCACCGGCTGCCGTCCGGTCTTGCGAAGGGCGTAGTTGGTGTGGCTGTTCGCTCCCATCGGGCCGGGACGGTAGAGCGCGATCGTGGCCGAAATGTCCTCAAAGTTGTCCGGACGCATCATCTTCAGCAGCGACCGCAGGCCGCCGCCGTCCAACTGGAACACGCCGAGGGTCTCGCCGGAGGCCAGCAGTTCGTAGGCTGCCGGGTCGGACATGTCCCGGCGCAGTGCGTCCAGGTCGATGTCGACGCCGCGGTTGGCCTTCACGTTACGGACGGCGTCGTCGAGGATGGTCAGGTTCCGCAGGCCGAGGAAGTCCATCTTGACCAGGCCGAGATCCTCGCAGCTCGGGTAGTCGAACTGGGTGATGACCTGGCCGTCCTGCTCCCGCTTCATGATCGGGATGACGTCGAGCAGCGGTGCGCTGGACATGATCACGCCGGCCGCGTGGACGCCCCACTGCCGCTTCAACCCTTCGATACCACGGGCGGTGTCGACCACCAGCTTCGCGTCCGGGTCGGATTCGTAGAGCTCACGGAACTCGGTGCCCTCGCCGTACCGGTCGTGCTCGGGATTGAACACGTCGGCCAGCGGCACGTCCTTGCCCTGCACCGGCGGGGTGTAAGCCTTGGTCAGCTTCTCCCCCAGTGAGAACGGCATACCCAGCACGCGGCCGGCGTCCTTGATCGCCTGCTTGGCCTTGATCGTGCCGTAGGTGACGATCTGGCAGACCCGGTCGTCGCCGTACTTCTCGGTGACGTAGCGGATCACCTCACCCCGGCGGCGATCGTCGAAGTCGACGTCGAAGTCGGGCATCGACGGCCGCTCCGGGTTGAGGAAGCGCTCGAAGATCAGGCCGTGCGGGACGGGGTCGAGGTCGGTGATGCCCATGGCGTAGGCGCACATCGAACCGGCGCCCGAGCCGCGGCCGGGCCCGACCCGGATGCCGTTGCGCTTGGCCCAGTTGATGAAGTCGGCGACCACCAGGAAGTACCCGGCGTAGCCCTTGCCGATGATCACGTCCTGCTCGTAGGCGGCCTGCTTGGTCGCGTACTCGGGCACATCGCCGCGGAACCGTCGCTCCAGCCCGGCCGCGACCTCACGCTCGAACCAGCTGGACTCGGTTTCGCCAGCCGGTACGGGGAAGACCGGCATGTAGGTGCCGCTGCCCTCGTCGAACGAGGTCTCACAGCGCTCGGCGATCGCCAGGGTGTTGTCGCAGGCCTCAGGCAGGTTGCTGAACAGCGCACGCATTTCCGCTGGCGACTTCAGGTAGTAGCCGTCGCCGTCGAACTTGAACCGGTTCGGGGTGTCCTTGTTCGCGCCCGCAGACACGCAGAGCAGAGTGTCATGGTCGGACGCGTCCGAGGCGTGCACGTAGTGCAGGTCGTTGGTGGCCACCAGCGGCAGCTGCAGATCCTTCGCGAGCCGCAGCAGGTCGGCGCGTACCCGGGTCTCGATGTCGAGGCCGTGGTCCATCAGCTCGACGAAGTAGTTCTGCGCGCCGAAGATGTCGCGGAACTCGGCCGCCGACTCCCTGGCCTGGGCGTACTGCCCGAGCCTGAGGTAGGTCTGCACCTCACCGGACGGACAGCCGGTGGTGCCAATCAGCCCCTTGGCGTAGCGGTTGAGCAGCTCCCGGTCGGCCCGCGGCTTGTAGAAGAAGCCCTCCAGCGAGCTCAGCGAGCTCAGTCGGAACAGGTTGTGCATGCCCTCGTTGTGCTGCGCCCAGATGGTCATGTGGGTGTAGGCGCCCTTGGCCGCGACGTCATCGCCGGTGCCGTCGCCGAACTGCACGCGCTTGCGCTCGCTTCGATGCGTCTTCGGGGTGAGATAGGCCTCCAACCCGATGATCGGCTTGACCGAGCTGCCCTTGGCCGCCTTGTAGAACTCGTAGGCGCCGAACATGTTGCCGTGGTCGGTGACCGCCAGTGCGGACATGTCGAGTTGCTCGGCGCGGGAAACGAGTTGCTTCAGCCGCGCCGCACCATCGAGCATCGAATACTCGGAATGACAGTGCAGATGAACGAACTCTTCAGCCACGCGGACCCACTTCTAACCAAACCGTGAAGAACACCGGACCGCTGGGGGAAGTCAGCGAGTACACACCATAACCCGCGACGGGGTCGATCCTGGTTCCCGACTCACCGGTGCCGAGAGCCCGACCAGAGTCGGGACCCGTTCCCGGCATCGCTGTCGTTGCGGGTGCTGAGGTAGCGCTCGATCCCAGCCGCTTTGCCGAGCTCGCGGTGGGTACGGTCGAACCTTGAACACCAGCCATGAGCAGCGCGATCGGATCGCGCGGCAGGCATTCAAGAACCTCGGGCAGAGCCCGAGCCGCAAGGCTGAGCTGACCGTTCAGTGCGACTCTTCGCACCACCTCGCCGGCGTCTACGCCACCGACGTGGGGCTCGTGTTCCACTCGGTGCTGCACGCCAGAGCCCGCGGGCGTCGCGACTATGCCGACGTCGGGCACCACGCTTCACGCCTGGGGCTCGACTGGTTCGACCTTCTGGATCCCCCGGCGCACGCGGGCGTCCCCGACGAACTTTCGGCGGGTTGCGAGTGCGGCCCGTACCCGCTGTCGCGCGCGCTCCTGCCCCAGCAGATCGCGGCGGGCGCGAAGACGGTCATCGTCCCCTGATTCGACGGATGCGCTCGGACCGGAGCGCCTGGTTTGCCCATGGCCACCAGGCGTGGTTGCATCGGCCTTGATCATCGGAAGGGGTTAGGCGTGCAACAGGTTTCGCTCATCGGGGCACCCACCGACATAGGCGCTTCCCGCAAGGGTTGCCGGCTCGGTCCGCAAGCACTGCGGGTGGCTGGCATCGGCACCGCGTTGCGGAAGTTCAACTGCGAAGTGAAGGACACCGGCGACCTGACGGGCCCGCCCAATCCGGAGAGCCCGCCCGTCAACGGCTACCGCCACCTGGCCGAAGTGATCGACTGGAACCGCTCGGTGTACGCGGCCACGGCCGCCGAGTTGGCAGACGGACGGCTGCCGATCCTGCTGGGCGGCGACCACTGCCTGGCCATCGGGTCGATCAGCGCGGTCGCGGCGCATTGCCGGGCCACCGGGAAGAAGCTGCGGATCATCTGGGTGGACGCGCACGCCGACTTCAACACCGCTGAACTCACGCCGTCCGGCAATATCCACGGCATGCCGGTGGCCTGCCTCGCGGGCCACGGACCGGACGAACTGACCACGCTGGGTGGATCGGCTCCGGCGATCAGAACCGCCGAGATCCGGCAGGTTGGTCTGCGCAGCGTCGATCCGGGCGAGAAGGCGCTGCTCTTCGCGGAAGGCGTCGAGGTGTTCGACATGCGCTTCGTGGACGAGATCGGCATGCGCCGGACGATGACCCGCGCCCTGGCCGGCGTGGACGAGGACACCCATCTGCACCTGAGCCTTGACCTCGACTTCGTCGACCCCGAGATCGCGCCTGGAGTGGGCACCCCGGTGGTCGGCGGCCCGACCTATCGTGAGGCCCAGTTGGTGATGGAGATGATCGCCGACACCGGCCGCCTGGCCTCGATGGACCTGGTCGAACTCAATCCCGCCCTTGACGTCCGCAACGCCACCGCTGAGCTCGCCGTCGACCTGGTCGAGTCCCTGTTCGGCAAGAGCACCCTGCACCGCCTGCACGAGGGCATCGCCCTGTAGCTGTCGAACGATCCCGGAGCTTGACGAAGGGTCGCGGGGGCTTCATAAGGCTCAGCCACCGTACTAGCTCAGCCACCGTCCCTGGTTCAGCTGGGGTCTTCGGCGGGCTCGGGGTCGGCGGGTGGACGCTCCAGGTAGCTGCTCGGGGCGAGTTTGCCGGCCACATTCAGATTGGTGTCGGCGCTGGGGGCGATGTCGGTGTTCTGCCAGCTGACCGCGATCCAGCTGTCGTCGGCGAGGCGTTGCACCACCACGGACGCGATACCGCGCCGAGCCTGGGCGGGCTGCCCTTCCGGGTCGACCTGGCCGGTCATCCGCCAGCGAGCATGGACGAGCGCTGCGTCCTCCCCCAGCCAGCGCAACTTGAGCTTCTCCACGACCAACTCGGTGGCGCCGAACATCCGCTCGAAGCCGCGCTTGTGTGCCCTGCGGATCGAGCGTGGGCTCGTCCACCACAAGCCGACCACGTTGACGAAGTCGACATCATCGGTGAACAGTTCAGCGATCCCGTCCGCGTCGTGCCGGTTCCACGCCTTGGTGAACCTCCGGACTACCTCCAACGGCTCCCGCACCGGCGACCCGCCTGCGGGTAGCGGCAATCGCACCGCCGAGGTCGCCAGCTGGCGCAGTTTCTTGAAGCTCACCGAAGACTTGGGTGACATGTTCACCCATCTTACCCAGGGGCCCATCCGCAGCTTTGCTCCCGAATGGGACTTTTGCCACCGATAATTCGGGAGCAAACGTCCCTTTCGGGAGCGAAGTTGAGGCGGGTGGGCCCAGCGAAGCCGACGAGCGGGTCCCGCCAGGCTCGACCAGCCGATTTGGTTGACCGGCCTAGACCAGCAGCGGACGATCGGTCGGCAGGATCGGCTTCGGAAGCCGCGAACTACCCTGCAGGAACGCGTCCACGCCGTTGGCGCAGGCACGCCCCTCGGCGATCGCCCAGACGATCAGCGATTGGCCGCGGCCCGCGTCCCCACACACGAAGACCCGATCGGCCGTGGTGGCAAAGTCGGCGTTGCGGACGATGTTCCCGCGCGGATCTAGTTCCAAGCCGAGCTGCTCGACCACGCCGGTGCGCTGCGGGCCGGTGAAGCCCATCGCCAGCAGCACCAGTTGGGCCGAAAGTTCCTGGTTGCTGCCGGGCACCGACTCGAAGCGGCCGTTCTCCAGGCGCACCTCGTTCACCTCGAGGCCGGTCACGTTGCCCGACTCGTCGCCGTTGAACTGGGTCGTCGAAACCGAGTAGACCCGCTCGCCGCCCTCCTCGTGCGCGGACGAGACCCGGTAGATCATCGGATAGGTAGGCCACGGCTGATTCACCGGACGCTCGGTGGACGGCGTCGGCAGGATCTCCAGCTGGGTCACCGACCGGGCGCCCTGCCGCAAGGAGGTGCCCAGGCAGTCCGCGCCGGTGTCGCCACCGCCGATGATCACCACGTCCTTGCCGGTCGCCAGGATCTGGTCGTCGAGCTGCTGTCCGGCCGCGACCCGGTTGGCCTGCGGCAGGAACTCCATCGCCTGGTGGATCCCGGCCAGCTCGCGACCAGGGATCGGCAGGTCCCGCGCTACCGTGGAGCCGACCGCCAGCACGACCGCGTCGAAACGCTCGATGAGCTGCTCGCCGGTGATGTCGGTGCCGATATCCACGCCGGTCTTGAAGACCGTACCTTCCAGCCGCATCTGCTTGAGCCGCTGGTCGAGGACCTTCTTCTCCATCTTGAACTCGGGGATGCCGTAGCGCAGCAGGCCGCCGATCGCGTCCGCCCGCTCGTAGACGACCACGGTGTGCCCAGCCCGGGTGAGCTGCTGCGCGACCGCGAGCCCCGCCGGGCCGGAGCCGACCACCGCCACCGTCCGACCCGTGTGCCAGGCCGGCGCCTCCGGCTCGACGCGACGGTCGTCCCAGGCCCGGTCGATGATCGCGACCTCGACGTTCTTGATCGTCACCGGTTCGCGATTGATGCCGACCACACAAGCCGTTTCGCAGGGTGCCGGGCACAGCCGTCCGGTGAACTCGGGGAAGTTGTTGGTCGCGTGCAGCCGCTCGGCCGCCCCACGCCAATCGTCCCGCCAGATCATGTCGTTCCACTCCGGGATCAGGTTGCCCAGCGGGCAGCCCTGATGGCAGAACGGAATACCGCAGTCCATGCATCGGCCGGCCTGCTTGCCGATGATCGGCAGCACAGCCTTGCCCGGAGTGCCCGGGTAGACCTCATTCCAGTCCTGCACGCGCTCGGCAACCGGACGCCGGTCAGCGACCTTCCGCGGCGTGGTCATGAAGCCCCTGGGATCAGCCATGGGACGCCTCCATCATCAGCTTGGTGGTGGTCTCCTCGTCCAACCCGGCCAGTTCGGCCTCGGCCCTGGCCTTGAGCACGCGGGCGTAGTCCCGCGGCATCAGGGTGGTGAAGCGGCCACCGAGTTCTTCGTCGGACAGCTGCAGAAGCCGGTCAGCGACCGAAGATTCGGTCTCGTCACGATGCTTGGCGAGCAGCTCCCTGATCCGGGCCAGCTCAGCAGCGTTCACCGGCAGTGCGTCCACCAGTTCGGTGTTCAGCCGGGCCGGCACCAGATCGAGCACCCAGGCCACGCCGCCGGACATACCCGCGGCGATGTTGCGTCCGGTGGCGCCGAGGATCAGCGCCTCGCCGCCGGTCATGTACTCGCAGGCGTGGTCGCCCACGCCCTCGACCACCGCGGTTGCCCCGGAGTTCCGGACGCAGAACCGCTCGCCCACCTGACCGCGGATGAACAGCTCGCCGCTGGTGGCGCCGTAGGCGATCACGTTGCCGGCGATGATCTGTTCCTCCGCGGCGAACGGCGCCCGCTCGTCCGGACGGACGGTCAGCCGGCCACCGGAGAGACCCTTGCCGAAGTAGTCGTTGGTGTCGCCGACCAGCCGGAGGGTGATCCCGCGCGGCAGGAACGCGCCGAAGCTCTGGCCGGCCGTGCCGCGCAGGGTGAAGTCGATCGTGTTCTCCGGGAGCCCAACGCCTTGAGTGGCCTTGGTCACGTGATGGCCAAGGATCGTGCCCAACGTGCGATCGACGTTGCGGACGGTGAGGTCGGCCCGCACCAGCTCACCGCTGGTGAGCGCCGGCTGCGCCATCGCCAACAGCTGGGTGTCCATCTTGTCGTCGAGGCCATGATCCTGGGTGGTGACGCAGTGCAGCGGGGCGCCCTCGGGAAGCTCCACCTGGTGCAGCACCGGGGATAGGTCCAACCCGCGGGCCTTCCAGTGGTCGACCGCGCGCCGAGCATTCAGCACCTCGACGTGCCCGACGGCCTCTTCGATCGTGCGGAAGCCGAGCGCGGCCAGGTGCTCACGCACCTCCTGGGCGATGAACTCGAAGAAGTTCACGACGAAGTCTGCGTGCCCGGAGTACATCGCGCGCAGCTCGGGGTTCTGCGTGGCCACGCCGACCGGACAGGTGTCCAGGTGGCAGACCCGCATCATCACGCAGCCGGAAACCACCAGCGGCGCGGTCGCGAACCCGAACTCCTCTGCGCCGAGCAACGCGGCGATCACCACGTCGCGTCCGGTCTTCAACTGGCCGTCGCACTGGACGACGATCCGGTCGCGCAAACCGTTCAGCAGCAGGGTCTGTTGAGTCTCGGCGAGGCCGAGCTCCCAAGGGCCGCCGGCGTGCTTGAGCGAGGTCAGCGGAGCCGCGCCGGTGCCACCGTCGTGGCCGGAGATCAGCACCACGTCCGCCTTCGCCTTGGAGACGCCGGCGGCGACCGTGCCCACGCCCACCTCGGCCACCAGCTTCACGTGGACGCGGGCCTCCGGGTTGGCGCACTTCAGGTCGTGGATCAGCTGCTTGAGATCCTCGATCGAGTAGATGTCGTGGTGCGGCGGCGGCGAGATCAGGCCGACGCCGGGCGTCGAGTGCCGGGTCTTGGCCACCCATGGGTACACCTTTTGGCCGGGTAGCTGGCCGCCCTCACCGGGCTTCGCGCCCTGCGCCATCTTGATCTGGATGTCGGTGGCGTTGCTCAGGTAGTCGCTGGTCACGCCGAAGCGTCCGGATGCCACCTGCTTGATCGCACTGCGGCGCTCCGGGTCGTAGAGTCGGTCGGCGTCCTCGCCGCCCTCACCGGTGTTCGACTTGGCGCCGAGCCGGTTCATGGCGATCGCCAGGGTCTCGTGCGCCTCCCGGCTGATCGAGCCGTAGCTCATCGCGCCGGTGGAGAACCGCTTTACGATCTCGCTGACCGGCTCGACCTCGTCGATGTCGATCGCCGAACGGTCGCTGTTGAACTCCAGCAGGCCGCGCAGCGTCATCAGTCGTTCGGACTGGTCGTCGACGCGTGCGGTGTACTGCTTGAAGATGTCGTAGCGCCGCTCGCGGGTGGAGTGCTGCAGCCGGAAGACGGTCTCCGGGTCGAACAGGTGTGGCGGGCCTTCGCGGCGCCACTTGTATTCGCCGCCCCCCGACAGGGTGCGGTGCGGCAGCGGGATGCCGTCCGGCGGGTAGGCGCGGGCGTGCCGCTTGGCCACCTCTTCGGCGATCTCGTCCAAACCGATGCCCTCGACCCGGCTGGTGGTGCCGGTGAAGTACTTGTCCACCAGTTCGCTGGACAGGCCGAGCGCCTCGAAGATCTGGGCGCCGGTGTAGGACGCGATCGTGGAGACGCCCATCTTGGACATCACCTTGAGCACGCCCTTGCCCAGCGACTTGCGGACGTTGTAGACCGCCTGCTCGGGCTCCACGTGCACCAGCCACTCCCGCCGGGCGAGATCCTCGGCGGACTCGAAAGCCAGGTAGGGGTTCACCGCCGCGGCGCCATAGCCGATCAGCAGCGCGACGTGGTGCACCTCGCGGACGTCGCCGGCCTCGACGATCAGGCCGACCTGAGTGCGGGTCTTCTCCCGCACCAAGTGATGGTGGATCGCCGCGGTCAGCAGCAGGGACGGGATCGGCGCCAGTTCGGCGTTGGAATGCCGGTCGGACAGGATCAGCGTCCGGCAGCCCCGGGCGATCGCCTCGCTGACCTGCTCGCAGAGCTCATCCAGGCGGGCCTTGAGCGCTGCTCCCCCGCCCTCGACGTCGTAGAGGCCGCGCACAACATGGGTGTCGAAGGCCGGCATCGAGCCGTCGCGGTTGATCCGCACCAGCTTCGCCAGCTGATCGGAATCAAGGATCGGGTAGCCGATCACGATCTGGCGGCAGGAGGCCTCGCTCGGCTCGAGCAGGTTCGCCTCCGGTCCGAAGGTCGCGGCCAGCGAGGTGACCAGTTCCTCCCGGATCGCATCCAGCGGCGGGTTGGTCACCTGGGCGAAGAGCTGCGCGAAGTAGTCGAACAGCGTCCGCGGATGGTCGGACAACACCGCGACCGGGGTGTCCGAGCCCATCGAGCCGATCGGCTCGACGCCGGTGTTGGCCATCGGGGCGAGGATCATCCGCTGCTCTTCGTGGGTGAACCCGAAGACCTGCTGGCGCCGCGTGACCGAGGCGTGGCTGTGCACGACGTGCTGCTGCTCGGGCAGGTCATCGAGGTCGACTCGACCGGCCTCGAGCCAGTCGGCGTACGGATGCTCGGCGGCGAGCTGGGTCTTGATCTCCTCGTCGTTGATCAGGCGGTGCTGCTCCAGGTCGACCAGCAGCATGCGGCCCGGCTTCATCCGGCCCTTTCGCACCACCTTGGCCGGGTCGATGTCCAGTACGCCGGCTTCGGACGCGAAGACCACCAGCCCGTCGTCGGTCACCCAGTAGCGGCCCGGACGTAGCCCGTTGCGGTCGAGCACGGCGCCGATCAGGCTGCCGTCGGTGAAGGTGACCGAGGCCGGTCCGTCCCATGGCTCCATCAGCGAGGAGTGGAAGGCGTAGAAGGCCCGGCGGGCCGCGTCCATCTCGGTGTGGTTCTCCCACGCCTCCGGGATCATCATCAGCACCGCGTGCGGCAGCGAGCGTCCGCCCAGGTGCAGCAGTTCGAGCACCTCGTCGAAGGACGCGGAGTCGGAGCCGCCGGGGGTGCAGATCGGGAAGATCCGCTCGATGTCGCCCGGGATCACCTCGGACGCGAGCAGCGCCTCCCTTGCCCGCATCCAGTTGCGGTTGCCCTTGACTGTGTTGATCTCGCCGTTGTGGGCCATCAGCCGGTACGGGTGGGCGAGTTCCCAGGCCGGGAAGGTGTTGGTGGAGAAGCGGGAGTGGACCAGGGCAAGGGCACTCTCGACGCGCTCGTCGAGCAGGTCGGGGAACACCTCGGCGAGCTGCTGGGTGGTGAGCATGCCCTTGTAGACGGTGGTTCGTGAAGAAAGCGACGCGAAATAAACCCCGGCGTCATTGCGGGCCCGCTGGCGCAGGGGGTACACGGCGCGGTCGAGGTCGATTCCGGCGAGCAGCGACTCGGTGGAGACGAAGACCTGCTCAAAGTGAGGCATGTTGTGCGCCGAAACCGGGCTGAGGGTGGAGTCGTCGGTGGGCACCTGACGCCAGCCCTGGACGACCACTCCCTCCTCGGTTGCCAGGAACTCGAAGTTGCGCTTGGCGGACGCGCGCTTGGTGGGCTCCTGGGGCAGGAAGGCCATGCCGACCGCGTATTGACCCGGTTCGGGCAGGTCGAAGTCGACCACCTGGCGGAAGAAGCGATCGGGAACCTGCAGCAGCATGCCGGCACCGTCGCCAGCGGCGGCATCGGCGCCGGTGGCACCACGATGGTCGAGGTTCTCCAGGGCGGTCAGACCCTGGCTGACGATGTCGTGGCTCGGCGCCCCGCTCAGCTGGGCAACGAAGGCGACGCCGCAGGCGTCGTGCTCGTATGCCGGGTCGTAAAGGCCCTCGGCCGGGTGGGGTGGCATCGCCAGCTTCGCCATATGTATCTCCCATCTGCGCGTACTCAGCAGGGGCGGGTGCAGACCAATCAGACTGCACGTCGACGCTGCACGCTAAGGCGCGAGCCTACCTGACGTCTGCCCATTGTCTGGACAAGCTGACTGCATCTTGGACGCGGTGTCTCGATCCTCGGCAAAGCTCAGGGCAGGCGAGCTCGACCAGCCGGTCGCGATCGAACGCAGGACAAGCTGCCGAGGATTGTCAGGGTCAGTCCTTCGTATCCGGTGACGAGGTTGACGGCGACCCATCGGGGTCGGCCCCTGGCTCCTCGGCGGGTTCCTCGACCTGCTCATCGGCCGGTCGGTCCGGTCGAGACCCGTCGGCCGCTCCAAACTCCACGACCTCCTCGCGTCCGGGGCGGAACCGCACCAGCCAGATCAGGGCGGCCACGCCGATCAGGCAGATCAGGATGGCGACGGCCTCGTTGAAGCGGAGCGAGCCGAAGGTGTCGTAGGAGTAGTCGAGCCGGATGTGTTCGGTGAAGATCCGGCCGAAGCCGTAGAGCGCCACGTACAGGGCGAAGACCTTGCCGCGGCCCAGCCGGAACCGCTTGTCCGCCCACAGCAGCGTGCCCATCACGAACAGGTTCCACAGCGACTCGTAAAGGAAGGTCGGGTGGAAGGTCTCGTACTGCTCGAAGCCGGGAGCCCGGTGCGCGGGGTCGATCTCCAGGCCCCAGGGCAGCGTGGTCGGCTGGCCGTACAGCTCCTGGTTGAACCAGTTGCCGAACCGGCCGAGAGCTTGGCCGAGCGCGATGCCGGGCGCGATCGCGTCCGCCAGCGCCGGGAAGGAGACCTTCTGCCGCCGGGAGGTCAGCCAGGCCACCAGCGCGCCCGCACCCACCGCACCGTAGATGGCGATGCCACCCTCCCAGATCGCCCACCAGTGCTGGGTGGCGCCGGCACCGAAGTAGTCGCCGAGGTGGGTCAGCACGTGGTAGATCCGCGCGCCGACGATGGCGAGCGGGATCGTCCAGAGCAGCACGGTCTCGAACGACTCGCTGGTGCCGCCGCGCGCCCGCCAGCGGCGCACGCCCAGCGTCCAGCCGGCGAAGATGCCGGCGATCAGACAGAGCGCGTAGATGTGGATGGTCAGCGGGCCGATCTGGAAGTTGCTGATCGACGGGCTCGGAATGAACAAGGTCACCAGGCCATCCTTATCGCTGGGTCAACCCTGTTGTCGAATCAGGGTCTCTAGGTCGGCTTTCAGCACGCCGATCGCGGTGCCCTGCGGCCACACCAGCACGCCGCGACGCTCCCGGTCGAAGCCGACGATCTGGGCAGTGTGATTCACCTCATAGCCGGTCGCGGCCTTCTCGATGCCGGCCACACCCACCCCCATGCTGGCCATCAGCTGGTCGAGATCGGCCTGCTCGCCGGTCAGGCCGATGAAGTCCGGGTCGATCCGGGAGAGATACTTCGCGAGCACCGCCGGAGTGTCCCGCGCCGGGTCGACGGTCACGAACAGCACCTGGACGCGCGCACGGTCGGCGTCGCTGAGCCGGTTCATCGCCGAGGCGATGTCGGTGAGCACGCCCAGGCAGATATCCGGGCAGTTCGTGTAGCCGTAGTAGAAGACCAGCACCGGCCTTTCGCTGCTGGTGCGGACGTTGAAGTCCCCGCCGGTGTGGTCGGTGAGCGTCAGGTCGGGCAGGGCGTAGGGCGTGGTCAGTTCCACACCCTGGAACCTGCTCGCACTCTCGCTGGCCACCGGGACGGACGGCGTTGCGGGCGCGGTGCAGCCGGCCAACAGCGCTAGCGCCAGACCGGCTCCGGCCAACGCCGACCTCATGCCCGACGAACGCCGGCGGTCAGATCGGCCAGCACGGTCCGCAGCCCGGAAAGGTCGTCCGGGTTGCCGGCCTCATCGGCGGCCAACAGTGGCTTGATGAACGCCGAACCGACGATCACCCCGTCCGCGAAGCCACAGACCTCGGCGGCCTGGTCGCCGTTGGAGACGCCCAGCCCCACGCCCACCAGTGTCTCTGGAGCCAGCGACCGGACGCGGGCGACCAGGTCCGGCGCGGCACTCGAACTGGCGCTGCGGGTGCCGGTGACCCCCATCACCGAGGTCGCGTAGAGCCAGCCGCGCCCGGCGGCGACCGTGCTCACGATGCGGTCGTCTGATGACGACGGCGAAACCAGGAACACCCGATCCAGGCCGTAGCGGTCTGATGCGGCCAGCCAGTCGTCGGCTTCGTCGGGAATGAGATCAGGCGTGATCAGGCCGGAGCCGCCAGCGTTGGCCAAGTCGCGGGCGAAAGCGTCCACGCCGTAGCGGTCGACCAGGTTCCAGTAGGTCATCACGACCGCCGGCCGACCCGCGCTACGCACGGTCTCCACCGCGGTGAACACGTCCTTGGTGCGGACGCCGCGCTCCAGCGCCCGGGTGCCGGCCCGCTGGATGACGGGGCCGTCCATCATCGGGTCGGAGTAGGGCAGGCCGATCTCGACCAGGTCGACGCCTGGCGTCTCCCCGTCCGCGCCGCAGAGCGTGGCCAGCGCGGCCATTGAACCGGGCACGGAAGGGTAACCGACCGGCAGGTAGCCGACCAGCGCGCCGCGGCCATCGGCCCTGGCCGCGGTGAACGCCGCAGCCGAGCTTTGAACGGAAACGGAACCGTCCCCGTTTTCGTCCAGGTTCGCCGGGGTTTCGACAGGCTCAACCACGGTGGATTCGCTCATGCCACGCCTCCCGTCGCTGCGTCCGGTTTGCCGGTGAGACCGAAATACTTGATCGCGGTGTCCACGTCCTTGTCGCCGCGGCCGGACAGGCACACCACGATGATCGGCTCGGTCTCCGGATCGGTCTGGGCAAGGCGCTGGCCGAGCCGCATCGCGCCGGCCAGGGCGTGCGCCGACTCGATCGCCGGCATGATTCCCTCGGTGCGGGTGAGCAACTGCAGGGCGGTCAACGCCTCGGCGTCGGTCACCGCCTCATAGTTGGCGCGACCGGTGGCCGCCAGCCAGGCGTGCTCCGGCCCGACCCCCGGATAGTCCAGGCCGGCCGAGATCGAGTGCGACTCCAGCGTCTGGCCGTCCGCGTCCTGAAGGATGTGGGTGCGCATCCCGTGCAGTACGCCCACCGAACCGCCCAGGATGGCCGCGGCGTGCCGCCCGGTCTCCACCCCGTCACCGCCGGCCTCGAAGCCGTAGAGCGCGACCTCGGGGGTGTCGATGAACTCGGCGAAGGTGCCCATGGCGTTGGAACCGCCGCCAACACAGGCGGCCACCGCATCGGGCAGCCGGCCGTAGCGGCCGAGCATCTGTTCACGGATCTCCGCGCTGATCACGCGCTGGAACTCCTTGACCATTTTCGGGAACGGGTGCGGCCCGGCGACCGTCCCGATCAGGTAGTGGGTGTTGTCCACGCTGGACACCCAGTCGCGCATGGCCTCATTCATCGCGTCCTTCAGCGTCTGGCTGCCGGACTCGACCGCGATCACTTCTGCGCCGAGCAACTGCATCCGGGCCACGTTCAGCGCCTGCCGGTCGGTATCGACCCGGCCCATGTAGACCCGGCACTCCATGCCGAGAAGAGCCGCCGCGGTCGCCGTGGCGACGCCGTGCTGGCCGGCTCCGGTCTCGGCGATCACCCTGGTCTTACCCATCCGGCGGGTGAGCAGCGCCTGGCCGAGAACATTGTTGATCTTGTGCGAACCGGTGTGGTTCAGGTCCTCGCGCTTCAGCAGGACGCGGGCGCCGCCGCAGTGCCGGCTGAAGCGCGGCACCTCGGTCAGCGGGGTGGGCCGGCCGGAATAGTTGCGGCGCAGGTTGTCGAGTTCGCGCCAGAACCCCGCGTCCCCCATTGCCTTGTCGAACTCGGCCTCGAGTTGGTTCAGGGCGGCGACGAGCGCTTCGGGCACGTACCGGCCCCCGAAGATGTCGTAGTGGCCACCGGCGTCGGGAAGCGTTGGGTTTAGCACCCAGCTATTCACTCACAAAGTGCGGGCATAGTCATGCCAGTGACCGCAGCGCGGCCACCGCACCCCGCGGGTCGCCGTGCCGCACGAGCATTTCTCCCACCAGCACCGCGTCCGCCCCGGCCGCGCGCATGCGGGCTGCGTCCGCCGTGCTGAGGATGCCGGATTCGGCCACCTTCACCGCATCGTCGCCGATCAGGCCGGCCATCTCCTCGAAGTGGACGAGATCAACCTCGAGGGTCTTCAGATTGCGGTTGTTCACGCCGATCAGGGACGCGCCCGCGGCCAACGCCCGCCGCACTTCGTCCGGGGTGTGCGTCTCGACCAGGCAGGTCGTGCCGAGTTGTCGGCCGAGTTCGAGGAAGCGCTCCAGTTGAGTCTGGCTGAGCGCGGCAACGATCAGCAGCGCGAGGTCGGCGCCCGCAGCCCGGCCCTCCCAGAGCTGGTACTCCGTGACCACGAAGTCCTTGCGCAGCAGCGGCGTGGCCACGGCGGCGCGGACGGCAGCCAGGTCGGCCAGAGAGCCGCCGAAGCGCCGCTGTTCGGTGAGCACGGAGATCGCGTTCGCTCCGCCGGCCGCGTACTCGCAGGCAAGCGCGGCCGGATCCTGAATCTCGGCCAGTGCGCCCTTACTCGGGCTCGAACGCTTGACTTCGGCGATCACGCCGAGACGGGGGCCGCGCAGCGCGCTCAGCACCTCTAGGGCGGGCGGTTGATCGACACAGGCCGCGATCACGTCGTCCAGGCTGCGGGCAGCCTGACGTTGCTCGAGATCCTCGACCACCCCGGCGATGATCCCGTCCAGAACCGTCATGTCAGGACTGTCCGAACCCCATCCGGCGCAGCACCGCGCCAGTGACGATCGCCAGCACCAGCAGCACACCGGCCGCCCACAACAGCGTCCCATTCGGTCCGGTCAAGAACGCCACCGCCCCAAGGATGAAAGCCACGGTTGCGATGATGCTGCCGGCCCAGGCCGCGGGGGTACGGCCGTGGTGGTACTCCTTGGCGACCTTCGCAGTGGCCCGCTCAGCGCTTTCGATCATTCGATCGCTCCTTCGAGTCAATGTGGAACCGCCGGTATCGGAAAGTCCATACAGGTGATCATCTTGACTGTTATGCGCTCACATTGCCAAGTCCCCGATCGAAGGATTGCCTGAGCAAATCTCAGGAACGGACGGATTGCCGTTCGGCTGAGCGTGCAGCCGTCGTCAGGACGCTCAGCTTTCGTCGGCAATCCGACGCAACCGGGACGCCTCCGCGACCGCACCGAGCACTGCTGCGGCCTTGTTCACGCTCTCGGCGTCCTCGTTCGCCGGGACGGAATCGGCCACCACCCCGGCGCCGGCCTGGACGTAGGCCACGCCGTCACGCAGCACCGCGGTGCGGATCGCGATTGCGGTGTCGGAGTCACCGGCGAAATCGAAGTAGCCCACCACTCCCCCGTACAGGCCGCGCCGCGACACCTCCAGGGAGTCGATGATCTCCATCGCCCGCACCTTCGGCGCACCGGAGAGGGTGCCCGCGGGGAAACAGCTCAGGGTGGCGTCCAGAGCGGTCCGGCCGGCGGCCAGCGTGCCCGAGACCGCGGCCTCCAGGTGCATCACGTGGCTGTAGCGGCGCACCTTCATGAACTCGACCACGGCCACGGTGCCCGGCACGCAGACCCGGCCGAGGTCGTTGCGGCCGAGGTCGACCAGCATCAGGTGCTCGGCCGCCTCCTTCGGATCGGCCAGCAGCTCGGCTTCCAGCGCGGCGTCCGCATCGGTCGTGGCGCCGCGCGGACGCGTCCCGGCGATCGGGTGGGTGGTCGCCCGGCCGGCATTCACCTTGACCAGGGCCTCCGGGCTGGAGCCGACGATCGCGAACCCGCCCAGCCGCAGCAGGTAGAGGTAGGGGCTCGGGTTCCGCCGGCGCAGGACGCGATAGACGTCCAGGGCATCGGCCGGACAGTCGGTCTCGAAGCGCTGGCTGGGCACGATCTGGAAGGCCTCGCCCGCGCGGATCTCCTCGATCGCGGCCGACACCGCGGCCTGGTACTCCGCCGACGTGCGCTGGCGACGCACCTGCGGCGTCACCGGGGACTCGTCCCGGACGGCGACCAGCGGACGGGAGGGCTGCTGGAGCGCGGCGGCCATCGCCTGCACACGGCGCACCGCGTCGGCGTAGGCGTCTTCGATGTGCGCGGCCGAATCGTCGAAGTTGATCGCGTTGGCCACCAGCCACACTTCGCCGGTGTGGTGGTCGAGGACGGCCATGTCGGCGACCAGCATCATCGCCAGTTCGGCGATGCCGAGGTCGTCCGGGTTACCATCCGGCAGCTTCTCCAGGCGGCGCACCACGTCGTAGCCGAGGTAGCCGACCATGCCGGAGGTCAGCGGCGGCAGGCCCTCGGTGCGCGGCGTGTGCAGCAGTTCGAGGGTGTCGGCGAGCACTTGTAGCGGGTCGCCGCCGGTGGGCAGTCCGGTGATCGGACGGTCGGCCCAGGTCCACTCTGCGAGCCCGTCCCGCTCGGTGAGCGTGGCGGCCGCATTCACCCCGACGAACGAGTAGCGCGACCACACCCCACCTTCGGCGGATTCGAGCAGGAAAGTGTTCGGCCGCTCGCCACAGAGCTGGTGGTAGAGGCCGACGGGGGTGAAGTCGTCCGCCAGCAGGCGGGTATGGACGCTGACCACCCGCTGGGTGGCGCCGGCGGCAAGGAACCCGGCGAGGTCAGGGGTGACGGTGACGCTCACTTCGGGGCCCCCACGGAACCGTTCGGTAGAGCGCAGCGGAGGAACAGGACTTCGTGGGATGGTCTCATGCGCCCTCCGCCAGCAGCACCCGGTCGTCGAAACAGGTAACCGAGCCGGTGTGACAGGCCGGACCGCTCTGGTCCACGCGCACCAGCAGGGTGTCGCCGTCGCAGTCCAGCCGCACCTCGCGCACGGCCTGGGTGTTTCCGCTCGTCTCGCCCTTGACCCAGTAGCTCTGCCGGCTGCGCGACCAGTAGGTGCCGCGCTTGGTGGTCAAGGTGCGGCGCAACGCCTCGTCGTCCATCCAGGCCAGCATCAGGACCCGTCCGTCGGTCGCGTCCTGCACGATCGCAGGCACGAGCCCGTCCGGGTTCCGCTTCAGCAAGGCGGCCACGTCGGGGTTCAGCTCAGTCACCCGCACATTGTGACAGGTTCGTCTCGTCTGGCCCGAATGGGGAGGCCGGCCTGCCGAGGTGGCCGGACGGGCCTTAGCGGGAGGTCCTGCGCGAGCGATCATGCCTCTGCGAGAAGCAAGTGTTCGAACCGCCGTTGGATTCGGCTCAACATCTTGCGGGCGGGTTCGCAATTCGCCACACTCGGGCCACCACCCTCAACCTGAGGGGAGACCGCCTAGCGAAAAGCCCACAATGCGCTCCTTCATCTCAACCTCAATGGCGCAGCGATTCCAGCTCAGACCTGCCTTCGGTCGCCAGCCGATTCGGATGCCATCCCGGATACTCACCCTGGCGGCGGCCCTCGTCCTCGGGGTTAGCTACTTTGTGGTCGACACGACGGCCCACGCCGCGCCCGCCACCACTGACATCGACAGCACCCAACTCGTCGCCCGTGACGCAACCAAGACCTTTGCTTCCGGAGTCGTCCGCAACGCGAAGGGCGCCGCCGCCAAGTCCGGTACCGTAACCGCCTACGCGTTCCCAGGTGCTGCCGTCACGAAGAACTTGAAGGTTGGCGACTCCTTCACTCTCACCGAGGTCGGCCGGGCTGAGATCCAGTTCGACGGCAGCTATGCACTGAGCCTCGACTACGACGCGGTCGTACAGAAGAGTGGCACCGGCGGCCGGCCCGTGAACATCGACATCGTGGCCTCTACCACCGACGGGACCGCGGTGTACAGCGACACCGCGCTGGTAGACCCTGGCAAGAAGAAGCTCACGGTCAACGCAGCCGCCACACCAACCACGAAGGCGGCCGCGAGCACGGCGGGAGTTGCTACGCGCAGTGTGGCAGGGACGAGCCAGGGGCTCGCTCTGGATCTGGCAGTCACGTCGCAGAGCCCAGCGAAATTGCAGGAACCGGCCAGCATCGCCGTCGCGCCGATGGCCAGCATCCCCAGCAACTGCAAGATGGTGAAGGATCTCGGCAACGTATGGACGGTTGTTGGCCAGACAGCAGCCACCACCACCAACGCGCAGCAGCGGATTTACTACCAGGAGGACGCCACAACGACCTTTGGTGTTGCCCTTAAAGTGAACGGGGTCTACACGATGTCAGGAACCACAACCTTCCAAGCATCGACGACCGTCAACTTCCCGATCTACACAGCGATTGGGGCGAGGAAGCACAGGACGCAGTTCAAGTACGCCGAACTGAGTTGCACCTACGGCTCCACGCAGATTGCCCAGATCTCAGCGCGACCGATTGCGTTCGCCACCGGAACGGACGAGTTGTGGACCACGACTCCATCCACCCCTGCGAGCAATTGTGCGCCCTACCTGGCTGGAAGCGGGCTCAACAAGAAGAACACCACAGCGTCGACATTCTCGAACGGCGTCTCCATCAAGTCCAAGATCGGCATTGACCTGTCGTCACGCTCCGGCTACTCGGCGACCGTCCGGCACTGGGTGAACTTCACCAAGCCCGGGAAGCTATGTGGCGTGGATGGAGTCCCGGGTGACGCGCCAGGACTGATGGTTGTGAAGTGAGAAGGCTCGCCGTCGCTGGTCTGGCCGGCGCTGCTACTGTCGCCGTGGTGAGCTGGGCCGGGTGTTCGGTCCAGCCCCAACTCATCTCGGCCACCGAAGGCACAACACTGTGCGTGCCTGTGAACGGCGACGGCGAGGCCTACTTGGGACACGAAGTGTTCTCCAACCGCACTGGTAGCGCGGTCTCCGCCGCAGCATTCGTGCCTGACCAGGTTGCCGGAGCCTCGGTGGTCGGCGGCTACTTCGTGCCTGTCGGCGAACCCCAGCCCGGCGTTGGAAACGATCCGGCACTCATCCCGCACGGCTTCACTTTCGAACCGGTGCCACCTGGAGAGCGCGTCATCCTGGTCCTCGGGGTGAAACTGGACGACCCCAACCTCGCCGGACAGTTCACCGGCGGCACCCTCACCTCCACCTCGGGCGGCGAGCTGGGTCGCTCCTCGACCGGGTATCACATGGTGCCGGCCGGAGAGGTCTGCGACATGGGTGAGGAGTGAGCACCGGTTTAGGGGTTCAAGTCCGCGTCCGACCAGCAGGTCGGTGGGTAGGGTGCGAACCATGAGCCTCAGTCCGCAACGCGCCGCCCTCTGCGATGCCCTCGATACCGTCGACCCGTCCGCCCCGACCCTGTGCGAGGGCTGGACGGCACATCATCTGGCCGCCCACGTGTGGTTGCGCGAGAACGAACTGCTCGCACCAGCCGGGGCCGTGTTCAAGCCGCTGGCCGGACGCCTGGAGACGCGGATGGCCGAAGTCATGACCCAACGGTCATATGCCGACCTGGTCGCGACGATCCGCCGCGGCCCGCAGGGGTTCTCGCTCTTCCGCCTGCCGGGGGCGGAGAAGGCGGCCAACGAGATCGAGTTCTTCGTGCACTGCGAGGACGTCCGTCGCGGCGACGGCGACCGCACGCCGCGTCCGCTCGATCCGGAGTTCGAAGACTACGCCTGGGGACGGGTGCGGACGATGGCCAAACTGATGCTGCGCCGGGTGCCGGTGGCGACGTGGTTGAAGCGCCACGTGGCCGACGAGCCGCTGCGCGTGGGCAAGGGAGCCGACATCGTCACCCTGGTGGGCCCGGCCAGCGAGTTGCTGCTCTACCTGTTCGGACGCCGGCCCGCGGCCAACGTGACCCTGGTCGGCCAGGCCACTACCATCGCGGTGCTGCAGCGGGCCAAGCTCGGGGTCTAGGACCCGCACCCCACCGGGATCTGGGTCCACGCCGAGCGTCGCGCGGCGATGAACTGAGACGGCCTGCCACAATGTGGGCCATGCGCGTCTACAACTTCTCCGCAGGTCCGGCCATGCTCCCGCTTCCGGTACTGGAAGCCGCCCAGTCCGAACTCACCGACTGGCAGGGTTCGGGGATGTCGGTGATGGAAGTCTCGCACCGCGGCAAGGACTTCGTGGCCTGCGCTGCCCAGACCGAGGCGTTGCTCCGCGAAGTGATGGGCGTCCCGGACAACTACCAGGTGCTGTTCCTGCAAGGCGGGGCGTCCGGTCAGTTCGATGCCATTCCGCTGAACCTCACCGCCGCTGGCGACACCGTCGACTTCCTGCACACCGGGCAGTGGTCGGCCAAGGCGATCAAGGCGGCCAGGAAGGCCGGCTTGAACGTCGAGGTGCTCGCCGACGAGGCCGCGTCCAAATACACCACCACGCCGGCGGCCGGCAGCTACACCGTCAATCCGGCAGCGAAATACCTGCACTACACGCCGAACGAGACCATCGGCGGGGTCGAGTTCGGCTACCTGCCCGAGGCGGGCGACGTCCCGCTGGTGGCCGACCTGAGCTCCACCATCCTGTCCCGGCCGATCGACGTCACGTCCTATGGCCTGATCTACGCCGGCGCGCAAAAGAACATGGGACCGTCCGGGCTGTGCGTGCTGCTGGTGCGCGACGACCTGGTCGGCCACGCGCGCCCCGAGGTGCCGTCGATCTGGGACTACCAGGCGATGGCCGAGTCGGACTCGATGCTGAACACCCCGC
>DAOPRQ010000005.1:0-41235 GCA_035349055.1 Propionicimonas sp.
TCGCGGTTGCTCTGGGTCTTGCGCATGCGGTTGAGCAGCATCTCCAGACCTGCCTGCGGATCCTGCGCGCTGAGCACTCGGCGCAGCTTCCAGATGATCGCCAACTCGTCGCGGGCCAGCAGCAGTTCCTCACGCCGGGTGCCGGAGGCCACCGGGTCGATCGCCGGGAAGATGCGCTTGTCGGCAAGGTCGCGCCGCAGCCGTAGCTCCATGTTGCCGGTGCCCTTGAATTCCTCGAAGATCACCTCGTCCATCTTCGATCCGGTCTCGATCAGCGCCGTGGCCAGGATGGTCAGCGAGCCGCCGTCCTCAATGTTGCGCGCCGCGCCGAAGAACTTCTTCGGCGGGTAGAGCGCAGCCGAATCGACACCGCCGGACAGGATGCGTCCGGACGCCGGCGCGGCCAGGTTGTAGGCCCGCCCCAGCCGCGTGATGCCGTCCAGCAGCACCACCACGTCCCGCCCGAGCTCCACCAGGCGCTTGGCCCGCTCGATCGCGAGTTCGGCGATCGTGGTGTGGTCGTCGGCGGGACGGTCGAAGGTGGACGCGATCACCTCGCCGGACGTCGTCCGCTGGAAGTCGGTGACCTCCTCGGGACGCTCGTCGACCAGCACGATCATGAGGTGTACCTCTGGGTTGTTCACCGTGATCGCGTTGGCGATCGCCTGCATAACCAGCGTCTTGCCGGCCTTCGGCGGCGACACGATCAGGCCACGCTGGCCCTTGCCTACCGGAGACACGAGGTCGATGATTCGGCCGGTCATGTTGATTCCGGTGGTCTCAAGGCGCAGCCGCTCCTGCGGGTACAGCGGAGTGAGCTTCTGGAAGTCGGGACGGTCCTTGGCCTTCTCCGGCGCTGCGGCGTTGATCGTGTCGATCCGCACCAGCGGGTTGAACTTCTCCCGCCGCTCGCCCTCCTTCGGCGCGCGGATGGCACCGGTGACGATGTCGCCCTTCCGCAGGCCCCACTTCTTGACCATCGACAGCGAAACGTAGGCGTCGTTGGGTCCGGGCAGGTAGCCGGTGGTCCGCACGAATGCGTAGTTGTCGAGAACGTCCAGGATGCCGGAGATCTCGATCACCACATCGTCTTCGGCCAGCACCGGCTCGGCTTCCATCCGGTCGAGACCGGCGGGCCCGCCGACGGCACGGCCACCGCGACGGTTGTTGTTCTGCCGGTCACGGTTGCGGCGACGGCGGCTGCGCCGGCCACTGCCGTAATCGTCGTCGTCGCGATCGTTGCGGTCATTGCGCTGCTGGTTCTGCTGCGATTGCGAGTTCTGCTGCGGCTGGCGCGCCGTTTCACTGTTGCGAGCCTCGGCACCGTCGGCCCCGTCCCCACGATTGCGGCGCGGACGGATGGACTCCTCAGCCTTCAGCGCATCCAGTCGGGCTGCGACATCGTCAACGCCGGCGCTGCCTGCGTCAGCGGTGCCGGAATCGGCACGGGCCGCAGGCTCACGATCGGTGGTCTGGGTGCGCTCAGCCTGGTTGCCGCGCGCCCGGGAACGGCGGGCCGGCGCCGCTTCTGCCGTCCGTTCGGCAGAGGCTTCGCCGACGGTCGCGTCCGCCTCGGCGCTGCGCGGGAGCGTGGGCTGGCCGGCGTCCGCGGCCTCGCCGGACGGTGCGGCCTTGGCGCGGGCGCGACCACCCTTTGGTCGCTCGCTGGCCGGGCGTTCAGGCTTGGCCGAGCCCTGCGCGGTCTGGATCGCCTCGATCAGCGCACCCTTGCGCATGGTGCCGGTGCCCTTCAGCCCGAGGGAAGCGCCGAGCTGCTTCAGCTCCGGCAGCAGCATTCCGTCAAGGCCAGCGCCGGAGCGCTTGCGGGTACCGGCTTCGATGGTGTCGGTCACGGGTTTCCTTTCAATCGGGCGTCCGCCGGCATGGCCGTACGGGCTCCGCCCGGTGCCCACAAAGAGCTCTTGTTTGACAGCCAGATCCGAGATGCCAGGATGCTCTGAACAGCTACTGGGATCTCTCGACGAGTGAGGACGTCTGCTTCGCGTTCGTCTTGCCCGATCTGAGGGGCAGCCACGCCTGAGGCGCGAAGCCAGCTTAGCACCCGGCGGCGAGCGCAGGCGCAGAGCTGCCGAATATCTTCACGTCGAGGGGAAATCTGCTGCCCAGCTGTGGCTAGAGGGCCGAGCTGAACGCGTTGCGCAGCCCGGCGTAGTCGGTGACCACCGGGAATTGCGGGAACTCGGCGACCACATTGGCCGGTGGCCGGAACAGGATGCCCGCGTCGGCTTCGGCGAGCATGGCGGTGTCGTTGTAGGAGTCCCCGGTGGCCACCACCCGGAAGTTCAGCTCGTGCAGCGCTCGGACGGCGGTCCGCTTCGATTCGGCCTGCCGCAGGGTGTAGCCGATCACGCGGTCGTCCTGCACCTGCAGCCGGTGGCACAGCAGGGTCGGGAAGCCGAGTTGGGCCATCAGCGGCATGGCGAACTCATAGAAGGTGTCGGAGAGGATCAGCACCTGGAAGCGTTCCCGCAGCCAGTCTAGGAACTCCGCCGCGCCGGGCATCGGTCCCATTTCGGCGATCACCGCCTGGATCTGGGTGAGGCCGATGCCGTGCGCGTCCAGCACGCGCAGCCGGTGGCCCATCAGCTCGTCGTAGTCGGCGATGTCCCGAGTGGTCAGCCGCAGTTCGTCGATCCCGGTGGTCTCGGCGACATTGATCCAGATCTCCGGAACGAGGACGCCTTCCAGATCGAGGCACGCCAGATCCATCAGGCCCCCTGCACCCGCATCACGGCGATGCCGGGATGCACTTCGGGCATTCCGCCCAGTTCGGCGATGGCCGCGTCCGTCTGCTCACCGAGCGCGAGGTGGGACATGACCCCGAGGCGGGCCTGTGCACCGGTGCTCTCCTGGCGGACGGCCTGCAGCGACACTCCGTGCTTGGCGAACGTCGCGGCCACCTTGGCCAGCACGCCGGGCTCGTCGTGCACGGTGAGCGAAACGTAGTAGCGCGAGGCAACCTTGCCGGGCGGCGTGATCGCGCGTCCCGAATAGGTCGATTCGGCCGGTCCCCGAGCACCACGGACGCGGTTTCGCGCGGCTGTCACCAGGTCACCCAGCACCGCGGACGCGGTCGGCGACCCACCTGCGCCGGGCCCCATGAACATCAGCCGGCCGGCGTGCCGCGACTCGATGAAGACCGCGTTGTACGCACCTGGAATCGCGGCCAGCGGGTGCGCCACCGGCACCATCGTCGGGTGCACGCCCACCGCGATGGTGTCGTCGTCACTGAGCGTGGCACTGGCCAGCAGCTTGATCACGCAGCCCATCTCCTTGGCTGCGGCGATGTCCTCGCCGGTCACGCCGGTGATGCCCTCGCGATCCACGTCGGCGAGGTTCACCCGGGTGTGGAAGGCGAGACTGGCCAGGATCGCGGCCTTGGCTGCGGCGTCGTAGCCTTCGACGTCCGCGGTCGGGTCGGCTTCGGCGAAACCCAGTTCCTGCGCCTCGGCAAGGACCGCGCCGAAATCGGCGGAATCGGTGTGCATCTTGTCCAGGATGAAGTTCGTGGTGCCGTTGACGATGCCGACCACCGCGGTGACCTCGTCACCGACCAGCGACTCGCGCAACGGCCGGATGATCGGGATCGCGCCGGCGACCGCCGCCTCGTAGTAGACGTCCACACCGGCCTGCTCGGCGGCGGCGTAGATCGTCCCGCCGTCCTCGGCCAGCAGTGCCTTGTTCGCGGTGATCACCGAAGCGCCGGCGCCGATCGCAGCCAGGATCAGGCTGCGCGCGGGCTCGATGCCGCCGAGCAGTTCGATCACCAGGTCGACGTCGGTGCGGCTGGCGAGGGCGAGCGCGTCGTCGGTGAGCAGCGCGCGGTCGATGCCGGGCCGCTCGACTTCGAGCCGGCGCACCGCGATACCGACCAGTTCGAGCGGACGTCCGATCCGGGCGCGCAGGTCTTCGGCCTGTTCGATCAGCAAGCGGGCGACCTGGGAGCCGACCACTCCGCAGCCGAGCAGGGCCACCTTCAGCGGCGTGGAATCCGTCATCATGCTTCCTCGTCAGCGAGCCCGGCGTCGAGCGCCAGGAGGTCGTCCAGGGTTTCGCGGCGCACCATGACGGAGACCGTTCCGTCCTTCACCGAAACCACCGGCGGCCGCGGGGTGTGATTGTAGTTGCTGGCCATCGACCGGCTGTACGCCCCGGCTGCGGGCACGGCCAGCAGGTCACCCACGGCCACGTCCGCGGGCAGGAACTCGTCGCGCACCAGGATGTCGCCGCCCTCGCAGTGGACGCCCACCACCCGCGACACCACCGGCGCGGCGGCGGAGGTGCGGTTGGCCAGCGCTGCGGAGTACTCCGCCGCGTACAGCGCCGGACGGATGTTGTCGCTCATGCCGCCGTCCACCGAAAGATAGCGGCGGCTCAGTCCCCCGCCGACGTCAACGGGCTTGACCGTGCCGACCCGGTACAGCGCCATGCCGGACGGGCCGACGATCGCGCGCCCGGGTTCGATGGAGATCGCCGGGACGGCCAGCCTGAAGCCCGCGCACTCGTGCGCCACGATCTCCCGCAACCCGGACGCGAGCTCGGACGGGGACGCCGGCGTGTCCTCCTTGGTGTAGGCGATGCCGAAGCCGCCGCCGAGGTCGAGCTCGGACAGCTCGATGCCGGTGGCCTCCTTGAACTGGGCGAACAGCTTGAGCGTGCGCCGGGCGGCCACCTCGAAGCCGTTGGTATCGAAGATCTGGCTACCGATGTGGGAATGCACACCGAGCAGGTTCAGCCGCGGACTGTGGTGGCAGCGGAACATGCCGACCAGCGCTTGGCCGCCGGTGATCGAGAAGCCGAACTTCTGGTCCTCGTGGGCGGTGGCGATGTACTCGTGGGTGTGCGCCTCGACGCCGGTGGTCACCCGGATCATGACGTTGGCTGTGGTGTCCAGCTCGGCACAAAGCGATTCGAGGCGAGTGATCTCGTCCGAGGAGTCGACGATGATCCGGCCGACACCGCGAACCAGGGCTAGCCGCAACTCGGCTTCGGACTTGTTGTTGCCGTGCATGCCGATCCGGGCTGGGTCGAAGCCCGCTCGCAGCGCCACGGTCAGTTCACCGAGCGAGCAGACGTCGAGGTTGAGCCCCTCCTCGCCCACCCAGCGGGCGATGACGCCGCTGAGGAAAGACTTGCCGGCGTAGAACACCGTCCAGCCTTCGAAGGCGTTGCGCCATTCGCGCGCGCGTTCGCGGAAGTCGTCCTCGTCGATCACGTAGGCGGGGGTGCCGACCTGCTCGGCCAGCTCGGTCACCGGAATGCCGGCAACCTGGATCACGCCCTCGTCGTCGCGCTTGACGGTCTTGCTCCACAGCTTGTCGGAGAGGGCATTGACATCCTCGGGCCGGGTCAGCCACACCGGTGCGGGCGTGGTGACGTCGGCGTGGATGGAGCCGGCGACGTGCATGTGGGTCATGGCAGGCAACTGTGCCAGAAGTGGCCGCTCAGCTGCCGCTGGCCGCCCGGATCTGGACGTCGGACACCTCGGCCAGGCGGAGCTCTGCCGGTGTCGCAACCGCGGCACCGTCCGCGCTCACCTGGACGCCGCCGCACGCTGCACCGAGGCAGCGCTCATCGAAGCGGACGCCCCAGATCGTGAAGAATTGGCCGAGCGTGACGTCCTGGACGCCCTGGCCCTCCAACCAGACCGTGCCGCTGGCATCGTGGGTGTGCACCGGCGCCTGGAGCGCGCGCGGACGGTCGACACCGATGTTCGGCACCAACGGGACGCCGACGTCGTCGATGCTGATCGCCACGGTCACGACCCGCTGGTTCGAGCGGTCGTCCAGACGGGACGCGGGCACACCCGCCGCCTCGAAATACGCGATGCCGTCGCGCGGTGCGGGCCACGGCGGTGGGGTCTGGCGCAGTTCGGCCGGGGCCGGCGCGGCCTTGGCCACGCAACCGGACAGCAGGACGAGCAGCAGCGCCGCTGCGAGCAGTCTGCGGGCCCCGGACACGGCCACAGGATAGGCCCGCGAGACGCACCGCGAATCTTTGCTAAGGTGTCCAAGCCCGCAACGCGGGTGTGCCCCCGTAGCTCAGGGGATAGAGCACCGCCCTCCGGAGGCGGGAGCCGAGGTTCGAATCCTCGCGGGGGCGCCACATCGGTCCCGGTCAGAGACACTCTGGCCGGGACCGCTTACTTGATGCCGACAAGCTCGACCACCCGAAACCCGACCGACCGGCCGCAGCTCGATCGATCATCGGAGTTCCATCGACTGGTCAGACCTCGATTGACCAGCCGAGCCGTGGGACTCGCCGCCTTGTTCGTTCAAATCCGGTGGTGGTTGTAGGTAGCATCACCCAAGAGCCGAAAAGACAGCGTGGACAAGGAAGAAGGCGACTGTGGCCACACCTGGTTCGGGGGTCGACACGAACGATTCATTGGCCGAATTCGGCGCAAACGACTGGCTGATCGAGGAGATGCGCGAGCAGTATCTCGCCGACCCCGAGTCGGTGGACGCAAGCTGGGTCGAGTACTTCCGCAGTCACCAAGGTGCTTCGGCGGACGGGACGCAACCGGCGGCTGCACCGTCCGCGGCTCCGACCGCCCCCGCTGCGGCGACCCAAGCTCCGGAAGTCCAAGCTCCGGCGACCTCCGCTGCCGCAGAGACCGTGCAGGTCGTGCAAGTGCCCATCGTGGACGTGGCCGAACCCGAGCCGGAGTCCCGTCCGCTGGCCGAAGCCCCGGTGAACGAGCCGGCAGTCGAGGCCGTCCAGCCGAACGCAGAGAACGCGCCCCAGATCACTGGAGCAGCCTCCGGCGTATCCGCGAACCGCCCGAAGCAGGCGCCGCAGCCAACCAAGGATGCAACCGAGCCCGTCCGCACCCCGCTGCGCGGCGCCCCGGCCCGCACCGCGGTCAACATGGACGCCTCACTGTCGATGCCGACCGCGACCAGCGTCCGCCAGGTGCCGATGAAGCTGGTGATCGACCAGCGGCAGATGATCAACGCGCACCTGGCCCGCTCCACCGGCGGCAAGGTCTCCTTCACCCACCTCATCGGCTGGGCCATGGTTAAGGCCCTGCTGGCCGTGCCGGAGATGAACAACTCTTACGAACTGGTCGACGGCAAGCCGAACCTGGTGACGCCGCCGTCGATCAACCTCGGCCTCGCGATCGACTTCAAGAAGGCGGACGGCACCCGCCAACTCCTCGTACCGAACATCAAGAACTGCGAGGACCTCGACTTCGCCGGCTTCTGGGCGGCCTATGAAGAACTGGTTGGCAAGGCCCGCAGGGGCGAGCTGACCGTTGCTGACTTCGCCGGCACCACCGCGACACTGACCAACCCGGGCGGCATCGGCACCAACCACTCGGTGCCCCGCCTGATGGCCGGTCAGGGCCTGATCCTCGGCGTCGGCTCCATCGACTACCCGCCGGAGTTCCAGGGCGCCAGCCAGGCCCGGATCAACCAACTCGGCGTTTCGAAGGTGACCACGCTCACCTCGACCTACGACCACCGGGTGATCCAGGGTGCACAGAGCGGTGAGTTCCTGAAGGTGCTGCACGAGCTGCTGATCGGTCAGCATGGTTTCTACGACGAGATCGTCCACTCCCTGCGCGTGCCCTACACCCCGATCCGTTGGGCCAACGACGTCAATGACGAACGGGTCGGCTCGATCCCGCGCAGCGCACGAATCTTCTCGCTGATCAACGCCTACCGGAACCTCGGTCACTACATGGCCGACATCGACCCGCTGGAATACCGGCAGCGATCGCACCCAGAGCTCGACCTGGAGTACCACGGCCTAACCCTCTGGGACCTGGATCGCGAGTTCCCGGTTGGCAGTTTCGGCGGCCGAAGCGGTGAGGTGCACACGCTGCGCGACCTGCTGGTGATGCTCCGCGACTCCTACTGCCGCACTGTCGGTGTGGAGTACATGCACATTGCCGACAACGAGCAGCGCACCTGGATCCAGGACCGCTTCGAGCGTCCGTTCGTGCCCTGGCCGCGCGAGGAGCACCTGCGGATCCTGGACAAGCTCAACGAGGCGGAGATCTTCGAGACCTTCCTGCAGACCAAGTTCGTGGGACAGAAGCGGTTCTCCCTCGAGGGCGGCGAGTCGGCGATCGTGTTCCTCGACGAGGTCTGCGAGCAGGCCGCGGACGCCGGCCTGAGCGAGGCCATCATCGGCATGCCCCACCGCGGCCGGCTGAACGTGCTGGCCAATATCGTGGGCAAGTCCTACGGCCAGATCTTCCGCGAGTTCCAGGGCAACTACGACCCACGGCTCTCTCAGGGCTCCGGTGACGTGAAGTACCACTTGGGCTCCGAAGGAGAGTTCAAGGCAGCCAGCGGCCGGACGATCAAGACTTCGGTGGCCGCGAACCCGTCCCACCTGGAGGCGGTCGACCCGGTCGTGCAGGGCATCGCCCGGGCGAAGATCGACCAGATCGGCAAGATCGAGGGCTGGCCGGTGCTGCCCATCCTGATGCACGGCGACGCCGCGTTCGCCGGCCAGGGCGTGGTCTACGAGACCCTGCAGATGAGCCAACTGCGTGCCTTCAAGACCGGCGGCACGGTGCACGTCGTGGTGAACAACCAGGTCGGCTTCACCACCGCGCCGATCGAATCCCGCTCTTCGGTCTACTGCACGGATGTCGCCAAGACCGTGCAGTCGCCGATCTTCCACGTCAACGGCGACGACCCTGAGGCCGTTGCCCGGATCGCGCAGGTGGCCTTCGACTTCCGACAACGGTTCGCCAAGGACGTCGTCGTCGACATCGTCTGTTATCGCCGCCGCGGCCACAACGAGGGCGATGACCCCAGCTTCACGCAGCCGCTGATGTACGACCTGATCGAGCAGAAGCGGAGCGTCCGCAAGCTCTACACCGAGGCCCTGATCGGTCGCGGCGACATCTCCACCGATGACGCCGACGAGGTCATCGCGAAGTTCCGCGATCGCTTGGAGAGCGTCTTCAAGGAGGTAAGGGAAGAGCCGCAGGACGAGCCGATCAGCAAGACGCCCTACTACCCGGCGAAGCTCGGCAAGGACGTCGGCACGGCGATCACGGCTGAGGCGATGGAGGCCGTGGCCAAGGCCCACCTCACCTTCCCCGAGGGCTTCACGGTGCACCCGAAGGTGCTGCCCCAGCTGGAGCGCCGCGCCGACGCCATCCGCAAGGGCCCGATCGACTGGGCGACCGCGGAACTGCTGGCGTTCGGTTCGCTGCTGATGGAAGGGCGCCCGGTTCGCCTGGTCGGCCAGGACAGTCGCCGTGGCACTTTCAGCCAGCGGTTCGCGGCGGTCATCGACCGGGTGGACAACCGGGCCTACGTCCCGCTGAAGCACCTCAGCCCCGACCAGGGCCGTTTCCACGTCTTCGATTCCCTGCTCAGCGAGTACGCGGGGATGGGCTTCGAATACGGCTACTCGGTGGCCGCCCCGGACGCCCTGGTGCTCTGGGAGGGCCAGTTCGGCGACTTCGCCAACGGCGCCCAGACCATCGCCGACGAGTTCATCTCCTCCGGCAACGCCAAGTGGACGCAGAAGTCCGGGGTGGTGCTGCTGCTCCCCCACGGCTACGAGGGCCAGGGTCCCGACCATTCGTCCGCCCGGATCGAGCGCTGGCTCACCCTGTGCTCGGAGGGGGCGCTTGCGGTGTGCCAACCGTCCACGCCGGCCAGCTACTTCCACCTGCTGCGCACCCACGCCTACGTGAACTGGCACCGGCCCGTGGTCGTCGCCACGCCGAAGTCGATGCTGCGCTCGAAGGCCTCGATGTCGCCGGTGGAGGAGTTCACCCAGGGAAGGTGGCAACCTGCCCAGGGCGATCCGACGATCACCGACCCGAGTGCGGTGCGGCGCATCCTGCTGTGCTCGGGCAAGATCCGCTGGGAGCTCACGGCAGCGCGCGCCGAAGCCGGGTTGGACGGCCAGATCGCGATCCTGCCGTTGGAGCGTCTCTACCCGCTGCCGACCAAGGAACTGGCCGCTGAGCTGGCCAAGTACCCGCAGGTCACCGACATCCGCTGGGTGCAGGACGAGCCGGAGAACCAGGGCGCCTGGTGGTTCCTGCAGCTGTACCTGGCCGACGCCGTCCGCACGATTCTGCCGGACTACGAGCTGCGCATGACCGGGATCACCCGGGCCGCGGCGTCCGCCCCCTCGGTCGGATCGGTGAAGGTGCACCAGGCTCAGGAAGCGGACCTGCTCGCCCGCGCCATGGCGGACTGATGTACTTCACCGACCGCGGTATCGAGGAGCTCGCCGCCCGCAGGGGCGATGAGGAAGTGACGTTGGCCTGGCTCGCCGAGCAGCTGAGCACTTTCGTCGACCTATGGCCCGAGCATGAGAACGCGGTCGAGCGGCTGGCCACCTGGCTGGCAAGACTCGACGACGAGGAGGATTAGCGTGTTGACCCAGGCTGCAGTGGAGGCCTTCGAGGAGCTCACCGGATCGGCACCGGCCGGTGTATGGGCCGCGCCCGGGCGGATCAACCTGATCGGCGAACACACCGACTACAACGACGGCTTCGTGCTCCCTTTCGCGCTCCCGCAGGCAGCCTACGTGGCCGCTTCGCGGCGGGAGGACGGCCGCTGGCGCTTCCGCTCGGTCGATCTGGACGACACGGTGGAGATCGACGCGGACGGGCTGGTTCCGGGGACTGACGGGTGGCATTCCTACCTCGCCGGGGTGATCTGGGCGCTGCGGCAGGCGGGCCACGAGGTTGGGGGTGCCGACCTGGTGCTCACCTCGGACGTGCCGCTCGGGGCTGGACTGTCCTCCTCGGCCGCGATCGAATGCGCCGCACTAGCCGCGCTGGCCGACCTTTACGACCTGACCATCGAGCCGATGGACCGGGCGAAGCTCGCCCGGGTCGCAGAGAACGCGTACGTGGGTGCACCCACCGGGCTGATGGACCAGGCCGCGTCCACGTTGTGCGTCGCCGATCACGCTTTGTTCCTTGATTGCCGCAGCTTCGACACCCGGCAGGTACCGCTGGCAGTCACCCAGGCAGGGCTCGAGATCCTTGTGATCGACACCCGCACCCGGCACAGCCACGTGAGCGGTGAGTACGCCGACCGGCGCGCCAGTTGCGAGGAGGCCTGCCGGCTGCTCGGCGTGGCGGCCCTGCGCGACGTCACCGACCTGGACGCCGCCCTGGCGGTGCTGCCGGAGGAGATCGGCCGCAGGGTGCGGCACGTCGTGACCGAGGATCGCCGCGTGCAGGACTCGGTGGCGGCACTGGATGCGGACAATCACGCCCAGCTTGGCGCGCTGATGACGGCGTCCCACGATTCGATGCGCGACGACTACGAGATCACCGAGCCCAGCGTCGACCTCGCGGTCGCAACCGCGCTCGCGTCCGGTGCTCTCGGGGCCCGGATGACCGGCGGCGGCTTCGGTGGCTGCGTGCTGGCCCTGGTGGCCGCCGAGCAGGCGGAGGCGGTCGGCGCGGCGGTGACGTCGGCTTTCGCCGGGGCGGGACACGCCGAGCCGGTCACTTTCCTGGCTCGTCCGTCCGCTGGAGCCCGGCGCGTCCGCTGAGGTGCAACGCCCGGCTGGTGGACGGTAGCGCGGCCGCGACCACGGTGGCGGCCGCCACCAGCACCACCAGCCACGCCCAAGGCGCACCTGGGGTGAAACTGGCCGCAGCGATCAGGTTCAGCAGGGCGGTCGCGATCACCGGTCCCCTGCCGAACAGGCTGCCCCGCCAGAGCGCCCAGGTGGCCGCGAGGATCAGCAATCCGTAGACCACGAGGGCGATACCCACCGCCCCGCTGAACTCGCCGTGCCCGGCCGCCAGCGAGGCGATCGCTAGCGCGAGAATGGCCAGCCCGACCAGACCGGAACCGGCCACCGCGACCAGCAGCCCGGCCGGACGCTCCAGTGTTGCTCTAGACACGCCGGCCAGCCTAGCGGGGGTGCGCACGCCCGAACCGAGCGTGCACGCAGTGATAGCGCACCACACAACATGTGCAAATTGCGGCCAAGACCTTGTGCTGACCGGCTAGAGTTGCCACTCTGGACGCCGGGCGTTGAGCAATTCTCGCGCCCGGTGACGTGTGCTTGGGCCGACGTCACGGCCCACCGAACAGGAGTGTTACTTCATGGATTGGCGCCATCAGGCTGCCTGCTTGACCGAAGATCCGGAGTTGTTCTTTCCGGTCGGCAACACGGGACCAGCGTTGATGCAGATAGCGGAGGCCAAGAAGGTCTGCCGCCGCTGCGACGTACGCGAGGCTTGCCTGCAGTGGGCTCTCGATGCCGGTCAGGACCATGGAGTGTGGGGTGGTCTCAGCGAGGACGAACGTCGCGCCATGAAGCGTCGCGCCGCGCGCATGCGCGTCCGCAACGGCTGATCCTGACCGACCGGTCGAGCCCGTCGAGACCCCGGCCTGCGTCAGCGCAGCGGCACCCGGACGGTGGCCGTGGTCGCATCATCATCGGACGCGAGCGTGAACTGACCCCCAAGGTCGGCCACCAGCGTGCTCACGATCGAGAGCCCCAGGCTGGTCGACCGGCCGATGCGGAAGTCCTCCGGTAGGGGCTCGCCGAAGTTCTTCACCACCACGTTGAGTTCGCCGTCCGACTGCTGCGGGATCACCAGCACCTCGCCGGCCTTGTCCCGCAGGCCATGCTCGATGGCGTTCTGGCAGAGCTCGGTGAGCACCAGCGAAAGGCTGGTGGCCACGTCGGCGGGCACGTAGCCGAACGAGCCCTGGAGCACCATCCGCACCTTGCCGCCGGTGGCGGCCACATCGCCCACCATGCGCAGCAGCCGGTCGGCCACGTCGTCGAACTTCACCGAGGAGTCGAAAGCCTGCGACAGGATTTCGTGGACCACCGCGATCGCAGCGACCCGCTTCATCGCGTCGCTGAGGGCGCCCTTGGCTTCGGGTGACTCGATCCGGCGGGCCTGCAGGCGCAGCAGCGCGGCCACCGTCTGCAGGTTGTTCTTGACGCGGTGATGGATCTCGCGGATCGTCGCGTCCTTGGTCACCAACTGGCGTTCGCGGGAACGAAGTTCGGTGGTGTCGCGACACATCACCAGCAGTCCGTCCGGCCCGTCCTCGCCGGTGAGCGGGAGAATGCGAATGCGGACGTTGGCGGTCGTGGTCTCCAGGTCGAGCTCGGCCGAGCCGCGACCGGCGAGGCTCGCGGCAACCGGACGTTCGACCGGGACCTTCTCCCGCAGCAGCGAGCGGGTGACCGCCACGAAGTTCTCGCCGTAGAGATCGCTGGTCAGGCCCAGCCGGCGGTAAGCGCTGAGCGCGTTCGGGCTGGCGAACCGGATCATGCCCGCCTGGTCGACCCGGATCATGCCGTCCCCGACCCGCGGTGAGACCCACGGCACCCGCCGGTCACCGCCCAGCGGGAACTGGTGCCGGTGCACCATCCCGGCCAACACCTGCGCAGCCTCCAGGTAGGCGTCCTCAAGTGCCCCTGGGGCACGGACGCCCATCTGGTTGGTGTGCATCTCCACAACGCCAAGACAGCGGTCGTCCGCCAGGATCGGAATCGCCTGCACGTCCACCGGGATGCCCGCATGCAGCTTGTTGCCGCTGGTGTGGCTGATCTCCCTGGAGAGGTACGCCTCGGTGACCAGGTGCTCGGGGTCGTAGGCGATCTCCTCCCCCACCACGTCATCCTCCAGTGAGGTGGGCCCGGTGGTCGGCCGCACCTGGGCGCAGGCCCAGAACACGTTGTCGTCAGCGTCGGGCACCCAAAGGATCAGGTCGGCGAAAGCAAGGTCGGCGAGAAGCGACCATTCGTCCACCAGCAGTTCCAGCCACTCCCGGTCCTCGTCTTCGAGGACGCAGTGTCGGGCGATGACCTGCTCCATGGTCTGCATGACCGCCACCCTAACCGACTTCGGTTGGACTCCTTCGCGCGTGGGCTGGCAGAATGGGCCCTCGCGCCGCTCGGCGCGAGTCCCGAGTCGACTTCAAGGAGACCACGATGGGTAAGGGTGGCCGCAAGCGCCGTTCCCGCAGGAAGAGCGCAGCCAATCACGGCAAGCGCCCGAACGCCTGAGGATCGCCGCTGTAATCGAAAAGCCCCCGCCGGTTCGGCGGGGGCTTTCGCGTGTTCATCCGTCCCCGCTTCAGGCGTCCCTGGTCAGGCGGACGCCCGGTCGGCGCACCGCGTCCGCTGGTTCCCGCCAGCGAAACTGACGAATGCCTGCGAAGAGTCCCCGGCGTCTGTCAGTTTCGCCGGCGGGAAATAGGTGGGGCCGGGCGGGCCGGCGAATCGAGCGGGACCGCGCAGGGTCGGAGGGGCTAGTCGGTCAGCTCGGTGATGAGGATCGTCTGGGAGTAGATGGCCCGGACCCGCAATCGCAGCGACTCGGGTGCCGACTGGCAGCAGGAGCGGCGAACCAGCATCCGCAGCGCGGCCTCGACGTCGTAGTGGTCCAGGCAGCCCTCGCAAGCGAGCAGATGGTGGCGGATCTCGTCCGCCTCGGCCGGAGTCAACTCGTGGTCATGGAACGCGTACAGATTGCGCAGCACCTCGGTGCAGTCTTCGAACTCACTCACCATCAGAGTCCCCGATCAGTCCGTGCTCGCGGGCGAAGTCGGCAAGGTTGGCGCGCAGCTGATTGCGGCCGCGGTTCAACCGGGACATGACCGTGCCGATTGGAGTGCCCATGATCTCGGCGATCTCCTTGTAGGCGAAACCTTCGACGTCAGCGAGGTAGACCGCGAGCCGGAAGTCGGGAGCCAGCGCGTTCATCGCGTCCGTGACCGCGGAATGCGGCATCCGGTCGAGCGCTTCCATCTCCGCCGACCGCAGTCCGGTCGAGGTGTGCGCCTCGGCGCGAGCAAGCTGCCAGTCCTCGACCTCCTGCCCGGAGTGCTGCGGCTGGCGCTGCTTCTTCCGGTAGGTGTTGATGAAGGTGTTGGTCAGGATTCGGTATAGCCAGGCTTTGAGGTTCGTTCCTGGGGTGAACTGGTGGAAGGAGGCGTAGGCCTTCGCGAACGTCTCCTGCACGAGGTCTTCGGCATCGGACGGGCTACGGGTCATCCGCAAGGCTGCGCCGTAAAGCTGGTCGAGGTAGGCCAGAGCCTCAGTCTCGAAGCGGTGGTCGCGCTCGGCCTTGCTCTCGTCCAACCCGGTATCGGTTTCGCTGGGCTTTGTCGGCAGGTTCATCACGAAGGAGCCTAGCGGGTGCTCCTGGCGCCGGCGGACGTCTGCTGCCACCGGTTGGCCAAGGGTGCCGATCATGCTTAGTGAACGGAACCGGACGGCTCTGCTATTCCCGGACCGCTCGGTTGGTCAGCTCAGCGGCGTGATCAACTCCGGGCCGTCGTTGGCCACCTTGTTCACGGCGGTCGAGACCGGGTAGTAGGTAAGGCTTGGCGCCGGCACGGTGAGCAGAGCGCGCGCGTCCATGCCGAAGCCCGGGTCGAGCCAGGCCTCCCAGTTCTCCGGCGCAACCACCATCGGCATCCGGTCGTGGATATGGCCGACCTCGTCGGCAGCCGCGGTCGTGATCACGGTCGTGGTGGCCAGCCAGGTACCGTCCGGGGCCTTCCAGAACTCGTAGAGCCCGGCCATCACCAGCAGCCCGCCTCCGGCCGGACGGATGAAGTAGGGCTGTTTCGTTTTGCTGTCGGGGAGTTGGTACCACTCGTAGTAACCGTCGGCGGGCAGCAGGCACCGCCGCGCCGCGAAGGCCCTGCGGAAGGCCGGTTTCTCGGCGAGCGTCTCGACTCTGGCATTGATCAGGCGAGCGGCGCCGGTGGCGTCCTTCGACCAGGACGGCACCAGCCCCCAGCGCACCTCGGCCAGCACCCGTCGGCGGCCGTCGGCCCGGTCGCGCTCCATAATCGCCGGCACGGGGTCGGTGGGCGCAACGTTGTAGTCCGGCCCGGGCAACGGTCCGGCCACCTCGTCGATCTCGAAGATCTCGGTCAGTTCGTCCACATCCGCGCTCACCGCGTACCGTCCGCACATGCCGAAGAGGCTAGCGCGCAGAATGTGCGCTGAAACTCCCCAGTTGGGTCGCGCCGAGGGCAATGATCGGGGTAGGAATAGGGCATGAGTGTTCTGCGGTTCGTCGCCCGTTCGATGCTGGCCAGTTACTTCGTGCTCAACGGGGTGCGCGCCTTGGCGCACCCTGAAGACCTGGCACCCGCCACCGCTCCGATCGCGGAGAAGCTGATGCCGAAGTTGTCTGCCGCGCTGCCCGAATCCGCGCGCGCTTTCGTGCCCACCGACGCGACCGGCCTGGTGAAGCTGAACGGCCTACTCCAGATCGTGGGCGGGGCGAGCCTGGCCACCGGGTTCTTCCGGCGAATCGGCGCCGGGGTGCTCGCGGTGACCACCGTGCCCAACCTGCTGGCCGCGAACCCGCTGACCAAGGGTCCGGGCCAGGCCGCGGCCCAAGCGGAGTTCGGTACGAACGTGGCCCTCCTCGGTGGCGTGCTGCTGGCCGCCCAGGACACCGAAGGCAAGCCGACACTGGTGTGGCGGCTGCGCACGCAGCGCGAGTTGCTCGCCAAGGACGCGGCCAAGCGCAAGGCCGAACTTGAGCGCGACGCGCGGGCCACCGCAGCGGACGCGGCCAAGCTCGCCCGCAAGTCGGTGAAGCAGGGCCGCAAGTTCGTCGCGGAAGTGCTTTCTTGAGCGCTTGGACGGCACCGGTCGCGACCGCTGGAGTCCGTGGCCACGTAGCTGTTCCGGGTTCGAAATCGGCAAGTGCGCGCAGCCTGCTGCTGGCCGCGCTCGCTGATGGTCCTTCGGTTCTTTCTGGCGTGCTGGATTCGCGTGACACCACCCTGATGCGGGTCGGGCTGAGCACGCTCGGCGCCGCGTTCCATGACCTGCCGGACGGGCGGTTGGAGGTCCGTCCGGCGGTGGCAGTGCAAGGTGGTGGCGAGATTGACTGCGGCCTCGCCGGCACGGTGATGCGGTTCCTGCCTCCAGTGGCCGCGCTGGCGTCCAGGCCCACCCGGTTCTTCGGCGACCCGCACGCTTCCGCCCGGCCGATGACGCCCTTGTTGGGCGCTCTTGCGAGCCTCGGCGCAGCAGTGAGTACGCCCTATCAGCTGCCGTTCACGGTGGCTTCCGGTGCTTTCCATGGCGGCTCGGTCACGGTGGACGCGAGCGGTTCGAGTCAGTTCATCTCCGCTCTGCTGCTGGCCGCTGCCCGCTTTATCGACGGCATCGAGGTGCGCCACACCGGCGCCACCCTGCCGTCGCTCCCCCACATTGAGATGACCTGCCAACTGCTGGAACGTCGCGGCGTGGCGGTGACGCGGCCGGGCATGAACACCTGGCGGGTCGCGTCGGGGCCGATCGCAGCGCTCGACGAAGCCGTTGAGCCGGACCTGACCAACGCGGCGACGCTGCTGGCCGCAGCCCTGGTGACCGGTGGCGAGCTCACCACGTCCTGGCCGGACGGGGTGCAAGCCACGTCTGCGCTGGCCGACGCTTTGGCTGCGTTCGGTGGGCAATTGAGCTACAACGGCGCAGGTGCCGATCGAGCCATCACGCTCAGCGGCGCGGGCGGGCTACGCGGTGCGGACGTCGACCTCGCCGCCATCAGTGAGTTCACCCCGGCAGCAGCCGCCCTGGCTGCCCTCGCACCCGGGCCGAGCCGTATTCGCGGCGTGGCGCACATCCGCGGTCACGAAACCGATCGACTGGCCGCACTCAGCACTGAGCTGGGCCGGTTGGGCGCAGCGGTGCGGCAGACCGCGGACGGACTTGAGTTCGCTCCCGCCACCTTGCATGGCGGCAGCTTCGCAACCCATGCAGATCACCGCATGGCCCACGCCGGTGCACTGATCGGCCTGGTCACACCCGGAGTCGAGCTTGACGATGTCGCCTGTACCACCAAGACCCTGCCGGACTTCCCCGGTCTGTGGGCCCGCCTGATCGGACGCGAAGCGTGAGCCGCAGGTCGCGGGAGGCGATCACCGACGACCCGCACGCCGGTTTCGATCGCCCCGGCAAACGCACCCGGCCACGAACCAAGGACCGCCCCACCTACACGGCGGCCGTGGAAGCGATGGTGGTCACCGTCGATCGCGGCCGCTTCCGCTGCCTGCTGGACGACGACACGATCGTCACCACCACGAAGGCGCGCAGCCTGGGACGCACCGGCGTGATCGTCGGCGACCGCGTCCGACTGGTCGGCGACACGACTGGGGACGAAGGCACCCTCGCCCGGATCGTTGAGGTGCAGGAACGCGAGACCGTACTACGTCGTACTGCGGACGACGACGATCCGTTCGAACGACCCATCGTGGCCAACGCCGACCAGCTGGTGATCGTGGCCGCGCTGGCCGATCCGCCGCCGCGGGTGGGCATGATCGACCGCATCCTGGTGGCCGCCTATGACGCCGGCCTCGAGCCGCTGCTGGTGCTCACCAAGGCCGATCTGGCCGACCCGGAAGGGCTGATGGCCACCTACCGTCCGCTCGGCGTAAGCGTGGTTGCGGTCGAGCCTGGCGCCGACCTGAGCACGCTCCGGGAAGCGCTGGACGGCCACCGCAGCGTGCTGGTCGGACACTCCGGAGTCGGCAAGTCGACCCTGGTCAACGCGCTGATCCCGGGTGTCGATCGGCAGGTCGGCGAGGTCAACGAGGTCACCGGACGCGGCCGGCACACGTCCACCAGCGCTGTGGCCCTGCCGCTGCCAGAGGGCGCCGGCTGGGTGATCGACACCCCCGGCGTTCGCTCGTTCGGGCTGAGCCATGTGACGCCCGATTCGATCATCTCGGCCTTCCCGGACCTCGCCGACATCGTCACCGACTGCCCGCGCGGCTGCCGCCACCTGTCGAGCGACCCGGAGTGCGCTTTGGACGTCGCCATGAGTGAGGGCCGGCTCGCTGCGGAGCGGCTGGAGTCCTTCCGCAGGATGGAGAAGGCGTTCGGCTAGATTCCGCCACCCACGGGCACGGTGTGGCAGGCGTTGGCTGCGGGCGCAGGCAACTAGATTGTCGGCCATGCCCGACCAATCGCTGCTGGACGACCTCCGGCTGGCCCACGTCCTGGCCGACCAGGCGGATTCGATCACAATGGCCCGGTTCAAGGCGTCCGACCTGAAGGTGACCGCCAAGCCCGACCTCACCGAGGTGACCGACGCCGACACCGCCGTCGAGGACGCGATCCGCGCCATGCTGGGCCGTACCCGACCACGCGACGCGGTGCACGGCGAGGAGCGGGACGACTCCGGCTGGGGTCCGCGGCGTTGGGTGATCGACCCGATCGACGGCACGTCCAACTTCGTCCGTGGGGTGCCGGTCTGGGCAACGCTGATCGGGCTGATGGTTGGTGATGAGGTCGTAGTGGGGGTGGTCTCGGCCCCCGCCCTCTCGCGGCGCTGGTGGGCGGCCAAGGGCGGGGGCGCTTTCACCGGCCGATCCCTGCTTCAGGGCACGCCGTGCCGCACGTCCGCGGTGGCCAGCATGGAGGATGCGTCGCTGTCCTACTCGTCGATCCACGGCTGGGTGGAAACGGGGCGTGGTCAGCAGTTCGTCGACCTGATGCGGGACTGCTGGCGGACGCGCGCCTACGGCGACTTCTGGAGCTACATGCTGGTCGCCGAGGGTGCGGTGGACGTGGCCGCCGAGCCCGATCTGGCGCTGCACGACATGGCCGCGCTGGTGCCGATCGTCACCGAAGCCGGTGGACGCTTCACCAACCTGGACGGATCAGCCGGCCCGCACGGCCCCGGCGCGATCGCGACCAACGGACCGCTGCACGACGAGATGGTCGAGCGCCTAGCGCTCTAGGCGTCTGGATCAGTGCCGCTCAACGCTGGCTGAGCCTGCCGAAGCCCCTGGTGATACCGCGTGTGGACGACCCTTCGACGAGCTCAGGGATCGTTGCTCAGAGTGTCTCTGTCCAGCGTGCCCTACCAGAGACCAGTTCCCGGGTAACCCGCTCGGCAGCGAGTTCCAGGTTCCACTCCCCCGCGGCCAGCGCGGCCGGCAGATCGGCCACCGTACCGCTGATCGGGACGTATGCCAGGACGTCCGCTGAGCTGAGTCCGGGCTCGACTCGGCCGGCGAAAACCACCGTCGGCACACCCACGGCAGCGGCCAGCGCGGCCAGGCCGTGCGGCACTTTGCCCGCCAGCGACTGGGCGTCGACGCTCCCTTCCCCGGTGAAAACGTAGTCGGCGCCGACAATGTGCTCGGCGAGCCCGATCGCTCGGCTCACCAGTTCCACCCCCGGCACCAGTTCGGCACCGGTGAAAGCCAGGAAGGCGGCACCCAAGCCACCGGCGGCGCCCGCTCCGGCGCGATCGCGGACGCTCACGCCAAGACTCGACTCGACCACGTCCGCCCAACAGGTCAGGGCGGCGTCCAGTTCGGTCACAGCTGCCGCGTCCGCGCCCTTCTGCGGCCCATAGACCACGCTGGCACCACTCGGCCCGAGCAGCGGATTGGTCACGTCACTAGCCAATTCGATCCGCACTGCGGCCAGCCGCGGATCGAGCCCGGCGCAGTCAACCGACGCCAGCCGTGCCAGCGCCTCACCCCCGGACGGCAGCGGCTCGCCGGCCGAGTCGAGGAACCGCACACCCAGGGCGCTGAACAATCCCGCCCCCGCATCGTTGGTGGCGGTGCCGCCCAACCCGACCAGCAGCTCGCTCGCGCCGGCGTCCAGCGCGGCCCGAAGCAACTCACCCGCACCGAAAGAGGACGCGGTCCGCACGTCCCGTAGGTGCGTCGGGACCAGCTCCAGACCGGCCCCGGCCGCGACCTCGACAATGGCCAGCCGACGATCGGCCACCCATCCGAACTCGCCCACAATCGGCCGACCCAAGGCGTCATGGCACGGCACCGGCACTGAAACGCCTTGCAGCGCAGCCACCAGAGTGCGGCAGGTGCCCTCACCGCCGTCCGCCATCGGCACCTCGACGCAGTCCGCGTCCGGCACGGCCCGACGAATGCCGCGAGCCATTGCGGCGGCCGCCTGCACCGCGGTCATCGACTCCTTGAACGAGTCCGGTACGCAGACGATCCGCAGCGACACGGCTAGCCCACCTTGATGCGTGGGATCGCGGCCAGCAGGGCTCTGGTGTACTCCTGGCGAGGCTGGCTGTAAACGGCCCCGGTCGCACCCGCCTCGACGATCCGGCCGCCGCGCATCACCGCCAGTTGGTCGCACAGATGCCGCACCACCAACAGGTCGTGGCTGACCACGATCAGGGTCAGCCCGCGCGAACGCACCAGGTCGGTCAGCAGGTTCAGCACCTGGGCGCGAACGGACACGTCCAGCGCCGAGACCGGCTCGTCTGCGATCAGCACGTCCGGACGCGGCGCCAGGGCGCGGGCGATCGCGATCCGCTGCCGCTGGCCGCCGGAGAACTCGTGCGGGTAACGGTCGGCGGAATCGGCCGGCAGATCCACCTCAGCAAGCACCTCGGCCAACCGGGCGCGATGGTCCCCGTCCGCCAACTCCTTGCGCACCAGCCGGGAACGCAGCGGCTCGGTGATGATGTCACCCACCTTCATCCGCGGGTTCAGCGACGAGCGCGGATCCTGGAAAACCATCTGCACCGCAGCCCGCAGGAAGCCGAGCCTGCGTTCCGGCAGCCCGGTGATCTCAGTACCTTCGAACCAGATCCGGCCCGCCGTCGGCCGATCGAGCCCGGCCAACAGTCGCACCAGCGTCGACTTGCCCGAGCCGGACTCCCCAACGATCCCCAGGCGTCGACCGCGGTCCAGCGTGAGGTCCACCGAATCCAGGGCGACCACCTCCGCGCCGCCGTTGCGGTAGCGGCGGGTCAACCCTTCTGCGCGGAACACCGGTTCGGTCATGGCCGCCTCGCATGGAAGTCCTCGACCGTCGGCAGGCGCTCGCCCGGCTCGATCTGGTCGAGGCGCGCGGTGGCCACCAGGCCGCGGGTATAGGGGTGCTGCGGACGGTTGAACAGGTCGGCGACCGTGCCCTGTTCGACGATCTCGCCGTCCAGCATCACCAGCACGTTGTGGCACACCTGCGAAACCACGGCCAGATCGTGGCTGATGAACAGGCAAGCCGCTGCGGAAGCCGTGAGCACCTCGTCCAGCTTCTCCAGGACGCGAGCCTGCACGGTCACGTCGAGCGCTGTGGTCGGCTCGTCGCAGATCACCAGGTCGGGTGAGTTGATCAGCGCCATGGCCATGATCACCCGCTGCCGCTGGCCGCCGGACAGCTGGTGCGGGAAGGCGTCCGCCACCCGCTGCGGATCGGTCAGCCCGACCTCGCCCAGCATGGAAACCACCCGCTCGCGCGCCGCGCCGGGCTCGGCGCCCTGGTGCAGCCGCAGCACCTCGGCCACCTGCCGGCCCACCCGCATGGTCGGGTCGAGCGCGGTCATCGGCTCCTGGAAGACCATCGAGATCACGTCGCCGCGCAGCCTGGCCATGCCGACTTCGTCCAGACCAACGATCTCGGTGGCGTTCAGGCTGATCGATCCGGTCACGGTGGCGTTCTCCGGCAGCAGTCCCATCACCGCCAGCGCGGTCACGGTCTTGCCCGAACCCGACTCGCCGATCACCCCGAGTCGCTCGCCCGCCGCCAGGTCGAAGCTGATGCCGCGGACGGCCGGCGTCCGACTTCGCCCAAAGCTCACCGAGAGGTCGCGCACGTCGAGAAGCGTCATGACACCTCCCGCAGTCGTGGGTCGAGGTAGTCGCGTAACCCGTCCCCGAGCAGGTTGAAGCCGAGCACGGCCAGCGCGATCGCCAGGCCGGGCCAGAGCGCCTGCAACGGAGCGGTGACGAGGAACTGTTGCGAATCGCGCAGCATGTTGCCCCAGGTGGGGTTCGGACGCGGCGTCGCCAGGCCCAGGTAAGACAGCGCAGCTTCGGCGAGGATTGCCATCGCGAAACCCACCGATGCCTGGACGCCGATCAGCGGCGCGATGTTGGGCAGAACGTGCCGGCCGGCGACTCCCCAGCGGGAGGTGCCGGACGCTCGCGCAGCGAGCACGAAGTCGCTGGCCATCACCTGTTTCGCGCCCGCGCGCGCGACCCTCGCGAAAGCCGGGATGGTGGCGACGCCGATGGCGATCATCGCGGTTAGCGTGGACGATCCGTAGACCGCGGCCAGCAGCGTCGCCAGCAGGATCGCGGGAAAGGCATAGACGATGTCGGCCGAACGCATCACCACCTCGTCGACCCAGCCGCCCAGCTGGCCGGCGAGCATGCCCAGCGGGACGCCGACGATCGATGCGAGGCCGACCGAGATGATGCCGACGACCAGTACCGTCCGGGCACCGATCATCAGCCGGGAAGCGATGTCGATGCCAAAGCCGTCGGTGCCGAGCACATGCGGCCAGCCCGGCCCCAGCAGTCGCTGGGACGGCACCACCCGGATCGGGTCGAACGGGGTCCAGAAGACCGCGACGATGGCGGTGATCACCACCAGCGCAACCAGGACCAGGCCGGCGACCAGCTGTGCCTTCTTCACGAGGCCGCGCCCCCGTCCGCGGAATCGACGGCGGCTTGGCGCGGGTCGATCAGCAGGTAGGAGAAGTCGACCAGAGCGCTGATCAGCAGTACCGCGAGCACCAGGAACATCACGGTGCCCTGCACCACCAGCAGGTCACGCTGGGCGACGGCGCTGAGCAGCATCGAACCCAGTCCGGGCAGGTTGAACACAGACTCCACGACGATCGCCCCGACCAGCACTGACGCGAGCTGCAGCCCCAGCACGGTTACCAGCGAGATGGCTGCGTTCCGGACGCCGTGCCGCAGCAGCGCGCGCATCGGCGTCCAGCCGACCGAGCGCGCGGTTCGGTAGTAGTCCTCGTTCAACACCTCGATGAAGGCCGAGCGGACGTAGCGGATCAGGATCGCACCCTGCACCGCAGCCAGGGTGACCACCGGCAGGACCAGATGAGCGGCCCACTGGCCCGGATCCTTGGTCAAGGACACGTAGCCGTTGGCCGGCAACCAGCGCAGCCAGACCGCGAACACCAGCACCAGCAGGATGCCGCCCCAGAACACCGGGATCGCCATTCCCACCTGTGCGGCGGCGCTGATCGCGAAACCGGGCCAGGAGCGACGCTTGAGCGCAGCAACCATGCCCGCCGGCAGCGCGATGATGAGTGAGCCGATCATGCCGAAGCCGACCAGCCACGAGGTCACCGCGATCCGTGGGGCCAGCAGGGCAAGCACCGGCTGGCCACTGAGGTGCGAGTGGCCGAAGTCGCCGACCAGAATGCCGCCGAGCCAGCTCAGGTACTGCACGATCAGCGGCCGGTCGAGCCCAAGTTCGCGGCGCAACTCGGCGACGGATTCGGGGGTGGCGTCCGTGCCGAGCAGCACCTGCGCGACGTCACCGGGCAGCGCCTTCGTGATCAGGAAGATCAGCAGCGATGCACCGAGCAGGCTGATCGCGAACACGCCAAGGCGGCGTCCGATCCGCCCCGCAACGTGCATGCTCTAACCCGGCTAGCGGCTCGTGATCGAGGTGAGGTCGAAGCTCAGGCCGGGTGCGTTGGTGGACACCCCGGAGATGTTCGACTTGGTGATCACCAGGTTGGGCAGGGAGAACAGCCAGATCGCGGCGCAGTCGTCGGCCAGGTACTTGACCGCCTGCTTGAAGCCCGCGACCGCCTGCTCGTCGGACGCGGCCGAGTCGGCGGCGGCGTAGAGCGAAGCGAACTCGGGATCGCCGTAGCGCCAGTAGTACTTCGGGTCGGCGAACTTGCCCAGGTCGCGGGGCTCGACGTGCGCGACGATCGTCAGATCGTAGTCGGCCTTGGTGTAGACCTCATCGATCCAGCGGGAGAACTCGAGCTCCTCGATGGTGGCCTTCACCCCGATGTCCCGCAACTGGCTGGCGACGAACTGGGCCGACTTCACCGCGTAAGGAATGACCGGGACGCGAAGCCGCAGGGTGAGCCCGGACTCGTAGCCGGCCTGCTTGAGCAACGCCTTGGCCTTTTCCGGGTCATATGGGTTGGTACCGGTGAGGTCCTCGTACCAGGGGTCGGTGGGCACGGCCATCGAGCCGATCAGGGCGCCCTGGCCGTTCCAGACGGTGTCGCGGAGTGCCTGGCGGTCGATCGCCATGGTCAGCGCCTGCCGCACTTCGAGCTTGGCCAGCGCCTTGCTCTCGTGGTTCAGGCCCAGCACCACTTCACCGTTGGTGGTGCCCGACGTGGTGGTGAACTGGCTGGTGTCGGCGAACTGCGGGAGCGCGTCCGGGGCCTGCAGGTTCGAGATCACGTCCTGATCACCGCTGGAGAGCGCGGCGTTCTCGGCGTTCGGATCGGTGAAATAGGTGAAGGTGACCTCGTCGAACCGGGCGGGATTGGCCCAGTAGGCGGTGTTGGCGGCGAGGATCACGTTCTGGCCGCGGTTCTGCGCCTTGAACACATAGGGGCCGGAGCCGGCGGTGCTGGTGGCCAGATCACCGGTCTCGGCCGGGTCGAGGATCATGCCGAGCGTGGACGACATGTCGTAGAGCCACATGAACGACGGCTTGTTCAGCTTGATCACGACCTTGGTCGCGTCCAGCGCTTCGGCGGACGCGACGACGGCCAGCTGCAGGCCGAGCGCGTCCACGAGCTTGGTGTCGGCCTTGAGCCGATTGATGTTGGCGACGACGGCGGCCGCATCCACTGCGGCACCGGACGCGAACTTGGCCGCCGGGTTGAGGTGAAAGGTGTAAGTGAGCCGGTCGTCGCTGATCTCCCAGGCCTGGGCGAGCAGAGGCTTGAGCAAGCCGCTGGAGTCGACCTTCACCAGGGTCTCGTAGACGTTATAGAGCAGCACCTGCGGAATTGAGGCGGCCGGGTTGTGCCACGGATCCATGGACGCTGGTTCCAGCGTGGCGGCAATTTTGAGAGTGCGTGGAGCCTCGGGCGCGGGGGCTGAGGTGTCGCCGGTGGTCGCGGTGCCGCTCGGTACGGCTGTCGGGGTACAGGCGGAGAGAACCATCATCGACATGGCCAGCATGGCCACGAGTACCTTGGAAATACCGGTTCGCGAACGTCGGGACTCAGCGGCGACGTAGGTCATCTACCCTCCACGGGATCTGTCCCCGCGGCGCGAGGAAGCGCACCGATTCTAGCGGAGCGCCTTCCGGGCACCTCTGAACGCGTTCCACCGGCGGTTCGGCCGCGTCCGCGCTCGCCGTTGCACCCCTCGATTTGGGTATCCAGCGGGTCTGACCTAAGCTGGATTCACCGACGCGGGGTGGAGCAGCTCGGTAGCTCGCTGGGCTCATAACCCAGAGGTCATAGGTTCAAATCCTATCCCCGCTACGAGTGGAAACCCGCTCCCGACTAGGGCTGATAGCCAGATCGGGGGCGGGTTTCTGCATGTCTGAGCAAGACTCAGGTCGCGGCCGATTGGACACGACCTTCGCCTCACCGCTGCCGTCCGGCGCTCACAGCCAATCGAGTCCCCAGCGCAGGAACTCGTCCCGCCGCCCGCAAATCTGACGCCGACGTCGCCTGGCTGTGGCTCCGCCCACCGTCCTGCGTGGACGCAGCCACAGTTAACGCTCGCAGGCCTCCTGACCCGCTGAAGCGCTCCTCAACCGCGTTCCTCAGGGAGCAGGTTGCGGAGTGCCCCCGTCCGAGGTGTGGGCGCACGTCTGCTCATATGCGTACGTGTTAGGGAGGGATGAGGATTGATGGCGGAAAGTCTCGCCGCGATAGTCCTAATCCTCTCCTACCATCGGAGGCACTATGCGGATCACCCGCATCATCATCGCGACAGCAGCCATCGCCACCGGAGTCAGCCTCGTCGTTGTGGCCCCTGCGGACGCCCGCGGCCGCAGCCCAACAAGAACCCCACCACGACCACCTCCACGGTGTTGACCACCGCGGTCGGTGCGCCGTTCAACCTGGACGTCACGCGCGGCAAGGTGCTGGTTGCCGACGGCGGCGGACCAGGCGTCCCGATCACGGCCAGCGGCCTGACGATCACCGGACCGGACGGCTTCAAGGTAACCGCTGACACCCTGGCCCACGAGAACGCGAACAACCCCGACGGCAAGGTCTTCTACGGCGTCCGCAACCCGAGCCAGTGCGTGACCGACGAGCTCAACCGGATCCAATTGCCGGTCGCCCATACCGGACACATCGACTCCCACGCATACTCGGTGGCCGCGTACGGCAAGGGCTTCGTCGTGGCTGACGCCGGTGCGAACGCGCTGCTGTGGGTGAGCCGCTCGGGCAAGATCTCGACCCTCGCGGTCCTACCGGCCCAGCCGGCCAGGATCACCGCCGAAGGCGCCGCAACTCTCGGGCTCGCCGACTGCGTGGTCGGGGTCAAGTACCGCTTCGAAGCGGTGCCGACCGATGTCGAGGTTGGTCGTGACGGTTACCTCTACGTCACCACCCTGCCCGGCGGCCCTGAGGACCCGAGCCTGGGCGCCCGCGGCAAGGTGTATCGGGTGAATCCGTGGAACAGGCGCGTGCGAGAGGTTGCCTCCGGGCTGCTGGGCGCCACCAACCTGGCCATCGCGGACGGGAAGATCTACGTCACCGAACTGTTCGCGGGTCGCGTCTCCCTGGTCAAGCACGGCCGGGTCAGCGAGTACGTCTCGCTGCCGGGCGCCCTCTCGATCGAGGCCGGTCCGCGGGGGACCCTGTACGCCGGCACCGGCATCGCCGGGCCGTCGTCCGTGGTGAAGATCTCCACCTCTGGCAAGGGCTGGCGGCACTAGCCGGATCTAGCAGCCGATCCGGCGGGGCGTGCGGCGACGCACCGCCGGATCTGCTGTGCTTGGCTTGGCTGCCGGACCTACCGGACGCACTGCGAGATCCCGGCCTGCACCGGGATGACGCCGTGACGGTGACCAGGAACGACGTGGTCAAACCGACCAGGCAAGGGGACATCGTTGGCACACCGCTCCGGAAGCGAACTGCTCGCCCTGCACGGCGTCCGGGTACTCGGCGGCCCGAGCGTCGCCGCCGTTGCCGCGCGGTTCCGACTCGCCCCGACCGACGTTCGTGAGCACCTATTGGACGCGCAGGCCTACGGCTGGGTGAACCGTCACGAGCACTACGGCGAAACCTGGTCGCTGACCGCGTCCGGGAAGGCCGAGGACGAGCGCCGCCTGGGCGCCGAACTGGACGCCGTGGGCTGCCGGGATGTGGTCACTGCCGCGCATCGCGCCTTCCTGCCGCTGAATCGCAGGCACGGTGAAGCCTGCACCCGCTGGCAGTTGCGTCCACAGCCCTGGGACGCCCTCGCCGCGAACGACCACACCGACCTGCGCTGGGACCACGCCGTCCTCACCGACCTCGACGGAATCGATGCTGGGCTCACCCACGGCCTGGAACCGGTGGCCACCAAACTGGAGCGCTTCGGTGGCTATGCCCAGCTACACCGTCAAGCGCTGGTGAAGGTCCGCGGCGGCCACCCGGAGTGGCTGGACTCCCCCGCCGTCGAGTCCTGCCAGCTGATCTGGATCCAGTTGCACGAAGACCTGCTCGCTACGCTCGGGATTCCCCGCGGCAGCGACACCGTGGCCCCAGAATGAACCCATGAAGTCCCTGCAGCAGAACCCATGCCAGACGAAGTGCGACTGGTATCCGACCGGCGAGGTGGTGGCCGAGGACCTGGTCTTCGCCTGCACCAGTTGCGGCAGCGAATGGACCCGGCAGGAGGGCTGGAAGCCGCGCAACCTGGACGGGTCAGTGGCCGCCGAGGTTGAGCTCGAGCTCGCTCGGGACGGCTCGTAACTCGACATCACCGGCCTGCGGCGCACTAGTCACTGTCTGGGGTGCCGACCATACTGACGCCATGGCCTACGACCAGGAACTCGCCGGACGCATCCGCGCCGCGCTCTCGTTCCAGACCGGCATCGTCGAGAAGTCGATGTTCGGCGGACGCGCGTTCCTGAAGGACGGTCACCTGCTCGCCAGCGCCAGCGGTCGTGGCGGCATGCTGCTGCGGGTGCAGCCGGAAGTCGCGTCCGCCCTGGTGGCGGAGGGGTCGGCCAGCTTCTTCATGATGCGCGGACGTGAACTGCCCGGCTGGTTGCACGTCGAGTTGGACCCGGCCGACGAACGCCTGACCGCTTTCCTCGACCTGGGTCTCGCCTTCGTCGCCACCTTGGAAAGCAAAGCCGTGAACCGCCTGGGACCCGACCGCAGCCGGATGTGATGAGATGGAGTACGTGCCCGAATCCGTGATCGCCTATCCGATCCACACCCGATCCCTCCCGAACGGACTGCGGGTGGTCGTCAGCCCCGACCACAGCGTGCCGGCGGTCGCAGTCAACCTCTGGTACGACGTGGGCTCGCGGAACGAGCGGCCCGGCGAACGCGGTTGGGCCCACTTGTTCGAGCACCTGATGTTCTCCGGCTCGGAACACGTCGCCAGCGGCGAGCACCTGAATGCACTTCAGGCGGTCGGCGGCATCGTCAACGCCACCACCTGGTTCGACCGCACCAACTACTTCGAGACGCTGCCCGTCGGCGCCCTCGAACTCGCCCTCTGGATGGAGGCCGATCGCCTCGCCACCCTGCCCGACCACCTCACCGAGGCTGCCGTCGACACGCAGCGCGAGGTCGTCAAGGAGGAGAAGCGGCAGCGCTACGACAACGTGCCCTACGGCGACGCCATGGAGCACCTGGTCGAACTGGCTTTCGGGCCCGAGCATCCGTACGGCCACACCACGATCGGTTCGATGGCCGACCTCGACGGCGCCACCGTGGCCGGGGCGGCGAGCTTCTTCCGCACGCACTACCGGCCCGACAACGCCGTGCTTACCCTGGTCGGCGACATCACGCCGAAGGAAGCGTTCAAGAAGGCCGAACGCGCTTTCGGAAAGGTGCCGGGCGGAGCGGCCCGGACGTTCGGCGCGCTGAACTCTTCCCGGCCCAGCTCGCCAGCCAACCCGAGTGTGCCGCCCCTTGCCGGTACACCGACCCGGAAACTGAGCGGACGGGTGCCCGCTGCGGCCACCTACTTCGCCTGGCGACTCCCCCCGCGCGACACCCCCGCCTTCGACGCCTGCGACCTGGCGCTGGCGGCGCTGGGGGCCGGGCAGACTTCACGGCTGCACCAGAGACTCGTCCGGGAGCAGCAGGTGGCCGCCGGCGCCGGCGCGTCCGCCCTGCCGCTGATCGCAGGCAACTCCCTCGGACTGGTGCAGGTGCGCTCGCTTCCCGGCGATGGTGGCGCGGCTGCAGCCGCCGCGGCGCTGGCCGAGGTGGAGCGGCTGGCCGAAACCGGTCCGACCCAAGCTGAACTCGACCGCGCGAAGATCCAGTTCGAGCGCGAATGGCTCACCCAACTGTCCAGGTTCGACGCCCGCGCCGACACCATCAGTGCGTTCGCGGTGCTCCACGGCGACCCCGAACGCATCAACCGTCGGCTCGACGAGGTGCGTTCGATCAACCTTGACGATGTGGCCCGGGCGTGCGCCACCTATCTCCAACCCGCGCAGCGTGCCCAGCTCGACTACAGCCAGGAGGCAGATCATGCGGAAGGCTGACCAGCGTCCGCCGGTGAAGGCCGCGCCGCTGTGGCACTTCCCCGAGCCCGCCAAGTTGTGGCTCGACAACGGCTTCGAAGTGCTCGCCAACCATCGGCCCGGGCAGTACGTCGCGTCCATCGCCATCGTGCTGGACGCACCGCTGAGCGAGGAGCCCGCGGAGATCGAGGGGGTGGCGACCATCACCCAGCGCTGCCTCGACGAGGGCACCCGCACTCATCCCGGCGCCGGCTTCGCCGAAGCGTTGGAGGACATCGGCGCGATCCTCGGGGGTAGTGCGGGCTATTCTGCCAGCGAGCTGTCCTGCGACGTGCCGGTGAGCCGCCTGCCGCAGGCGTTGCGACTACTCGCCGAAGCCGTGCGCGAACCGGAGCTGCGGCCCGACGACATCCAGCGCCACCAGACCCTCCGGCTGGCTGAGATCGAGAACACGCTGGCCAACTCGACCCAGCGGGCCCAACTGGCTTTCCGCGCGGCCTGCGTCCCGGGACGCTTCCGCTCGGCGCGGATGGCCGGTGGGCAGGCTGCCACGGTCAGCCAGGTCACCGTGGACGATGTGGCCGCCTTCCATCGGCGCTACTACCGTCCGGACGGCACCACCCTGATCGTCTCCGGCGACCTGACCAAGGCGGTGTTCCGCGAAGCGGAAGCCGTCTTCGGTGATTGGGACGTGCCGGCCCCGAACACCGTTCGGCACCAGTCGCCGGTCTCCCGGCGTCCGCACTGCTGGCTGATCGACCGACCCGGTGCCGTCCAGGCGGACGTCCGGCTGGGCACTTTCGGGATCGACCGTGGCGACCCCCGCTGGGCGGACGTGCAGGTGGCCACCTATGCGCTCGGTGGCGCCTTCCTGAGCCGACTGAACCGCGAACTACGCGAGGAACTGGGCTACACCTATGGCGCGCACCTGGTGAACACGCCGATGCGCGATGGCGGCCTGATCTCGGTACAGGGGTCGTTCCGTACCGAGGTGGTTGCGGACGCGGTCAGTCGCGCGCGTGACCTACTGAACGTGGCCAACCGCCCGTTCACCAGCACCGAGGTGGCGGACGCGGTCGCCTACGCCAACGGGGTGTCGCCACTGCGCTACTCCACAGCGCAGGGCGTGACCGATCGGATCGCCACCCTGGTCGCGGACGGCGTGAACCCGGATTTCGTGAACACCAATGCGCTGGCCCTTACTCGGGTCACCCCCGAATCGGCGACGCAGGCGATCACTGAACTGCTGCCTCCCGACCAGCTGTCGCTCGTGGTCGTCGGGGACGCCGCTCAGCTCGCCGAGCCGTTGCGCGACGCGGGCTGGACGATGTCCGTCAAGCCCTGAGCCTTGGCCCGCCGACGTCTCGACAAGATCGACCAGCAGGCTCCTAGCGCTGGCCCAGTTTCTCCAGGGCGGTGGCGACCGCCTCCTTGGCTGCGGTGACCTGCTTCTGGTACTCGGCGAGATCACCGTTGCGCAACGCTGCCTCGGCCGCGGTGAAGGCGGTCTCGGCAGCCTGCATAGCCTCGGTCGCGGCCTTCTGGTCGGCGGGCGTGACCTCGGTGGGCTCAGCCGGTGTGGTCGGCTCCGTCGGGTTGTTCGGGTTTTCGGGCACCGGGTTCTCACCGGTGTCCGCACCGGCGTCGCCGGAGAACACCTGGTCGAGCGCAGCTTGCAGGGTGCTGCCGATGCCGACGTGCTCGCCGAAACGCACCGCGACGTACTGCAGCGCCGGGTAGGTGCCCGAGCCCGATCCGGACTCCCGGATCGTGTAGATCGGCATCACGTAGAGCAGGCCGCTGCCCATCGGAAGGGTCAGCAGGTTGCCGTACTGGGCGGCCGCCGAACCCTGGTTCAGGTAGGGCCGCATCACCTCGGCGAACTTCTGGTCGGTGGTCATCGCGGTCAGGGTCTGGCTGGGACCGGCGATCTGGTGGGTGTCCGACATCCGCAGCACGCGCATCCGGCCGTAGTCGGGGCTGCTCGCCTCGGCCACCACCGAGATGTAGGACGCGAGGTTCGCGCGTCCGTTGGGCACGAACACGCCGGTCTGGCTGAACACTGGCGACGCGTCTCCGGGCCACTTGATCGACAGGTAGTAGGGCGGCTCAGCCGGACCGGACCGAGCCGTCTCAGCGCTCTGGCCGGGGGTCGTCAGGGTGGGATCGGCAGGCACCTGCCAGAGGTCGGACTGCTGGTACCACGAGTTCGGGTCAGTCATGTGGTAGCGCGTGAGCAACTGGCGCTGCACCTTGAACAGGTCCTCGGGGTAGCGCAGGTGAGCCATCAGGTCGGTGGAGATGTCCGCCTTCGCCTTGACCGTGCCAGGGAACGCCTTCATGTACGACTGCAGGATCGGGTCCTCGGCCTCCCACGCGTACAGGTCGACCGTGCCGTTGCTGGCGTCCACGACGGCCTTCACCGAGTTGCGCAGGTAGTTGACCTGTCCCTCGACCTGGGTGCCGACGGCGTCGGACTGGGAATCGGTCGTGGCCGCTCGCAGTGAGGTGAGCTGGCTGTTCGGATAGTTGGCGGTCGTCGTGTACGCATCCACGATCCAGACCAGGCGTCCGTCAACCACTGCCGGGTAGACGTTGGAATCCAGGGTCAGCCAGGGCGCGACCTCGGCGACACGCTCCTTGGGCGTTCGGTTGTACAGGATCTTGGACGCCGCGTTCACCCGGTCGGACAGCAGGAAGTTCCAGTCGGCGAAGTGCGCCGCGTAGAGGACCCGGGTGAACAGGTCGCCGATCGGCACGCCGCCGGTACCGGCGTAGACGTTGTTCACCTCGCCGGCACCCTGACCGCCGCCAGGACTGTCGAACTCGATCGGAGCCTGGCCGGGAAGCCGTCCGACGATCGCGAAAGTGGTGCTCTTCTCGCCGAAGTAGATGCGTCCCTCGTAGTCAGGCAGTACGCCTTCGGGCGGAAGGTTCTTCTCGATCCAGACTGGCTCACCGGCCGCACTGCGCTGGTTGCCGTAGGCAGCGACCATGCCGTAGCCGTGGGTGTAAACGGTGTGCAGGTTGTTCCAGGCCTGGTCGGGCAGCCCGGCGATGTTGATCTCCCGAGCCGCGACGACGGCGTCGGTCTCCTTGCCGTCGATCACGTAGCGGTCCACGTCCAGGACCTCGGGGAAGGTGTAGTAGCCACGCAACTGCTGCTGGTTCTCGAAGGTGCGCGGCACCACTGCCGGGTCTATCAGCCGAATGCCGGGCAGCGCCTCAGCGTCCTCCTTCAGTTGCCCCTTGCTGACCTGGGTGACCGCTTCGTACTCCTCCACCTCGGTGTCGGCGATGTCGTAGGCGGTGCGGGTCGCTTCGAGGTGCGCTTGGATGTACGGCCGCTCGAAGTCCGGCTCGTTGGGCTTCACCTGGAAACCCTGCATGATCATCGGGTAGGCGACGCTGAGGATCAGGCTGGAGACGAGCAGCAACACCAGGGCGGTGATCGGGAGCGTCCAGCGCTTCAGGAATCCGTTGGCGAAGAACAGCGCGGCGCACACGAAGGCGATGATCGCCAGCACCAGCTTGGCGTTGAATCGGGAGTGCGCGTCGGTGTACTGGATGCCGGTGAACAGTGCGTCCGGTTGCAGCAGCAGGCCGTAGCGGTCGAGCAGGGTCTGCAGGCCATAACCGACCAGCAGCAGCCCACCGAGGATCGAGAGGTGGATCCGGGCGGCGTTCCCGCGTCCGCTCTGCCCACGATCACGTCCGCCGACAATCCCGCCGACGGCGAAGTGCACGACCGCAGCAGCGACCAGCCCGAAGAACAGTGCGCTCATGATGAAGGCCAACAGGTCGCGCAGGATCGGGTACTCGAACACGTAGAAGCCGATGTCCATCCCGAAGTACGGGTCGGTGGTGCCGAACGGAGTGCGGTTCCACCAGGCCAGGTACTCCATCGACTGGCTGAGCACGGACGTGCCGGCGATCAACCCGAGGAACACCGAAGGCACCAGGATCGCCACCCAGATGTTCGCTTCGAGCAGGTCACGGTAGCGGTCGAGGACGGCGCTCTGCCCGGTGCGGCGGGTCTCGGGACGCAGCCGGAAGGCGATCCACATGTTCAGGCCGACCGAGAGCGCCATCACCACGAAGAAGATGGCGAAGAGCAGCACCTGTGCCAGCAGTTGGGTGGTGAACACCTGCGGGAACGCCACCGAATCGAACCACAGCTTCCGGGTCCACAACTCGGCGAAGATGATGAACCCGGTCACCAGCACGCCGACCACCGCGATCGTCGGTAGCAGGGGACTCCGCCGCACGGCCTGGGACGCCACGTTCACCCGATCTCCTAAAGCTTCAACACCAGCGTTGGTACCGGTGTTCAGTCCAATGTATGTGCCAGTGCCGAAGCGAGCGCTGGAACGAGATCGGCACCACCCAACAGTTCGCCTTCGGAGTCATCGGACGGGCGCACGCGGGCCACCGAATGCCGCCCCCCGTCCCTGGTCACCCCGACCACTACGCGCAGGTCGATTCGCTTGGGGTGGGTGGCGACCAGCTCGGCGGCAGCCTGCGGATCATCGGGCAGGTCGGCTTCGGCGTCCGCCGGAAGGAAGGAACGTTCCAGGGCGAGCGCGCACCCGGAGACCGTGGTCGGCCAGGCGATCCGGCTCAGCGTCACCGCGAGGTCGTCGCCGGCGTGGAACTCCTCCTGCTCGATGGAGGAGAGGCCGTCGGCGAAGCCGCCCTGCAGGTGTTCGGCGAGACTCGGCTCGGCCGCGATCAGGTCGGCGGTGGGCACCAGGGCGAACAGTCGCGCCGGCTGGTCCCAGCCGGATCGCCCGACATGGCGCTCCACCTCGATCAGGGCAGCGGTCAACGCTTCGGACATCAGCACCCCGCTACCGAGTCGGCCTCGGCCGGGTCAGCGAGCTTGGCCAGGGAGTCGGTCGCTTCGGCCAGCGTGTCCACCGGCAGCAGCCGGATCGACGGGTCGGGCGTGCCCGCGTCCGCGCAATTCGCCCGGGGCAGCACGAAGATCGTCGCGTGATCAGTCACCGCGGCTGCGATCTTCTCCTGCACGCCGCCGATCGCGCCGACGTTGCCTTCGGAGCTAACCGTCCCGGTGCCGGCGATCACCCGGCCAGCGGCGATGTCGGCCGAAACCAGCCGATCACTGATCGCCAGCGCGAACATCAGTCCGGCGCTGGAGCCGCCGACCGCAGGGTCGACCGCGAACTCGACCGTGGGCGCGTAGCTGTAACCGACGTCCATGTTGATGCCCACGATCGGCTTGTCCGGCTCATTGGTGGTCGCCCGCGTCGTCACGGTGAGCTTGAGCATCAGGTCGTTGCGCAGCACGGTGAACAGCACCGGATCTCCAGGGTGCCGATTGTCGTTGAGGATCATGTCCCGCACATCCTGGACGGTATGGGTCGCGGTGCCGTCCACCGCCTTGATCAGGTCGCCGGGTTCGAGGATGCCGACGGACGCACCGGAGGTGAAGACCTCAGCGACCCGCGGCCAGCTGGTCACTTCGATGCCGGACTGCCGCAGGCCGGCGACGACCGCATCGGACTGCGATTCCACCATGCGCTGGGATTCGACCTGGCTGATCTCAGTCGCGTCCTTGCCGGGCTGGTAAACCGCGTCCTTCGGCAACACCTCGCGCGCGGGCAGCCAGTAGGCGAACAGGACTTCCGGGAGGCTAAGCGTCACTCCGGGGGCGGTGACCGAAACGGTGGTCATGCGCAGTTCGCCCGAGGTCGGGAAGGTCCGGGCACCCGAGATCGTGATCGCTTCGCGCTCCCCCACCCGTCCGAGCAGGTCCGCGGTCGAACCCGGAGCCCAGGTGACGTACGGCACCGGGATGATCGCAATCAGGGCCGCGAGCACGACGAACAGCGCAGCCGACACCGCGGCCGTCCAGGTCTGCTTGGTCAAGATCGCCCTCTCGGGTGCTAGTACTTCGAGGTCCGAGGCTACACCGGCGCCTGGAGTCCAAGCTTGGCAGGTGTTGGACAATGGAGGCCACGAGACGAGGAGTTGCGATGGCCGATGAGGGGTTTGACAATCTTCCCGAGCGCGGCGGCGAGGAGGAGGCGCTGTTGCGGTTCCTCGCCCAGTTCGGCATCACCCCCGGACCGGACGGTCGCCTGGACCTCGAAGGGCTGATGACGCAGTTGCAGCCGCTGATGAGCAATCTGACCGCACAGCTCGCCAGCTTCGGGAAATCGGATGCCAGCGGCATGAACTGGGGCTTCACCAGGGATGTCGTGCGCAAGGTCGTCGGCGCGGCCGGAGACGATCCCGAGCCCACGCCGGCGCAGCTGGCCGCTATCCGGGACGCGGTCGCGCTCGCCGACCTCTGGCTCGATGAGGAGATCGCGTTCCCGCGGCTGAGCGCCCCTGCGCTCGCCTGGCGTCGCGCGGAGTGGAGTGAGCAGACCTACTCGACCTGGCAGCGGCTGGTGCGTCCGGTGGTGACCCAGCTGTCACTCGCACTGCGCGGGCTGATGACGGGCGGCACCGGGGAGTCCAAGGCCGCCGAACCGATGCTGCGGATGGCCCTTTCCGGCATGTTCGCCGCGCAGGTCGGCCAATCGCTCGGCAGCCTGGCCACCACCGTGATCAGCTCTGGCGATATCGGCCTGCCACTCACCGAAACTCCGCAGGTGGCGTTGCTGCCCACGAACGTCGCCGGGTTCGCGGAGGGGTTGGAGGCTGATCCCGCCGACGTCCTGCTGTTCCTCGCGGTCCGCGAGACCGCCAGGCAACGGCTGTTCGGCGCGGTCGGTTGGCTCGGCCCGCAGATGCTGGCACTGGTCGAGCACTACGCCAGGGATATCGAGATCGATCCGGAGGCACTGGAACAGGCGATCGAGAGCCAACTGAACGCGGCTATGACCGCAGGTGAACTGGAGCAGGCGGGCAGCGCCCTGGCGGGCTCGCTGTTCGCGCCACGGGTCACGGACGAGCAGCGCCAAGTGCTTGATCGCCTGGAGACGCTGCTGGCGCTGGTCGAGGGCTGGGTGGATGAGGTGGTGGCCCAAGTGGCCGGCCAGCGGATGCCCGCCGCGGCAGCCCTGACCGAGACGCTGCGGCGGCGACGAGCGGCGGGAGGCCCGGCCGAGTCCGCCCTGAAAGCCCTGGTCGGACTGGAGATGCGGCCACGACGCTCGCGGGACGCCGCCAACCTCTGGGCGGCCACCCGAGCCGCTCGCGGGGGCGAGTCCAGGGACGCCACCTGGGACCATCCCGATCTGGTGCCCACCGCCGATGACCTCGCCGACCCGCTGGAGTTCGCCGCACAGGGGCACCGGACGGCCGCGCCCGACGACCTGGACGCCGAGCTCGCCAAGCTTCTGAGCGAGGAGGGCCGCGGTTAGAGCGTGTCTCCCTAACCGTCACGCGCGGCCAGGGCCGGCGACTAGTCGACCTCGTCAGCGCCCAACCAGTCCTCGTCGCCGCCATCCTGGGCGTGCTGATAGCCGGCGAGGAAGGCCTTCGCCTCGGCCGCCTTCGGGTAGCCGGCCTCCAGTCGCCGGAAGGCTACGGAGTGGTTCGGTTCGAACAGGTGCGCGAGTTCGTGGATCAGCACGTAGTCCGAGACCCACGTCGGCATCGTGCGCAATCGCGCGGACAGCCGGATCGCACCGGTGGAACTCGTGCACGAGCCCCAACGCCGCTGCTGGTTGGTCGACCACTTGACGGTGAACCCCGGCAGGGGCGCGGAGACCCGCTCGGCGAGATACCGCTGGAACAGGTCGACCGCCCGCGCGCTCAGTTCGTCGGCGAGCACCGGTGCGAGCCGTCTCGACTCCTTCACCAGGAAGCGTTCCACCAACGGCGGCAGCAGTTCGCGCTCCTGAGCGGCGGTCATGCGCGCGGGCACCAGGGCCACCAACCGGCCGCGCTCCCGGAACACCGTGAGCGTCCGCGTCCGGCGAGCGCTGCGCCGCACCTCCAACTCGGATTCCGCCACCATGTCCCGCAGATTACGACACGCCGCCGACACTTCCAGTTGACCGTGGGCGGGGCGAGCACTAGCTTCTAGACGCGAGGCCTCCAGTGGCCGCTCCGCTCGCAGGGGAAGGCAAGCGGAGTCGCGGTCGCTGGAGGCCCTCGCACGCAAGCGGGCGCTACCGTGTCGTAAGCGTTGCCCAAGACATAGACTGACTCGCAATTCGCTGCTGAGCCCCAGCCGGGGGTGACGCTGATCAACAGGAGGAACAACGTGGCCAAGGACACCTACAGCGGTTCGTTCTACTGCGTGAAGTGCAAGGATCACCGGGAAGCCACCGGCGATGTCGTGGTCAACGAGAAGGGGACCCGGATCGCCAAGGCGAAGTGCCCGGTCTGCGGCACCAACCTCACTCGCTTCCTGCCCAAGGCCTGAGTAACCACAGTCATAGCGCCGGCCATTCGGCCGGCGCTTTGCTGTTCCCAAAGCCAGCCAACTCTGGCCAAACCCCGCCCGGGATCTGCGGCGACGTCGCCCGCCAATCCGGCAACTTTGCTCCCGAATGGGACTCTCGCTCCCAAATATTCGGGAGCACGAGTCCCATTCGGGAGCAAAGTCGGAAACCGACCGGCTCGGGGGGAGTATCTCTGGATGGGTGGAACCCGGCTGCGCGAGGTGTTGTCAATTCCGTCCAGGTGTTGTCAATGTCGCTGTGGCTCTCGCGCCGGGCCATCACCGCGGGCACCATGAGCGCATGCTCCGAGTCAGATTGCGGTCCCCGATCACGTCGCTGTGGCGGGCACCCGGCGTGCTCCAGATCGGGTTGGACGCGCCGGCGGTGGTGCTGGACGGCGTCCCGGCGCAGCTCAGGGACGCCCTGCGCCTGCTGACCAGCCCCAAGAGCGTCGCTGAGCTCGCGGCGCTGCTGCCCAAGCTGGACGCCCGCTGGCTCGGCTGGCTGGTGGCTCGGCTCGATGACGCCGGCCTGCTGGCATTCGAATCAGCAGCGCCGCCCGAGCCCAGGGTGACCGTGGTGGGTGCTGGACCCCTCGCCGAAGCGGTACGGGCAGCCCTGGCCAGCCCCGACGTGTCGGTTGGTGGTCTGGACCACGCCGCCTATTTCGGCGGCAGTCTGGAGGCGGACGGCACACCCGACGACGTGCTGACCGTCGTTGCCGCAGCCAACTCCGAGCCTGACCGAACGCTCACCGATGCGCTCTTCCGCTCCGGCCGGGCGCACCTGGTGGTTCGGCTGGAGTCCGACCGCGCGGTGGTGGGTCCACTGGTGGTGCCGGGGCGCACTCCCTGCGTCCGCTGCCTCGACCTGACCCGCTGCCACCTCGATGCCGACTGGCCGCGGCTGTTGGCCCAGCTCTGCCTCGAAGCCACCGAACCCGAGCCGTCGCTGGTCACCTGGGCAGCGGCCACCGCCATGGCTCAGGTGCGCGCCTGGACGGCGGGGCGGATGCCCGAGACCGGCGGCGGCTCGCTGGAACTCGCCCTGCCCAACTACCTGCTGACCGCGCGACGCTGGCCGGCCCACCCCCGCTGCGGCTGTCTGCAGCCGCTGGGTTGATCCGGTCGGGCAGACTGGCCGCGTGACCAGCCAAGACGAGGAGCGCCGCGTACTTCCGGAGTCGACCTTGACCCGCTCGGCCAAGCTGCTGACGCTTCCGCTGGGCGCCGCCGCGCGCGCCGGCGTCGGCATGGGCCGCAAGCTGCTCGGGGCCCCTGCTGAAGACGTGGACGCCGCCATGCGGGACGCTGCGGCTGAGCAGTTGTTCCAGGTGCTTGGTGAGCTCAAGGGTGGCGCGATGAAGTTCGGGCAGGCGCTCAGCTTGTTCGAAGCGATGCTGCCCGAGGATCTGGCCGGCCCGTTCCGCGAGCGGCTGCGCAAGTTGCAGGACGCTGCCCCGCCGATGCCATCCGCCCGTGCCCAGGGGGTGCTGCGGGCCGAACTCGGGCCGCGCTGGCGCGACCACTTTGCCGAACTGAACCTGCGTCCGGCGGCTGCGGCCTCGATCGGCCAGGTACACCGCGGCCGGCTCGCCGACGGACGCGAGGTGGCGGTCAAGATCCAGTACCCCGGAGCCGACACCGCACTGGCGAGCGACCTGCGGCAGATCCAGCGGCTGGCTGGTGCGGTCTCGCCGCTCACCGGCGGCCTGGACGTCGTCGCGCTCGTCCGCGAAGTCGCCGCGCGGGTGACCGAGGAGGTCGACTACACCCTCGAGGGCGTTTCCCAGCAGCAGGTGGCCACCGCATTGGCCGGGCACCCGCGCTTCCTGGTGCCGAACGTGCACCTGGCCACCCGGCGGGTACTGGTCTCGGACTGGGTGGACGGCGAAAAGCTGACCGCGATCATCGACCGTCCACAAGCGGACCGGAACCGGGTGGCCCTCGACTACGTCACCTTCCTGTTCGCCGGGCCATCGCTGGCTGGCATCCTGCACGGCGATCCGCACCCCGGCAACTTCCTGGTGATGCCGGACGGACGCCTCAGCGTGGTCGACTTCGGCCTGGTCTCGCGACTGCCGGACGGGCTGCCGGAGGCGATGGGTCGGCTGATCCGGCACGCCGTCGACGGTGCCGTGGAGCCGATGGTCGCCGGGCTGGCTGAGGAGGGCTTCGTCGACGACTCGATGGACGGCCGCGCGCTGCTCGACTACCTGGCACCGTTCGTCGAGCCGGCCAGCGTCGAGGATTTCGCGTTCAACCGGGAGTGGGCGCGCAGCCAGTTCGCGCGCGTCCACGACGACATGGGTTCGTCCGGTGTGGCCACGCGCCTGAACATTCCACCGGAGTACTCGCTTATCTACCGGGTGTGGATGGGTGGCATCGCGGTGCTTTCCCAGCTCGACGTGCACGCCAATTTCGCCCAGGTGCTGCGGGACTACCTGCCCGGGTTCGCTGACTGACCGTTCACCACCCACCGTCATCGGCGAACCTGC
>DAOPRQ010000005.1:41335-47037 GCA_035349055.1 Propionicimonas sp.
CCTGCCCCACCGTCATCGGGGAGCCTGCCCCACCGTCATCGGGGAGCCTGCCCCACCGTCATCCCGGCGCAGGCCGGGATCTCTCGGAACCGTCGATGGTGTGTGCTCAGCGGTCGTTGCGACTACAACGGCTTGACCGCAGTGAGCGTGAACGAGGCCGGCAGCCGCTCTGGACGCTCGGCCAGGCGATACTCGTCGACTTCCGGATCGAGTTCCATCAGGCCGGGCAGCGCCTCCCATGGCACGCTCTGGTGCTCGGTCAGGCCGGTGAGGGTCAGCCCGGCTTCGAGAACAGCTGTGACGATCTCGCCGAGGCTGTGATTCCACTCCATCGACTCCGGCGAACCGACCAGGTCCTCGCCGGCATAGGTGTGCTCGTCATGCCAGACCAGGGCTTCGGCACGCTCGTAGTAGGGGAACTCCAGCGCAACCGTACGCGCCCCGGCAGCCGTCATCCACGGCTGCTGCACACGGTCATCCGGGTCGGCGCCGAGCACGACCGGCGCCAGCGCGAGCAGCACTGGGTGCCCGTCCCGGATGAAGAGCCGGCCGCCCGGCCGCAGCAGGTCGGCCACCGTCTGCGCCCAGCGCTGGATGCTGGGCAGCCAGCAGATCGCGCCGATGCCGGTGTAGACCAGGTCGAAGTCGCGACCAGCCAGAGCTTCCGGCGCCGAATAGACGTCCGCCTCGATGTAGTCGATGTCCGCGTCCGCCGCCGCGGCAAGTCGCCGCGCCTGCTCCAGCGAGACCGGCGAAAGGTCGACTCCGGTCACCTGGGCGCCCAGACGGGAGAGACTGAGCGTGTCAGTGCCGATGTGGCACTGGAGGTGCACGACATCGAGCCCCGCGAGATTGCCCAGACGCGGCAGGTCGAAGCGCACCACAGCTGAAAGTGCGGCCGGATCGGCGAGCAGCCCTTCGATGCCGTAAGCCGCGGCGTGGATCGGGGCTCGGCTGTCCCAGTTGGCCTGGTTGACCGAAAGGTAGTGGTCGCTCATGTCTGCTCCTGGTGCTCGGCGACTTCTTCGCTGAGGATGGCCAGCACGGCCTCGGCGTACTGTTCGCATTTCACCTTGCCCACCCCGGGAATGGCGAGCAACTCGGACGCGGTTCGCGGTCGGCTCTCCGCGATCACCATCAGGGTCGCGTCGGTGAACACCACAAACGCGGGCTGGGCCCTCATCCGGGCAACGTCCGCACGCCAGGCCACCAACCGGGCGTAGGTCTCCTCGTCGTAGCCGGCGGGGCAGGCCGCGTGCCGCCTGAGCTTTCTCTCGGCGCCGGTGGTCAGCGGCTTGCCGCACACCTGACAGGCCGCGCCCATAGCCGAGACCGGCTTCGGGCCACGACGGACGCGGACCGGTCCGGTCGACGGCCGAGCGGCCAACCCGTCCAGGAAGCGGGACGGCTGGCGAAAGCCGCCCCCACCGCCGCGCCGGGCGCGTGACCAGGAGACGTGGAGCGCGCGCTTGGCCCTGGTGATGCCCACGTAGAACAGCCGGGCCTCTTCCGCCACCTGCTCCGGGCCAGCCGCCAGCGCGAACGGGAGGGTGCCCTCCTGCACACCGACCAGGGCCACTGCCGTCCATTCCAGGCCCTTCGCGGCGTGCAGCGTGGACAGGGTGACCCCCTCCGCAGCGAGCGGATGCTCGGCCTGGGCGCGTTCGGCCAGCTCGGCCACGAACTCACCGATGGTCGCTCCCCCGCCACCACCGGCGTCCGCGACCGCCGTATTCACGTCCTCGGCCAGGGCGAGGATCGCGGCCAGCGACTCCCAGCGTTCCCGGACGCGGCCCTGCCCGGCCGGCGGCGTCCCCGTCCAGCCCAACCGGGCAAGCAGGGCTTCGCAGGCACTGATCGCGGGCACGGACGGATCGCGCCTGGCCTGCTCGGCGAGCGTCCCGATCGCCTGGCGAACTTCGGGCCGCTCGTAGAAGCCTTCGCCGCCGCGGACGGTGAACGGCACCTCGGCTTCGGTCAGGGCGGCCTCGAACAGTGGAGATTGGGCGTGCACCCGGTAGAGCAACGCCTGGTCGCGCCAAGGCACGCCGGCCTCGTGCTGCTCGATCAGCCACCTGGCGACCGCGGTGGCTTCGTCGTGCTCGCTGGCGCACGGCAGGATGCGCGGCTGCGGACCCGGAGGGCACTGCGACTCGAGCGTGACCGTGCCCAGCCGGGTGTTGCGGGCCATCCGGTTGGCCAGCTCGACCACCTGCGGCGACGACCGGTAGTCGCGAACCAGCCGCACGACGTGCGCTTCGGGATACCGACTCGCGAACCCGGTGAGGTAGCCGGGGCTCGCGCCGGCGAAGGAGTGGATGGTCTGCGCCGGATCGCCCACCACACAGTGGTCACGGCCCTCCCCCCACCACAGGTCGAGCAGGGTCTGCTGCACCGGGTTCACGTCCTGGTACTCATCCACCACCAGGTGGCGGTAGGTGCCACGCACCTCGTCGGCGATGTCGTCGAACTCACTCAGCAGCGCGGTGGCGCACAGCAGGATGTCGTCGAAGTCGATCACCCCGCGATCGCGTTTGACCTGCTCATAACGGCCCAGAACGCGTCCGACCTGGGCGGGGTCGAGCCCGGAGACTTCGCGGCCCTGCGCTGTGGCCAGATCGGCGTAGTCGGCGGCCGGGACATTGGTGACCTTGGCCCAGGAGATCTCGGTGAGCAGATCACGAAGGGTCGCCGCATCGGGCGACAGCCGCAGCTTGCGGGCAGCTGCGGCCGCGATCGGCAGGCGCTCCGCGGTCACCTCCGGCAGGGCCGAGCCGTACGCGCGCGGCCAGAAGTACTGCGCCTGGCGCAGGGCCGCCGAATGGAAGGTGCGCGCTTGAACGGCGGGCACGCCCAGCCCGCGCAACCTGGACCGCAGCTCCCCGGCCGCGCGGGTGGTGAAGGTGACCGCCAGGACGGCATTGGGGTTGAAGGCACCGATGGCGGACGCGTAGGCGATCCGATGGGTGAGCGCGCGAGTCTTGCCGGTGCCGGCTCCGGCGATCACCACCACCGGCTGCCCGAACGCGGTGGCCACCTGGCGCTGCTCGGGGTCGAGCCCCACGAGCAGTGCGGTCGGGTCGGTGATCACCTTGCACACCTTAGGCTCGGGCACCCACAAATACTGTCGGTGGGGGCCTCTAGGGTGAGACCACCATGCAAGTACAGCACGCACGCACCGCCGAAGACCTGGTCTCGCGGCTCACGTCGGCCTGGTCGGGGCCGCGGCCCGACCCGTTCGCGTTCGATCTCGCCGTGGTGCCCGGTGCCGGCTTCCAGCGTTGGCTGTCCCAGCAATTGGCGTTGTCCGACGCGGGAATCTGCGCGGGCGTCGAGTTCGTGTCGCTGCCGGCCTTCGAGCGTCGGCTGGGCGGAACCGACGATCCCTGGCAACCCGATCGGCTGGTCTGGCGGGTGCAGCGGCTGGCCCTGGAACCCGACCTGCCCGAACTGGAGACCCTTCGCCGGCACCTGCTCGCCTCCCGCGAGAGCTACACCGCCTGCAACCGGATCGCGCGGCACTTCGCCGGCTACGCGCGCCACCGTCCGAAGTTGCTGGCGGCATGGACGAGGGGTGAGGACGCGGCGCCCGACGGGCAACCGTTGGGCGACGACGCCTGGCAGGCACAGCTCTGGCGGCGGCTGGTGGCCGAGATCGGCGAAAGCCCGCTGGACCGCAGGCTGGCCCTGCTGAACCGGCTACGCAGCGGCCCCACTCCCGGGCTGCCCGAACGGATCGCGGTGATCGTGCCAACACAGTTCCACGCCGGGCTGCTCGAATTGCTCGAAGCCGTGGGTTCCCATCACCGGGTCGAGCTGCTGGCCCTCTGCCCGACGCCCTCGCGGCGCCCGGCCCGGGTTACCGCCGAGCTTCGTCGGGCCGACTTCACCCGGCCGGTCGGACATCGGCTGAACCTCTCGCTCGGGCAGCTCGGCGACGAGGCGGCTGCCCTGTTCCCCCCCGTCACGTCCACGACTGCGCCTGAGTCGATCCCCAGCCTGCTTGGCTGGCTGCAGGCGAATCTGCGCGACGACACCGAAGCGGCGCCGCGGGCGCTGGATCCGTCCGATGATTCGGTGCAGGTGCACCTGTCGCACGACCTCAGCCGACAAGTGGAGGTGCTCCGGGAAGTACTCACGTCGGTACTGGCCGCCGACCCCAGCCTGGAGCCGCGCGACATCGCCGTGATCACTCCCGATGTGGACGCGGTCGCGCCGCTGATCGGGGCGGCGTTCACCGTGGCCGGCGGCCCATCGCATCCCGCGACGCGGTTCCGGGTGCAGCTGGCCGATCGGTCGGTCGCTCAGGTGAACCCGATGGCCACGCTGCTGCTACGGCTGCTCGCGCTGCCGGATGGCCGCTTCGAGGCGTCCACCCTGCTGGAGCTGTGCCAGGAGCCGGCGATCGCGGCGCGCTTCGGGTTTGGGCCGGACGCCCGTGAGCGGCTGGTCCGGCTGGTCGAGACCGCAGGCATCCGCTGGGGGCTTTCGGCGCAGCAGCGCGCCGGTTTCGGGCTCGGCGGGTTCCCCCACAACACCTGGTTCGCCGGGCTGCAGCGCATGCTGCTCGGGGTTGCCCTGCCCGAGACCGATCTGGTCGCCGCCGGCACGGTGCTGCCGCTGGACGACGTGGAATCTTCCGATGTCGCGCTGATCGGCGGTCTCACCGAGTTCGTCGGCCGGCTGTCGCGCGCTTTGAACGAGCTGTCTGCGACCGGGACGCTTGCCGAGTGGTGCGCCCGCAGCCGAAGCCTGCTGGAGTCGGTGGTCTCCCTTCCGCACGGTCAGGAGTGGCAGCTGAGCGACCTCTGGACGGGCCTTTCCCGGCTGGCGGAGCGAGGTGAGCAGCCTGGCGCGCCGCTTACTCGCGCCGCTGCCGAGCGCGCCATCGCGGACGAGTTCGCCGGGGCGCCCGCCCGCGGAGCGTTCGGCAATGGTTCGCTGATCGTCTGCGGGCCCAACTCACTACGGCACGTGCCGCACCGGGTGTTGGTGCTGCTCGGTTGGGACGCCGACCGCTACCCCAGGCCGGTCCGCCGGCATGGCGACGACCTGCTCGGGCAGGAGCCGCGCGTCGGCGATCCGTCCGGCGCGCTGCTGGATCGGCAGTTGCTGTTGGACGCCGTGCACGCGGCCCGCCAGCAGTTGATCGTGGTCGCGCAGGGCCGCAGCGTCGCCACCAACGAAGTGGTCCCGCTGGCCGCCCCAATCGCGGAGCTGGTGGCCGCGCTCGATGCGACCGCCGTAACTGCGGCCGGGCTGGGTGCTGGTGCAGCCGTCACGGTCCAGCATCCACTGCAGTCGTTCGATGCGCGCTACTTCGGTGGCGACGCGCGCCTGTACAGCGCCGACCCGCTCGCTTTCCGGGCGGCCCGCGCCAGCGTCGCCGAGCCGGAGGCCCCGCGTCCGCGGTACTACCTGGAGACGCTGCCGCCACCCGACCTCAGCCAGGGGGTGACTCTCGAACAGGTCACCGACTTCTTCAAGCATCCTGCGCGCGCGCTCTTGAAGGTGCGGGCCGGCCTATCGCTGGGCAATTCGGCGGAGTCCAGCGACGAGTTGCCCATCGAACTCGACCACCTGGAGCGCTGGCAGATCGGCAACCGGGTGCTGCAGCGGCTGCGGGCGGGCCACGACGCGGACGCCGTCCGGCGAGCCGAATGGCTGCGCGGTGAGGTGCCGCCGTTCGAGCTGGGTCGGCA
>DAOPRQ010000006.1:0-39439 GCA_035349055.1 Propionicimonas sp.
CGCAGTCTGGTCTCGATGCCGAGAGCACGCGCCTCCTGGCCCAGCCGGGCACCCATGCCGCCGACCACGCCGTTGTCCTCGATGGTGACGACCAGCTCGTGCGCGGCCATCAGGGCGAGCAGGTCGGGTGAAACCGGGAGTGCCCAGACCGGGTCTACCACGGTCGCGCCGATGCCCTGCTGGGCGAGCCGGCGGCCCACGTCCACTGCGGTGTCACAGAGCTGTCCGTAACCGACCACCAGCACGCGCGGACGCTGGCTGGCGAACAGCACGTCCACATCGCCCCGCTGCTGCACGGCCGGGATCGGTTCGGGCAGACGCTCCTTCGAGTATCGCAACACGGTCGGCGCGTCCGAGACGGTGACGGCCAGCCGCAGCGCCTCCCCGAGACGTTGCTCGTCCCGCGGGGAGGTGAGCCGAAGCCCTGGCACCAGGCCGACCAGGGACGCGTCCCACATGCCGTTGTGGCTGGGTCCGTCCGGACCGGTCACACCCGCGCGGTCGAGCACGAAGGTGACCCCCTGGCGATGCAGGGCGACGTCCATCAACACCTGGTCGAAGGCACGGTTGAGGAACGTTGCGTACACAGCGAAGACCGGGTGCATCCCGCCGGCCGCCAGGCCAGCGGCAGCCGTGACCGCATGCTGCTCGGCGATGCCGACATCGAAGGTGCGCTCCGGGAAATGCCGGGCGAACTTGTCCAGTCCGGTCGGGTGCAGCATTGCAGCAGTGATCGCAACCACGGACTCGTCGATGGCTCCGATGCGGGCCAACTCGTCGCCGAAGGCGTCCGTCCAGGTGCGCGCCGGGGTGTCGGTGAGCGGTTCGCCGGTGACCTCGTCGATCTGCCCGACCGCGTGGAAACGGTCCTGCTCGTGCTCCTCCGCAGCCTTGAAGCCGCGGCCCTTCTGGGTGATGCAGTGCACCAGCACAGGCCCGCCGAAGCCCTTCGCCTGCGCCAGCGCCAGTTCCACCGCCTCGATGTCGTGGCCGTTGATCGGGCCGAGGTACTTGATGCCCAGATCGGAGAACATGCCTTGTGGCGCGAGCACGTCCTTGACGCCCATCTTGAACCCGTGCAGCAGCCCGTAGACCATCTCGCCCACCAGCGGAGTCTTGCGGGCCAGTTGCTTGATTCGTTTGAGCGTCCGCTCGTAGCGGCGGTCGGTACGAATCGCGGCCAGCTGCTTGCCGAGCGAGGAGAGCTGGGTGGCGATCCCGCCGACGGTGGGCGTGTAGGAGCGGCCGTTGTCGTTGACGACGATCACCAGCCGCTCGTCGCCGGAGACTGCGATGTTGTTCAGCGCCTCCCAGACCATGCCGCCGGTGAGTGCGCCGTCGCCCACGACGGCCACCACGAAGCGATCGTCACCACGCAGACGGAAAGCCTTGGCCAGTCCGTCGGCCCAGGACAGCGCAGTGGACGCGTGCGAGTTCTCCACCCAGTCGTGCGGAGACTCGGCGCGGCTCGGATAGCCGGAGAGTCCACCGGGCTGGCGCAGGCTCCCGAACTGATCCTTGCGACCGGTGAGCACCTTATGCACGTAGCTCTGGTGGCCGGTGTCGAAGACGATCGCGTCCTTCGGCGAGTCGAAGATGCGGTGCAGCGCGATGGTCAGTTCCACCACGCCGAGGTTGGGGCCGAGGTGTCCGCCGGTGCGGCTGACGTTGGTGATCAGGAACGCGCGAATCTCTTCGGCCAGTTGCTGGAGTTGCTCAGGGGTCAGATCGCTGAGGGCCTCAGGGCCGTTGATCTCGTCGAGCAGGCTCACCGGACGAGTCTATGTCAGAGCTTGGGCGTGAACACTCTGCCACGCAAAGCCTCGACAACCATGCCCACCTCCCGGCGCAGCCGGACCAGACGCGCTCCCTCGGTCGTCCACGCTTCCACGGCTTCCTGGGCAACTTCCGGACGGACGTAGTCGGCCAGCCCCGTCCGCACCCGGGCCAGGCCCTCGACGCTCGCGCGAGCCTGCGAGTCGACGAACTCGACGGCGAACATTCCGAGCACCACCGGATGCCGCCGCAACACCGGATGAGCACGGTAATCGGCCGGACAGCAGTCGAAAAGGAACGCCGCAGCGGATTCTTCCCACTCCGCACTGCCCGGTGGCCGGACGCGGTCGGGCCACCCCGGCGGCGCAAACCCCGGACGCGGATTCGGCCGCGTCGGTTCGGGAGCCTTCCGTCTGATCCAGAGCCGTTCGGGATACATGTGTTCGATTATAGTCGAGACGAGCGTTCGGTGCTCGGATCTCTAGCCCAGGTACCACCAGATCACCGCGGCCAGGGACAGCCCGGCCAGCACCAGCAGTGCGACCTGCTGCGTCCGCCGGAATCGCGGCCCGCGATCCCAATCGGCGCTCGCCAGCGCGGCCAGAGCGGGCAGCAACGCGGCCAGGACCCACCACCACCAGGCGGTGATCGCGTCCACTGCGACCAGCAGACCCGCCCCGGCGAGCAGGGTCAGAGCCAGCCACCAGTCCAGTTTCAGCGCACGAACCGCTGCGACCAGCGCGACGAGGAAGCCGCCGATCGCCAGCCAGATCCCCCACCAGAACAGACAACTGATCGCAAAATCGTCCGGGCTGTCGTCGACGACCACCTTGCAGACCGTGCCGCTGACCACCTGGCCGCCGACCACCACCAGCAGTGCAGCACCCACCACAGCGATCAGCGCGGCCACGTACGTCCACGCCACCCGGGCGGAGACCGGCATGAAGTCCGGCTCCACCGCGGCTGGCTGGACGCGCGCCCGCCGCCGGCCCACTACTTGTTCAGCAGCGACCGCAGCACGTATTGCATGATGCCGCCGTGGCGGTAGTAGTCGGCCTCACCTGGGGTGTCGATCCGCACCACCGCGTCGAAGACGATCGGCTCACCGTCACCGACGGCCTCCACCCGAACGGTGGCCGGCGTCGTGCCGTCGTTGAGTTCGGTCACCCCGGTCACCGAGAAGGTCTCCGTACCGGTCAGCCCCAGCGAATCGGCATTCTCTCCCTCGGGGAACTGCAGCGGAAGCACGCCCATGCCGATCAGGTTCGACCGGTGGATGCGCTCGTAGCTCTCCGCGATCACGACCTTCACGCCCAGCAGAGCGGTGCCCTTGGCCGCCCAGTCACGGGACGAGCCGGAGCCGTATTCCTTGCCCGCCAGCACCACCAGCGGCACCCCGGCGGAAGCGTAATTCTGCGCCGCATCGAACACGGTGGCCACCGGCGCGTCCGCCACCGTGAAGTCCCGGGTGAAGCCACCTTCGGTGCCCGGTGCGATCTGATTGCGCAGCCGGATGTTGGCGAACGTGCCCCGGATCATCACCTCGTGGTTGCCGCGCCGCGAGCCGTAGGAGTTGAAGTCCTTGCGCTCCACGCCGTGCTCGCTCAGGTAGCGTCCGGCCGGGCTGTCGGCCTTGATCGAGCCGGCCGGCGAGATGTGGTCGGTGGTCACCGAATCCCCGAGCTTGAGCAGCACCCGCGCCCCAGCGACATCGGTCACCGCCACGGGCTCGGCCGGCATGTTGTCGAAGTACGGTGGCTTGCGCACGTACGTGGAGTCGGCGTCCCAGCTGAACACGTCGCCGGTCGGCGTCGGCAGCGAACGCCAGGTCTCGTCGCCGGCGAACACGTCCGCGTAGCGCGAAGTGAACATCTCGGCGGTGATGGACGAGCCGACGACCTCGTCGACCTCAGCCTGCGACGGCCAGATGTCAGCGAGGTAGACCGGGTTGCCGTCCGAGCCAGTGCCGATGGGCTCGGTGGTCAGGTCGATGTCCATCCGTCCGGCGAGCGCGTAGGCCACCACCAGCGGCGGGCTGGCCAGGTAGTTCATCTTCACGTCCGGGTTGATCCGCCCCTCGAAGTTGCGGTTGCCGCTCAGCACGGACGTGACCGCCAGATCGGCGTCGTTCACGGCCTGCGAGACCTCGGGGATCAGCGGGCCGGAGTTGCCGATGCAGGTGGTGCAGCCGTAGCCGACCAGGTCGAAATCGAGGGCGTTCAGGTACTTCGTCAGCCCGGACTTCTCGTAGTAGTCGGTGACTACCTTCGAGCCCGGCGCCAGCGACGTCTTCACCCACGGCTTGCGCTCCAGCCCGGCCTCGACGGCCTTCTTCGCCACCAGCGCCGCACCGATCATCACGCTCGGGTTGGACGTGTTGGTGCAGGACGTGATCGCTGCGATCGTGACCGCACCGTGGTCGAGGGTGAAGCTGGTGCCGTCCGCCAGCGTGACCGGCGTCGGCTTGCTGGGCCGGCCCAGTCCCGCCGGAGTGTGCTCGCCGTACTCGTGCGGAGCCGGCGCGCCGTTCCCACCGTCGTGCGCAGGCGCGTCCGATGCCGGGAAGCTCTCGGCCACGGCTTCGTCGTACCCGGAGATGTCGTCACCCACGTAGTCGCGAAGGGCCTCGTTGAAGCCCTCCTTGGCGTGCGCGAGCACCACGCGGTCCTGCGGACGCTTCGGGCCGGCGATGCTCGGCACCACGGTCGCCAGGTCGAGCTCGAGGTACTCGGAGAACCGCGGCTCGCTGGCCGGGTCGTGCCACAGGCCCTGGGCCTTGGCGTAGGCCTCGACCAATTCCAGCTGCTCGGCCGAGCGTCCGGTGAGCCGCAGGTAGTCGACGGTCTTGTCGTCGATCGGGAAGATCGCGATGGTCGAGCCGTATTCGGGGCTCATGTTGCCGATGGTGGCGCGGTTGGCCAGCGGCACTTCGGCCACGCCGTCGCCGTAAAACTCGACGAACTTGCCGACCACCTTGTGCTGCCGCAGCATCTCGGTGATGGTCAGCACCAGGTCAGTGGCAGTGGTGCCCTCGGGCAGCTTGCCACTGAGCTTGAAGCCGACCACGCGCGGGATCAGCATGCTGACCGGTTGGCCGAGCATGGCCGCCTCGGCCTCGATTCCGCCCACACCCCAGCCGACGACGCCGAGGCCGTTGACCATGGTGGTGTGCGAGTCGGTGCCGACGCAGGTGTCCGGGTAGGCCTGCAGCACACCGTCCACCACGCGCGGGAAGACCACGCGGGCGAGGTGCTCGATGTTGACCTGGTGGACGATGCCGGTGCCCGGCGGCACCACGACGAAGTCGTCGAAGGCGGTCTGGCCCCAGCGCAGGAACTGGTACCGCTCGCGGTTGCGCTGGTATTCGAGCTCAACGTTGCGGGTGAACGCGTCCGGGGTGCCGAAAAGGTCGGCGACGACCGAGTGGTCGATCACCATCTCCGCCGGGGACAGCGGGTTCACCTTGGCCGGGTCACCACCGAGTTCGGCGATCGCCTCGCGCATCGTGGCCAGGTCGACCACACAGGGGACGCCGGTGAAGTCCTGCATGATCACCCGGGCGGGCGTGAACTGGATCTCCTTGTTCGGCTCGGCGGACGGGTCCCAGCCGGCCAGGGCCGCGATGTCCGTGGCGGTGATGTTGGCGCCGTCCTCGGTACGCAACAGGTTCTCCAGCAACACCTTGAGGCTGAACGGCAACGTCGCCGAGCCCTCAACCGCGTCGACGCGGAAGATCTGATACGTCTTGCCGGCAACGGTTAACTGGTCTGCTGCGGAGTAGCTGTCGATGCTCATCGGTCCTCCTGACCGCCGAAGATATCTTGATGTCGAGATATTATCCCACCCGACGCGATGAGGCTAGCTGAGCGCGCCGTTCTCAGTGCGGCTTCCGCCGTCGTTCGCCCCACTCCAACCGCTGATCCGGGTCGGACATCACCAGGTAGACCAGGCCACAGTCCTGCGGACCGGTGACGTTCAGCTGGCAGAGGTTGCAGATCTCTTCTGGACGGAGCGGGCACTTGGCTTCGGGACGAGTGCGCTTGGGGTGGGTGCCTGGGGTGTTCATACCAACTCCAGGATAATCCTCGCACCCGTAGTCTCGATCCTGCCTTTCGAACGCATCGCCCGGCCGTGAACGCTGTGCAGCCCGGGCGAAGCCGGATTTCTGGAGCTGATGGCGCACTCCGGATTGGCCGATTGGCCGCCAACCGGAATTCTGGAGCCTAAGCCGCGCTTTCCGGCCTGCATAAGCTCCACAATTCGGGTTGGGCTGGAGTCGGGGGCAAGCCACCTACTCATAAGCTCCAGTTCTCGGGTTGCGCTGAGGATGGACTGTCCAGGCGAAGGTGGGCCTGCCCGACCAAGCACGTCCCCGCAGATCAACTCAAGTTGACGCCGGTACCAGGATGGCAACGCACTCCACGTGATGGGTCATCGGGAAGAGGTCGTAGGCGTCAACTGACATGGTGCGATAGCCCAGGTCGGCGGCGATCTGGAGGTCGCGGCCGAGGGCGGCCGGATCGCACGCCACATAGGCGATCCGCCGCGGCCGGCGGGCGACCACCGAAGCCAGGACGGCACGTCCCGCACCCGCCCGGGGCGGGTCCAGCACCACGATGTCGGCACGATTTGGCAGCCGCTCCAGGCGACGTGCGACATCACCGACCAGGAACCGGGCGGACGGCACGTTCGTCCGGGCCAGTTCGATCGCCCGCCGGTCGCCTTCGATCCCCCAGACCTGCGCCCCCGCGTCCGCCAGGGCTCTCGCGAACAGCCCGACCCCGCAATAGAGATCCAGCGCGGTCTCCCCCGCTCGCGGCTGCAGCCCGTCCAGCACGCGTTCGGTCAGCACTGCGGGCGCGGCGGCGTGCGCCTGCCAGAAGCCGGTGAGCGCGACCTCGTAGGAGCGCCCGTCGACCTGCTCGGTGACCGTTTCCGCGGAGCGCTCAACCCCGCAGAACCGGACGCCGGAGGCTGCCGCCACCGCGAGCAGTTCCGTCCCCGGTCGGCCCGGATCGGCCGGCGGGTGGGCAATCGGCGGAGCGGCGATCCGGCAGCCGGCTTCCGGGAGCGGCACGACCGCGTCCGAGCGATGCGCGAGCAGCCCGGGCCGGCCAACGGCGTCCAGGTGGTAGCGCATCCGCCGACGCCAGCCGAACGGAGCCGGTGGCACCTCGACGACATCACCGATGAACTGGTAGCCGGCCAGGTGTCCGAGCAGTTCGGCCACCACCTGCCGCTTCAGTTCCCGGGTGTGCTCGGGACGGACGTGCTGGAAGTCACAGCCGCCGCAACGCCCGGCGATCGCACAGGGCGGACTGACCCGCTCCGGGCTGGCGCGGTGCACCGCGACCACCTCACCGCGAGAGAAACGCTTGCCCGCCTCGGTGATCCGTACGTCCACCACCTCGCCGCTCAGGGCATGCCGGACGAAGATCACCCGCCCGTCCACACGGGCCACGAAGTGTCCGCCGTGGGCGACCGGACCGATCTCCACCTCGGCGAGCACATCGTCCACCGCGAACGGCTCGGTCACTCGGGCAGTTCCGGTCCACGCGAGTCGCCGACGCGCACCTGTCCGCTACCTGGACGGCGCCAGGCCGCAGCCGTATTGCGCTTCGCGCGGTCGATGGCGTACTTCGAGGACGCCAGCTGATAGGGCACCGACGTGACCATCACGCCCTGCATGAAGTTGAGCCGGGTCTTCAGGATCAGCCCGGTCTGGTTGTGCAGGAATTGCTCCCACCAGTGGCCGACGATGTACTCCGGAATGTAGACGCAGACCACGTCGCGCGGATTGTCCGAACGCACGCCCTTCACGTAGTTCAGGAACGGTCCGGTCACCTCGCGGTACGGCGAGGCGATCACCTTCAGCGGCACTTCCAGCTCCTGCGCCTGCCATTGGGAGACGATCGAGCGCGTCTCCGCGTCGTCGATCGAGACCGTCACCGCCTCGATGCTGCTGGCTCGCGTCGCCCTGGCGAAGTTGACCGCACGCATCGTGGGCTTGTTGACCTCCTGCACCATGATCACCGCCCGGACGCGGCTGGGCAGCAGCCGGGCGTCCATCGGGCTGACCGCGGTCTCCCGTGCCACCCGGTCGTAGTGGTTCCGGATGGCCCGCATCACCACGAAGACGAGCGCCATCGCGAGCACCGCAAGGTAGGCGCCGTAGATGAACTTTGAGAGCAGCACGATCACCAGCACGATGCCGGTGCCGGTGAGACCGACCGCGTTGATCGCCCGAGAGCGCTGCATGGTCGCGCGCACCTTGGGATCCTTCTCGGTCTTCAGATGGCGGGTCCAGTGCCGCATCATGCCGAACTGGCTCACAGTAAACGAGACGAAGACCCCGACCACGTACAACTGGATCAGCGCGGTCACGCTGGCGTTGTAGATCAGCACCAGCGCGATCGCGGCGGTCGCGAGGGCGAGGATGCCGTTGGAGTAGGCCAGCCGGTCGCCGCGGGTGTGCAGGGCGCGCGGCAGGAAGCCGTCCCTGGCGAGGATCGAGCCGAGCACGGGGAAACCGTTGAACGCGGTGTTGGCCGCAAGGAACAGGATGATCATCGTCATCGTGATCACGAAGTAGAAGCCGGCGGGGAAGGTGTCGAAGATGGTCCGCGCCAGCTGGCCCATGGCCGTCTCGTGGGCCACCTCCAAAGGCACCCCGTTCTGGGCGAAGTGCGACGCCCCGTCCGGGTCGATCAGCTTCAGCCCGGTCAGGTTCGACAGCGCGATGATGCCGGCCAGCATCGTGATCGCGATCCCGCCGAGCAGCGCGAGTGTGCTGGCGGCGTTGCGGCTCTTCGGCTCCCGGAACGCGGGGACCCCGTTCGAGATGGCCTCCACGCCGGTCAGCGCCGCACAACCGGACGAGAACGCGCGCGCCAGCAGCACCACCATCGCCAGTCCGGCGAACGGCTCGAAGGCCGGCGCACCGATCACCTCGTAGTTGGCGGTCGGAGCCTGCAGGTGCTCGCCCATGCCGAAGATGCGGAACAGCCCCCAGATCGTCATGCCGAGCACGCCCACCATGAACCCGTAGGTCGGGATCGCGAAGAACGACCCCGACTCGCGCACGCCGCGCAGGTTCATGCTCATCAGTAGGACGATAAGTCCGGCCGCCCACAGCCCCTCGTGCCCTTCCAGGAAGGGGAACATCGCCTTGGCGTTCATCACGCCCGACGACACCGAGACCGCGACGGTGAGCACGTAGTCCACGAGCAGCGCGCTGGCCACGACCAGGCCGGCGTTCGGGCCCATGTTGACGGTCGCCACCTCGTAGTCGCCGCCGCCGGACGGGTAGGCGTGCACGGTCTGCCGATAGGACAGCACCACGATCAGCATCACCAGGCCGACCGCAAGGGCGATCCATGGGGAGAAGGCGAAACCGGCCATGCCGGCCAGCGAGAGGGTGAGCAGGATCTCGTCAGGGGCGTAGGCGACCGAGCTCAGCGCGTCCGAGGCGAAGACTGGGAGCGCGATGCGCTTCGGTAGCAGGGTTTCGCCCAACTGGGCGTTGGCCAGTTTGCGCCCAACCAGCACGCGCTTGACCGAGTCGGCGGCATTCACGGGATCAGACCCTATGCCCAAACGGTGAAGTTTCACCCACCTGACCGGTGTAGCGTCGTTTCAGGACTTCCGCAAGCGGTAGGGTCGGCGGCGTCAACGACGCAGGAGTGGAGGCACGCGGCGTGCACATCGTCATCATGGGTTGTGGCCGGGTCGGCGCTTCGCTGGCGCGTTCACTGGAACGCCGCGGGCACTCGGTCGCGGTGATCGACATCGTCCAGGACGCCTTCCGCCGCCTCGGCCCCGAGTTCCAGGGCAAGACCGTCAAGGGGGTTGGGTTCGACCGGCAGGTGCTGGTTCGCGCCGGCATCGAACGGGCGGACGGGTTCGCGGCCGTCTCCAGCGGCGACAACTCCAACATCCTCGCCGCCCGCGTGGTGCGGGAGACCTTCGAAGTGCACAACGTGGTGGCCCGTATCTATGACCAGGGCCGCGCCGAGGTGTACGAGCGGCTGGGCATCCCCAGCGTCGCCACCGTCCGCTGGGCGGCCGACCAGGTGCTGCGCAAGCTGCTGCCGTCCGGTTCGGAGCCACAGTGGCGCGACCCGTCCGGCAGCGTCCGGTTGATCGAGGTGCACGCGAACTCCGACTGGGTGGGCACCAAGATCAGCGCGATCGAAGCCGCCACTCGCGCCAAGATCCCGTTCCTGATGCGCTTCGGCACCGGCATCGTGCCCAACTCGGCGACCGTGTTCCAGGACGGCGACCTGATCTACGCCGCCGTGACCAACGAGCAGGTGCCCGACGTCGAGGACGTCCTGGCCGACCCGCCGGTCCAGCACTGAAAGAGGAAGCGACCATGCGCGTAGCCATTGCCGGAGCCGGCAACGTGGGCCGTTCGATCGCCCGCGAGCTGATCGCCAACGGGCACCAGATCCTGCTCATCGACCGCGATCCCAACGCCATCAAACCCGAAAGCGTCCCGGAGGCCGAGTGGTTGCTGGCGGACGCCTGTGAGCTCACCAGCCTCGAAGAGGCCAGCCTCGACTCGTGCGACGTGTCGATCGCCGCGACCGGTGACGACAAGGCCAACCTGGTCCACTCCCTGCTGGCGAAGACCGAATTCGGCGTGCCGCGCACGGTCGGCCGGGTGAACCACCCCAGCAACGAATGGATGTTCGATGACCTGTGGGGTGTGGACGTTGCCGTCTCCACCCCCCGGTTGATGTGCGCCCTGGTCGAGGAAGCGGTGACTGTCGGCGACCTCGTCCGGCTGTTCAGCTTCCGCGGCGGGCACGCGAACCTGGTCGAAATGACCCTGCCAGACGGTTCGCCGCGGGTCGGCGTCCGGGTTGCCGACCTCAATCTGCCCGGCGACGCGGTGCTGGTCACGGTGATCCGGGACGGTTCCGCCCGCGCCCCCGAACGCGACGCCGCGCTGGAGGCCAACGACGAACTGCTCTTCGTCTGCGACCCGGCCAATGAGGCCGAACTGGCTCAATACCTGGTGCCTCGCGCCCGAGTGACGGAAGCGGGCTAGGGCTAGGTGGCCGGACAACCCGCCCAATTCGGGTTTTCCTGCGACAGAAGCGCCAGGATCAGCAGTCCCCTGGAACGGGCTTCGCCAGCCTCAGCTGTCGTTCGGACGGTAGCTGAGCGCGCAGCTCAATTCGCGATCAGCTCGTAGTAGGGGTTGTACAGCCGCCGCTCGCCGTCCACGTAGGACACCCGGCCGCTCACGGCGAGTTGCGCGCCGGCGACGATCCCGGGGATTTCCCGTCGCCCCATCCAGATCAGGGTGAGTGTGCCGGAGCCGTCGCTGAACTCCGCCTCAAGCCAGGGGGTGCCGTTGCGCGGTTTCATCGCGAGCACCGTGATCGTGCCGCGCAACCGGGCCAGCTGACGATCCTGCAAATCTCCGATCCGGCCCGCGCCGACCTCTTCGGCAACCCGCTGCCGCTCCTGCGCCTCCAGCTCGGCGTTGGTCGCCCCGAGCCGGCGGAGTGCGCTCAGGAACTTGTTGGGCGACATCAGCCCTCCTCTGGACCTTCCGGCAGCTGCATTGGCATCAACATCCCGGGCACCATCGGGCTGGTCCCCCGGCGCACCACCAGATTACGGAACAGTTCGACGAAAGGCGCCACCACGGGTGCGTCCGCCTCGCCGATCGCGGCCTCGCCGAGCAGCGTGCCCCGCAGCAGCCAGCGCGGGCCCTCGGCGAACCAGACCCGGGAGACGTGGAACATCTGCTCCCCGCCGGGCCCCTCCTGCGGCAGCACGCGGCGCACCTCGGCACCGAACGGTCCCGTTGCCAGCGTTGCGGAGCCGCCGGCCTGCTCGGCCTCCTCCACCGCGTCCTCGCGGAGCTCAGCGGCGAGCCCGCCACTCGCGGGCGCGGCGAACAGCACGATCTCCAGACCTGAGTTCTTCCAGACCGCGGTGGCTGCCTGCACCTGCTTGGTGGCCTCGTTCACCTGCAGCTGCAACCCGATGCCCGGCCATGGGGTGATCACCACCGAGCCGAGGTCGATCCGGGTCACGCCATCGCCGCCCAGCTCGACCTCTTCGGAGTCGAACGGGCCGTCAGCCCGCCAGTCGATCTCCTCGCCGAGATCATCGGCAGCGAAGTCCTCGTCGCCAGACTCGATGTCGTCGTCTTCCAACTCATCGGTCTCGGTTGCTTCGACCTCGTCGTCAGCCGGGTCGTCGGCATCCTCGCCGACGATCTCCAGAGCTTCCTCCTCGGTGTCCACGGGGTCGATGTCGGCAGGCTTCCGCTTTCGCCCAAAGATCACTTGTTCACCTCTGTTGTGGTTCGACCGTCCGATCGGACGGCCCATTCAGCTATTCCCCCGGTAGAGCCGTGGCCTCCTGAGCCACGCACGCTGCCGGGAAGTTCATCGAGCAGTTCGAACTGCGCGGTGTCCACCCGCTGGAACACCAGTTGGGCGATCAGGTCGCCCCGCTGCAACCGGACGGGTGCCGCAGCGTCCGTGTTCAGCAGGCAGACGCGGATCTCGCCGCGATAGCCCGAGTCCACAGTTCCCGGGGCGTTCACGATGGTGAGCCCCGAGCGGGCCGCCAGACCGGAGCGCGGGTGCACGAACGCCGCCCAGCCCTCCGGCACCGCGATGGCGATTCCGGTGCGCACCAGGCGGCGCTCCCCCGGCGCAAGTTCGCAGTCCTCGGCGATGGCCAGATCGGCACCGGCATCGCCCGGATGGGCATAGCGCGGTAGCGGCAGATCAGGGTCGAGCCTGGTCAGGCCAACCCTCAGCTCGCCAGTCCCCGCCGAAGTCATTGCGGCAGTCTAGCCGCGCTCCGACGCCTCTCCGTCCGGCGAGATGGACGCCCGGGACGCCAGCGCAGCCGCTAGTTTCTGCGGCTCCCTCGTGGACACCAACCAGTACGGATGCGGGTCTGCCGGATCCTTGATTTCCACCTCGACCGAACCCGGCACGTATCCCCGGACGGCCAGCCAGGCGGCAGGATCGGCCTTGGCGCCCAGGCGCTCCCGCGTCGCCGCCGCCGACAAGGCGGTCACGGCACCGAGATAGGGCCACTCCAGCAGCGCGTCACCGGCGTGCAGCCCGTCCGCGTCCACCGCGACCCGCAGCCGGCCGAACCACAGCAGTGCCACGCAGACGGCGATCGCAGTCACCGCCCCGGCGACCACCGCCACCCACGGGCCGGCGTAGAAGCCCACCGCGGTTACGAAACTGAGTGCGAAGAACAGGCCGACCAGCCACCAGCTCGGCGGCACCCGTAGTCGCTCGGAATAGTCCATTGCCCCAAGTTAGCTTCACTTGGCAGGATGGCATTAGGAGGACATGGTGAACTCGTCACAGAAGATGCTCTGGAACCTGTACGCGGCCGCAGTCGGTGCGGCCACGACGATGGTGACCGCCAAGGCACTGGAATCGGCCTGGAAGCTCACCACGGGTGATGAGCCACCCCTGCCCACCGATCCGCAGGTTCCGCTGCGCCGGGCGTTGATCTGGACTGTCGCCAGCGCGCTCGGCGTCGGCCTGGCCCAGGTGGTCGTGAATCGCTTCGCGGCGAATCAATGGGTGAAGCTCACCGGCACGCCGGCACCCAGTGCCAAGCGCACCAACGTAACCATCTGAGCGCGCCCCGTCCGGGGGGGTCTCGACAGGCTCGACCATCGACAAACTCGACCCCTCGACGGGCTCGAGGAACGTTTCGGTCAGCCGGCGCAGTCGACGCAGTAGATCAGTTGACCCTTGATCTCGGCGATCTGGCTGCGGTGCTTCACCAGGAAGCAGGAAGCGCAGGTGAACTCGTCGGCCTGCCGGGGCAACACCCGGACGGTGAGCTCCTCGTGTGACAGATCGGCACCGGGCAGCTCGAAGGTCTCTGCGGCCTCGACCTCGTCCTCATCGACCTTGCCGGAGTTCTTGTCGTTCCGCCGGGTCTTCAGTTCCTCGATCGAGTCTTCGTTTTCTTCATCGTTCTTGCGCGGGGCGTCGTAATCGGTCGCCATGAGGGTTGATCCATCTCCATTCCGCGATACGCGTCTGCGGTTTCACTTTGGTGCCAGGAATGCATATCACATCCGTGCTCCACTTACGTCCCTTCCCGCCACGACGACCAGGCATGCGGCCAGTCAGACGTGGTGTTCGGTGCTCGGGTTGGTAGGTTACCTGCATACACAACTGGAAGTGAGGCGATGACCCACCAGCCCCAGGCACCGAGTGCTGGGAGCTCGGTGCGCGAACCGCCGCAGACCACCCTGGAGATTGAAATGGATAGCGCGCTGACCCCAAGGGAGATTCAGGCACGCATCCGCGCCGGGGAATCGGTCGAGGAGGTCGCTCGGGCCGCCGGGATGGGCCTGGACTGGATCGAGCCCTTCGCCGCGCCGGTGCTCGCCGAAAGGGTGTTCATCTCCGGTCAGGCACAATCACATCCGGTGCGGCGCGGGTCGGACACCATCGCCCACCGCACGCTCGGCGAGGTGGTCGCCGACCGGCTGGTCTCCCGCCGGGTGGACGTGGACACGCTCACTTGGGACGCTTGGCGGCTCGAGGGTCGGCGCTGGGTGATCCGCGTCGACTACGACTCCGGGAAGGCGCACCGCGAAGCCCGGTTCATCTACGACGCCGGTAGCCGGTTCTCGGTTGCCGACAACGACGATGCCCGCTGGCTGCTCGGGCTGCACTCCGCGTCCCACGGTCCGCAGCCCGGCCGTCGTCGCCGCGACGAAGAGGCCGAGCCCACCATCGGGCTCAACGACGACCTTGCCCTTGTGCGCGTGGTACAGCCGGCGGTGGACGAACCGGCCGATCCCAACGACACCGCACCCCTGAATGATCTGGACGCCTTCGCCGACGGTGACGACGCCTTCGCCGAAGGCGAGCTGACCGAGGTCGACGGGGTCTACGACATCGTGCCCAGTTCCGATTCCGGTCTGGATCTCCTTTACGACATGCTTTCGAGCTTCGACGAGGACTCCGTCCAGATCTACGCCGGGTTGATCCGGCACACCGACGCTCCCGAGCCCAGCCCGGTGCTGGACGAGACGCCGGTCGCCGAACCCGAACCGGCTGCTGAGGTGGCTGCCGCCGAGCCCGCACCCGAACTCACCGAACCGCATCAACCGGCCCTCACCGAGCTCGAAGAGACCGAGCCCGAGCCGCAGCCAGCACCCAAGCCCAAGCGCAGCAAGCGGGCGCAGGTGCCCAGTTGGGACCAGATCATGTTCGGGTCGCCCAAGCAGCGCTGACCAGCGCCGCTCAGCCGAACGGCAGCGGCTCCGGGCTGAGCGTGACCGCGGCCACCTGGGCGGTCACCTTGCGACGATGATGCCGACGGCAGAGTACTTGGTAGGCGACCTCGGCGGCATCGTTGGTGTCGCCCACCACCACCTGGCTGCCTTCGGTAACCATCACCCCGTTCACCGTCCGCGCGTTGTGCGTGGCCGGCTCGCCGCACCAACAACGCGGACGCACCTGCAGCAATTCCATGCGATCGCACAGCTCGACCAGTCGGCGCGACGCCGGGAACAGCTCGGTGCGGAAGTCGGTGAGGATGCCGAAACAGAACACGTCGATCTGGAGTTCGTCGACGATCCGGGCGAGTTGGTCGATGTGGGCAGGCTCGAAGAACTGCGCCTCATCGCAGACGATGAAGTCGATCCGGCGTCCGGCGGTGAGTTCGCCGACGACGTGCTGCCAGAAATCCAGGTCTTCGGTGACCTCGTGCGCGGCGGCGCTGAGTCCGATGCGGGAGGTGATGGTCGAGGATCCGGCGCGATCCAACATGGTGAACAGGCTTCCCTCGCGACCGGCGTGCGACTCGGTGTAGGCGACCTGCAGCGCCAGGGTCGACTTGCCGCAATCCATCGGACCGGTGAAGTAGGTCAGTTCAGCCATGGCCGCCATTCTCTCCTATCCAGCTGCTGGTGCTGACCCGCGCGACTTCAGTCGACCAGCAGGGGAACGTCCAGCTCCGCCGGGGTCAGCGAGGCGTGCATGCCGACCAGGGTGAGCTCCTTCGGCAGCATCCGGCTCATCACCGCGCCGTCGTCGGCCATCGCCACCAGCACGTTGCCGAATCGGTCCGCCAACCTTGGCGAAACCGCGCCGAACCAGCCTTCTTCGATCGCCTCGGCTCGGGTCCGCACCCAGGCGCTCGTTCCGAGCCGATCCCGCCAGCGCGCAGCGACCGCGTCCGGCTGGCGGGTCATCAGTTGCCGCAGCCTGCCCTCGCCGGCGAGCGCGGTCACCTCGGCCAGCAGATCCGGCTCATCCTCGAAGAACAGTCGGGACGCCGGCGGCACGTTGATCATGCCGTGGTCGCCGGTCACGACCAGCCGGACATCGTCGGGTAGGGCGGCCCGCACCTGCGCGAGCAGTGCGTCTGCGGACGCCAGTTCGTGCAGCCAAGGCGCTGAGCCAATGCCGTGCTCATGCCCCGCGTGATCAAGCTGGCGCTCATAGAAGTAGCCGACCGCGCGTCCGCTGCCCCCGACCGACTGAACTGCAAGCTCCACCCGGCGAGCAGCGTCCCGTTCGTTTGTCACCGGCAGGAAGCTGGGCCCGCGCACGGCCGCGGTGGTGAGACCGCTGCCGGCGAAGAAGGCCGGCGCCACCGTCGCGGTCCGCACGCCTGCGGACGCGAGTCGTTCGAAGTAGGTCAGTTGCGGCTGCACGTCCAGGCCGCTGAGCGTTGCCGGCCACTTCAGGGTGTTCAGCACCATGCGCTCGGCCGGGTACCAGAACGAGTAGCCGGCAATGCCGTGCTGGCCGGGCACCAACCCGGTGCCGAGACTGGTGATGGACGTAGCGGTGGTGCTGGGCACGCCGCTGGTGATGACGCGTCCCGACAGCCCGGAGAGATAGGGCGCGTGCTCGGCGTACTCATTGAGTTGATGGTGGCCCAGCCCGTCCACGAGAGCGATCAGATAGCGCTCAGCCGGTGGCAGTCCGAGCCGGTCGTCCGCCCCGGGAACGCCGAGGTGTGCACCCAGGCTGGGGAGCAGGTCGGCGAGAGTCGAGACGCCGTAGTCCGGCAGCCTGGGCGGAGGCATCAATGGCTGGCGGTGGCCAGCTGCAGTGCAGTACCGAAGGCGACCAGCTGGGCCAGTTTGGCGTTGCCGTCGCCGGCGGAACTGATCCGGACGGTGAGGTCGTCGCCGGCGATCATGCCGGTCAGCCCGTGGTCGGCGTCACAGTTCGGATCGGCGCAGTGCGCCGGTTCCAGGTCGACCCGGCGCATGGTGCCCCAGGAGATGGTCAGCCAGGCCTCGACGGCCGACGACTTGTGGGTGCCATAGCGCTCGGGATGCGCGACCACCTGGCTCAGCGCGACCGAGTTCACCTGCCGAAGGCCCACCGACTCGGTCGTGGTCAGTGCCTGTGCCGGTTCTCCTGGATTGTCGTTCTCGTCGGTGTGGGCCACGATCAGGCGGGTGGCGGTCAGCACCAGCACCGACAGGTGCCGCTGGATCTCGTCGTGGTTGAACGTGGCCTCGTGGTGCACGAGATGAGCGGTCGGCTCCTCGGCGCCCAACGCCAGCGCCACCGCATCCTCGACGAGTTCCGGGAAGTAGCCGCAGGCGTGGATCTCAGCGTGCAGACCCTGCGGCAGGCGGATGGTGGATCGAGTTGGCACGGCCATAATCCTCCCACGTCGCTCGCCCCGGCCCAAAAGCCTGGCGGCCAGGGCGAGTGCTTCGCCGCCGGGGCGTCGCCGCTCGTGGCGCAGCGACTCGGATAATGTGTGGTGCCGTGAGCACCCGTCCCTTCATCGCCGCCCGGGTCGAGGAGTTCTTCGACCGCCGGGTCGAGGGGCTGATGCGTGCCCTCGGCTGGCGCGAGAACGTGATCTGCTACACCGGATACGGATCGAGTGAGAGCATCCGCGTGCTCGGACGCGTGGTGCTCGTCCCACCCTGGTCGCGGACCAGCCTCGGGCGCGCCACCGAGGACCTGATGAAGCGTCGCGGCTTCCGCAACTTCATCAGCGTCCCCTGCGTCCGCCCGCAGGCCATGATCGTCGTGGGCGAGCACGAGTACCCGGTGGTGGCGGACCGGGGTGGCTACATCGACCACCGCGTCCGCGAGCACGGCCTGGTCGGCGGCTGGCAGCAGGTCGGCGTCCGCTCAGCAACCTCGCCGACCGCTACGGCGGACGTGCACGTGGTCGGCGACGAAGTGACCTTCGGCATCGTCTCCGACATCGACGACACGATCATCTCCACCATGCTCCCCCGGCCGATGATCGCCGCCTGGAACTCTTTCATCCGGGACGAATCCGCGCGCCAAGCCGTCCCCGGCATGGCCCAGCTCTACGACCGGCTGCTGGCCGAACACCCGGGCAGCCCAGTGATCTACGTCTCCACCGGCGCCTGGAACACCCACGGCTTTCTGGGCCGTTTCCTGAAGCGGCACGCGTTCCCTCCCGGCGCGATGATCCTCACCGACTGGGGTCCGACCAACACCGGCTGGTTCCGCTCAGGCATGGCGCACAAGGCCGAGACCCTGCTGCTGCTCGCCCGGGATTTCCCCAATATCTCCTGGCTGCTCGTCGGCGACGATGGCCAGCACGACCCTGCGATCTACTCGAACTTCGCCCGTGTAGCGCCTGAACGGGTGCGTGCGATCGCGATCCGGCAGCTCACTCCAGCTGAACAGGTGCTGGCCCACGGCACCCCGTCCATGCTGCCAGAGGAAGAACTCACCGAACCGGCCGACACCCCCACCGTGGCGGCCCCGGATGGCAGGGGCCTGCTGGCCGCGCTCCGCGGCCTCGCCGAGCCGCTCGCCTGACTGACTGAAAGCGAGAAGTCCCAAGCAGATGGTTGCCAAGCCGCCGCCAGCAGAAGAAGAGCTGACCGAACGCATCGTCGACGTCGACGTCACCGACGAGATGGAAGCCAGCTTCCTCGAGTACGCCTACTCGGTGATCTACTCCCGCGCGTTGCCCGACGCAAGGGACGGCCTCAAGCCCGTGCAGCGTCGCATTCTCTACACGATGGACCAGATGCGGATCCGTCCGGACGCATCCCACGTCAAGTGCGCCCGCGTGGTCGGCCAGGTGATGGGCCAGCTGCACCCCCACGGCGACGCGGCGATCTACGACGCGCTCGTGCGCCTCGGCCAGCCGTGGTCGATGCGCCTGCCCACCGTGGACGGCCACGGCAACTTCGGCTCGCTGGACTCGGGCCCTGCGGCGATGCGGTACACGGAATGTCGCATGTCCCCGGCCGCCGCAGCCATGACCGCCGACCTGGACTCGGACACCGTCGATTTCCGGCCCAACTACGACGGCAAGGAGACCGAACCGGTTGTGCTGCCGGCCGCCTTCCCGCACCTGCTGGTCAACGGCAGCACCGGTATCGCGGTCGGCATGGCCACGAACATCCCGCCGCACAACCTGGTTGAGGTCGTCCAGGCGTTGAAGCACCTGATGTGGCATCCCGATGCCGACGTCGAGGAGTTGATGCGTTTCGTTCCGGGCCCCGACTTCCCGACCGGCGGCAAGATCATCGGCCTGGACGGAATCCGCGACGCCTACACCGGCGGACGGGGCGTCTTCCGCGTCCGCGCGTCGGCCCGCGTCGAGCAGGTGCACGCGCGCCGCAAGGGCATCGTGGTCACCGAACTGCCCTACCAGATCGGCCCCGAGCGGATCATCGAGCAGGTGAAGAACCTGGTCAGCTCCAAAAAGCTCACGGGCATCTCCGACATCAAGGACCTCACCGACCTAACCAACGGCACCCGGCTGGTGATCGAGGTCAAGAACGGCTTCAACCCGGAAGCGCTCCTGGAGGAGCTGTACCGGCTGACCAAGTTGGAGGACTCGTTCGGCATCAACGCGGTCGCCCTGGTCGAAGGCCAGCCGAACACGCTCAGCCTCAAGCAGATGCTGGAGGTCTACCTCGATCACCGACTGCAGGTGGTGCGCCGCCGTTCCGCCTTCCGGCTCGGTAAGGCCCGCGACCGGCTGCACCTGGTGGAGGGGCTGCTGCTGGCGATCGTCGACATCGACGACGTGATCGCGATTATCCGCTCCTCGGACGACGCCACGGCGGCGCGAACCCGCCTGATGGAGGCCTTCGAACTCTCCGAGTTGCAGGCCAACTACATTCTCGAGATGCGGCTACGCCGGCTGACGAAATTCTCCAAGCTTGAGTTGGATTCCGAGCGTGACGAGCTCTGGCTGACCATCAACGAACTCCAGGCGATCCTCGATTCGGAACAGCGGCTGCGCGAAGTCGCCGCCAGCGAACTGGACGAGGTGGCTCGCACCCACGGCACGCCGCGACGGACAGTGCTACTCGCGTCCGCGGGCACCCAGGTCACCGCCCAGTCGGCGGCGAACCGGCTGGAGATCGCCGACGATCCTTGCTGGGTGATGCTGTCCAGCGCCGGGCTGCTGGCGCGCACCGACAACGACGAGCCGCTGCCGACCTCCGGGCCGCGCGCCAACCACGACGTGATCTCCTCGGCAGTCCGGACGACCGCGCGCGGCGAGTACTGCGCGTTCACGAACCGAGGCCGGCTGATCCGCGGCCAGGCGATCGATGTGCCGGCGGTGCCGGTGACCGCAGCCGCACCCAACCTGCAGGGCGGCTCGCTGGCGTCCGAACTGCTGCCGCTGGACCCGGGCGAGACGATCCTCGCGCTCGGCACCCTGGGTGCGGACACCTTCGGCTGGGCATTGGGGACGCAACGCGGCGTGGTCAAGCGGGTGAATCCCGAGGTACTGGGCAAGGACTCGTGGGAGGTCGTCCGCCTGGACGACGGCGACGAGGTGGTCGGCGTGGTCGAACTCAGCCATGACCTGGTCGAGCTGGTTTTCATCACTTCGGACGCGCAACTGCTGCACTTCCCCGCGACCAGCGTGCGGCCGCAGGGACGGACGGGCGGCGGCATGGCCGGCGTCAAATTGTCCCGCGGCGCGAAGGTGGTCTTCTTCGGGGTCACGCCGACAGCGGATTCGTCGGTGGTCACGGTCGCAGGCTCGTCCGCAGCGCTCCCCGGGACGGAAGCCGGAACAGTCAAGGTCACCCCGCTGGCCGAGTACCCCGGCAAGGGCCGCGCGACCGGCGGCGTCCGCTGTCACCGCTTCCTGAAGGGCGAGGACACCCTGCTGCTCGCGTGGGCCGGGCCCGACCCGGTGATCGCAGCCGCGGCCAGCGGTACCCCGATCGACCTGCCCGCACCCGATCCGAGGCGCGACGGTTCCGGCGCCCCGGTGGCCCAGCCGGTCGCCGCGATCGGCTCCCGCTACCACGCCTGACCCGGGTCTCGTCCGGCCGGTCAGCCCGTCCACGCCCACGTTTGCTACCCAAATGGTCGGGAGTCTCGGCTGTCGGGAGTCTCGGCTGGTCGAGGTTGTCGAGACCCCGAGACAGTCTGCTCAGTACTCTGAGCCCGTGGACAACTCTTTCGACGACCTGCTCGCGGCCAACAGCCGCTACGCCACCTCAGCGCCCCGCGGCTTCGACGGCTATGCCCACGCCGGCGTAGCCGTGGTCACTTGCATGGACTCCCGGCTGCAGCCGCTGGAGATGATCGGACTCTTCCTTGGCGAAGCGAAGATCCTGCGGACGCCGGGCGGGCACGTCACCCCGGACGCGCTGGCCGGCTGCGTGCTCGGCGTGAACCTGTTGCAGGTGAACCGCATCCTGGTGATCACCCACAGCCGCTGCGCGATGGCGTCCGGGGACGACGAGGAGATGCGTCGCCGCGTGGCCGCGGCCAGCGGTGCCGACACCTCGGGCTACAGCTTCGGCGCCGATCCCGACCAGTTCGGACGCCTCCGAGCGGACGTCGCCGTTCTGACCGAGCACCCGCTGATCGCCGGCCACGCCAAGGTGGGTGGCTTCCACTACGATGTGGACTCGGGACTCCTCACCCAGGTCTGCTGACACGAGGTGAACACTCCAGCCACCGTCCCCCGGAAGCCCCGGCTGGCCGTCGGCGGCTTCAACCTGCTGGTTCACGGCTTCGGGAAGTAGGTTCAGACCGGGCTGTACACGGTCGAGTGGACGATGTGGTGGATACCCAGCGTCTTCGCGCCGATCTCGCTGGTTGCCACCTGGCGTGGCGCCATCTACTCCTGCGTCGGGTACCTGGTGGGGCTGCTCGCTGGTGAGCTGATCGGGGAGCCGGTCTACCAAGCCCAGCTGGCACGTCCGCATGAGCAGAAGCAGGACCCCAGCTACATCCAGAACTGGGAGCCCCATCACCCTGGCTGGTAGATCTGCATCCTGGTCTGCTTGGCGTTCTCGATCGTCGGCCTGGTGCTCGGCCTCCGAGCCGAGAAGCGGGCTCAGGCGTCGATGCGTTCCGCGTCCAACGCGTAGGCACCCTCGATGATGAACTCCTTGCGGGGAGCGACATCGTTACCCATCAGCTTCTCGAACACCGCATCGGCCGCACCTGCCTCATCCACGGTGATCCGGCGCAGCGTGCGGTGCCGTGGATTCATCGTGGTATCAGCCAACTGATCGGCGTCCATCTCGCCCAGCCCCTTGTAGCGCTGCGGCTCCTTGAACGGCTGGCCCTTCTTGGTGAGCTCTGCCAGCTTGCGGCGGTATTCGGCCTCGGAGTAGGTGTAGATGTACTTCTCCTGACCCTTGCGCGGGTTGATCATCTCGAACCGGTGCAGCGGCGGCACCGCGGTGTAGACCCGGCCCGCTTCGACCAGCGGACGCATGTACTTGAAGAACAGCGTGGCCAGCAGGGTGCGGATGTGGGCGCCGTCGGAGTCCGCGTCCGCCATGAAGATCACCTTCGAGTAGCGCGCTGCGTCGAGGTCGAAGCTGCGCCCCGACCCCGCTCCGACCACCTGGATGATCGAGGCGCATTCCACGTTCTTCAGCATGTCGCCGACCGAGGCCTTCTGGACGTTCAGGATCTTGCCGCGGATCGGCAGCAACGCCTGGAACTCCGAATCCCGGGCCAGTTTGGCCGTGCCCAGCGCGGAGTTGCCCTCCACGATGAACAGCTCGGTGCGGTCCAGATCGGTGCTGCGGCAGTCGGCCAGCTTGGCCGGCAGCGTGGACGACTCCAGCGCGTTCTTGCGCCGCTGCGCTTCCTTGTGCGCCCTCGCCTGCACCCGCGTCCGCGAAGCCGCGACCACCTTCTCCATGACCGCTCGGGCCTGGGTGCGCAACGCGGCCTTGGTGGAGTTCAGGAAAGCGCCCAGCTCGTTCTCCACGATCCTGGCAACCAGCCGGGTGACCGGCGGGGTGCCCAGCACCTCCTTGGTCTGGCCCTCGAACTGCGGTTCGGCCAGCCGGACGGTGACCACGGCGGTCATCCCTTCCAATACGTCGTCCTTGGTCACCTCCTCCCCAGCCTTCAGCAGCCGGGTGCCCTCGAAGCCCTTCGCGAAAGCCCTGGTCAGGCCACGTTCGAACCCGCTGACGTGGGTACCGCCCTTGGGCGTGGCGATGATGTTCACGAATGACTGGACGGTGTGGTCGTAGCCATTGCCCCAGCGCAGGGCGATGTCCACGTCAAGCGTGCGCTCCACGTCCGTCGGCGTCATCGCACCGGCGTCGTCGAGCATCGGTACGGTCTCGGTGAACTGGTCGGTGCCCTGCAGCCGGACGATGTCGGTCACGGCCGCGTCGCGGGCCAGGAAGTCACAGAACTCCGAGATGCCGCCGTCGTGCTTGAACGTCTCGGTGGCCGCCTCACCCGAACGGGCGTCGGTGACCGTCAGCTCAAGCCCGGGCACCAGGAAACTGGTCTGCCGGGCCCTGGACAGCAGTTGGTTGAGGGACAACTCCGCGTTCGGCAGGAAGATCTGCCGGTCGGGCCAGTAACGCACGCGGGTGCCAGTCACGCCCTTCGCCGCCCGGCCGACCTTACGCAAGGTGCCGCCGGGAGTGAACGGCGCGTTCGGTCCGTCCCCGTCGAAGACCCCGACCACGCCCCGGCGGAAGCTCATCGCGTAGGTGGCACCGTTGCGATCGACCTCGACGTCGAGCCGAGAACTCAACGCGTTGACCACGGACGCGCCCACGCCGTGCAGCCCGCCGGTGGCGTTGTAGCTGCCTGCGCCGAACTTTCCGCCGGCGTGCAGCTTGGTGAAGACCACCTCGACACCGGTGAGCTTGGTGCGCGGTTCGATGTCGACCGGGATGCCACGGGCACGGTCGACCACGAGGATGCTGCCGTCCGCCGCGAGCTGAACGTCGATGCGGTTGCCGAAGCCGGCCAGCGCCTCGTCCACCGCGTTGTCGATGATCTCCCACAGACAGTGCATCAGGCCGCGGGTGTCGGTCGAGCCGATGTACATGGCCGGACGCTTCCGCACGGCCTCCAGCCCCTCGAGCACCAGCAGGTGCCTGGCCTCGTAGTCCCTGCCCTCAGCCGGCTTGGTCGTGTTCACGCAGGCGAGGCTATCTCCCCCCGGTGACAGTTCTACGCATTGGGGTCGGTGTCGGTCGTCGAGGACTGTCTGCCGTACCACCTACACTGTGAGCACCGGGAACAACTTGGGTAAGCATGTTGTTGAGACCGGCGAATGCTCGCCAGCTGAAGATGTGGGTGAGAGAGGGAGGATGACCGATGAGTGCCACTGTTACCGAACCGTTGACCGCTGCCGATCGTTGTGACCGCTGCGGTGCCCAAGCCTACCTTCGCGTAACCCTCAACTCAGGCGGCGAACTGCTCTTCTGCGGCCACCACGGACGGGCCCACTCAGCGAAGCTCAACCAGGTCGCCCTGAAGATCCACGACGAAACGGCGAAGCTGTCCTGATTCAGACCACCAAGTGGCCCCGGGAGCTTCCCGGGGCCACTTCTGTATTCGGGCTGAAATACTGCCGCACATGACCATCGACGCCGTTCGGGGCGATCTCACCCGTGAGCCGGCCGACGTGCTGGTGAACGCGGCCAACGCCAGTCTGCTCGGCGGTGGTGGCGTGGACGGCGCGCTGCATGCCGCCGCCGGACCGGAGCTGCTGGCCGCCTGCCGCAAGGTTCGCGCCACCAGTTGGCCGGACGGCCTGCCGGTCGGCGAGGCGATAGCCACCACCGCCGGACTCCTACCCGCACTTTGGGTAGTACACACCGTGGCGCCGAACCGGCACGCCGGGCAGACCGACGAGGCCCTCCTGGCCAGCGCCTATCGCCGCAGCCTGGACGTGGCCTGCGACCTCGGCGCGCGGACGGTCGCCTTCCCAGCTCTCGGTGCCGGAGCGTACGGCTGGGACGCGGCGACTGCCGCCCGGGTAGCCGTCCAGGCCGTGGCCGCGCATCCACGCACGGGTCTGGAGCGCGTGCGTTTCGTGCTCTACAACGAACCTCTACATGCGGCCTTCGTTGCCGAGTTGGCGAGGCTGGCATGACCGCGATGCCCTACGGCTCGTGGCCGTCGCCGATTCTGGCGGCCGACCTCACTCGCTCCTCGGTACGTCTCTCGCCCGGGCGGATGGACGCCGGCGTCCGCTACTGGACCGAAGGACATCCCGAGCAGGGCGGACGGGTCGGCCTGTGGCGCCAGGGACCGAACGAGCCCCCGACCGAGCTGACGCCGGAGGCCTATGTACGCACCGGAGTCAACGAGTACGGCGGCGGTGACTGGACCGTCCAGGACGGCGTGGTGGCGTACTCTTCGTGGCCGGACGGCAGCGTGCAGGTGCGTACGAACGACGGTGCCACCACAGAGCTGGCGCCCGGTGGGCGGTTCCGGTACGCCGCGCTGAGCCTGCACCGAGAGTTCGGGCTGCTGCTTGCCGTGCGAGAAGACCACGAGGTTGCCGGCAACGAGCCGGAGACCACCATCGTCGCGCTCGACCTCGCCGAAACCAACCCGGACGGCGGACGCGTGCTGGTCGCCGGCGCCGACTTCTACGCCCATCCCTGCCTGGACGCGTCCGGACGCCTGGCCTGGTGCGAGTGGGACCACCCGAACCTGCCCTGGGACTCGACCCGGATCGTGGTCGCACCGCTGGACTCCCCCGCTGACCGGACGCAGGTCGCGGGCGGCCCCGGCATCTCGGCGCTGTACCCGGCGTGGGCGCCGGATGGAGCGCTGCTCTACCTCAGCGATGCCAGCGGGTACTGGAACTTCGAGCGCTGGGACGGTAGCGCCAGCCGTCCGCTGTTCTCGGCGCCTTACGACTTCTGCGGCCCGCTGTGGGTGCTCACGCCGGTGCCGTACACCGTGATCGACGCCAGCCGGATCGGCTGCACCTGGTTGGCGGACGGCGTCGCGAGGCTCGGCGTACTGGCCTTCGCTGACCCCGGTTACGCCGTCGTCCCGGCAAACACCGTCATCCCGGCGAAGGCCGGGATCTCCCAGCGCGATCGGTGGATCTCTGCTGAAGACCGGCCCGGCACCCTGACCGAGCTCGGTGTGACTGCCGTGGCAGCCGACGTCACCGGTACCGGCGTCAGCACTCTGGCAGTGCTGGGCTACGCCGATCGTCCGGCCGAGCTGGTCGAACTGGATTGGATCACCGGCCAAACGACGGTGGTGCGGAAGGCGTCCGAAGTCGACCTGGACCAGGCGATGATCTCGGTGGCGCAGCCGTTCAGTTGGGAGTCACCGGACGGCCCCGTCCACGCCTGGTACTACCCACCGACCCATGCCGACGTGACGGCGCCGGCCGGCGAACTGCCCCCGATCCAGGTCTGGAGTCATGGCGGTCCGACCGCGTTCAGCGACCCCGGTTTCGCGCTCGCCGTCCAGTACTGGACGACTCGCGGCATCGGCATTCTCGACGTGAACTACTCCGGCTCCACCGGTTACGGCCGGGCCTACCGCGATCGGCTGCGGGGCACATGGGGAGTCGCGGACGTGCGCGACTGCATCAACGGCGCGGTCGCGCTGGCTGCGGCCGGTCTGGCCGATGGCAAGCGGCTGAGTATCCGCGGCGGGTCGGCGGGCGGGTTCACGACCCTGGCCGCGCTCACCACGAGCAAGGTCTTCGCTTCGGGCATCAGCCTGTACGGCATCGGCGACCTCGAAACCCTCGCCACAGATACCCACAAGTTCGAGAAGCACTACCTGGACGGCCTGGTCGCGCCCTATCCGGCGGGTCGGCAGACCTACCTCGATCGCTCCCCCATCCGCCATCTCGACCAGCTGAGCTGCCCGATGCTGCTGCTCCAGGGCAGCGAGGACAAAGTGGTGCCGCCGAGCCAGGCCGAAGCGATGGCCCAAGCGGTCCTGGCCAAAGGCCTGACCGCCGACCTGGTGGTCTTCGAAGGCGAGGGCCACGGCTTCCGCCGATCCGAGAACATCATCAAGGTGGCCGAACTAGCGCTGGCCTTCCTCGGCCGAGTTCACGGCTTCAGGCCAGCCACCTGAGGATCCCTGAGCCCTCAGCAAGGACCGTCCGGGAGTCTGTGGAGCTCCGCGCCGGCCAGCTGCCGATCGAAGTTCAGCAGTTCAAGGCTGAGCAGCTGCGAACGGTCAGCGAGAACCAGTCGGTTCCCGAGATCTCCAGGTCCATCGCACGATAGTAGGGTGACCGCCGTGGTTACGCATGTGGTTTGGGACTGGAACGGGACTCTGCTCGACGACCTGCACTGCTGCATCGACGTGACCAACACGCTGCTCACCGAGTACGGGCTGCCGGTGTTGGACGACGTCGCCGCTTATCAGCGGGTCTTCCGGTTCCCGGTGGCCGACTACTACGCCGATCTGGGCTTCGACACCAGGCCGGGCGGGAATTTCGACACTGCGTCCGTCCGCTACCTGGAGCTGTACCACGCCGCCGCCGCCGGCTGTGAACTCCACAACGGTGCGAGGGAGACCCTGCGGACGCTGCACGCGGCCGGCGTCCGTCAGGTGGTGATCTCGGCCTCGGAGCAGCAGAACCTGCTCAAGCAGCTGTCCCCCTTCGAGCTGAACGGCTGGCTTGACGGAGCCCACGGCATCGCCGACATCTACGCCGCATCCAAGCTCAGCATCGCCCAGCGCTGGCTCGCGACGACCGGAGCTGACCCCGCCAAAGTGGTCTTCGTCGGTGACTCCGAACACGACTACGAGATCGCGATGGCGCTCGGCGCCTGCTGCGTCCTGTTCAGCGGCGGCCACCACTCCAGGGACCATCTACAGACCCTGGACGCACCCGTGGTCGATGACCTGACCCAGGTCGCAGCGCACGTCCGCTAGTTCTCTGGCGGTCGAGCATGTCGAAACCGCCCAAACCGGCTGCCTCCAGACAAAGGACGTGCTCACCTCACAGGATTCCAACTGCGTCTTGATGACCAGAGCAGGGCCCCAGCCTCGCTATTGTGAGTTGAGCTCGTCGGGCCGGCACTCGCCCATGCTGAACCTGCGGGTGTCGGAGGACACCAAAGCGCAACTGGAGCACCTGGCCGAAGCCAGCGGCCGCCGGCAGTCCGATCTCGTCCGGGACGCACTGGCCGAGTACCTCGAACGGCACGCTTCCTGACCTCACCGGGACTCACCCCGGCTGAACAGCTCCCATCCGCGCAGGAGGAGCCGAGCCGAGAAGAAGGGCGCGCATCCAGCTGGTGGCGGGAGCATCACCGCCACCTCGACGATTGCCAAAGAAACCGCTGATCAATGCGGCCCAACGCTGGCTGAGCTTGACTAAGCCCGTAGCCAAAAGCGAATGGCCGACCCAATGCCCGGCTCAGGGATCGTTGATCAGCGCTTGCCTAAGGCATCAGGTACCGCGCCGAGATGATCAGTCCAGGTAGTCGCGCAGCACCTGCGAGCGGGACGGGTGCCGCAGCTTGCTCATGGTCTTCGACTCGATCTGCCGGATCCGCTCGCGGGTGACCCCGTAGACCTTGCCGATCTCGTCGAGCGTCTTCGGCTGGCCGTCGGTCAAGCCGAAGCGCATCGAGACCACGCCGGCTTCGCGCTCGCTGAGCGTGTCCAGCACGTCGTGCAGCTGTTCCTGCAGCAGGGTGAAGTTGACCGCCTCGGCCGGTACGACCGCTTCAGAGTCCTCGATCAAGTCGCCGAACTCGGAGTCACCGTCCTCACCCAGCGGGGTGTGCAGCGAAATCGGCTCGCGGCCGTACTTCTGCACCTCGACGACCTTCTCCGGGGTCATGTCGAGCTCCTTGGCGAGCTCCTCCGGGGTTGGTTCCCGGCCGAGATCCTGCAGCATCTGCCGCTGGACGCGCGCGAGTTTGTTGATCACCTCGACCATGTGCACCGGGATGCGGATCGTGCGGGCCTGGTCGGCCATGGCCCGGGTGATCGCCTGCTTGATCCACCAGGTGGCGTACGTGGAGAACTTGTAGCCCTTGGTGTAGTCGAACTTCTCGACCGCACGGATCAGGCCCAGGTTGCCCTCCTGGATCAGGTCGAGGAAGAGCATGCCGCGGCCGGTGTAGCGCTTGGCCAGCGACACCACCAGGCGCAGGTTCGCCTCCAGCAGGTGGTTCTTAGCACGGCGGCCGTCCTCGGAGATCCAGCTGAGGTCCTCGGACGGGCCCGCGCCCGTACCGCCCTCATGCAGCGTCTCCTCGGCGAACAGACCGGCCTCGATGCGTTTCGCGAGCTGCACCTCCTGCTCGGCGTTCAGCAGCGCGACCTTGCCGATTTGCTTCAGGTAGTCCTTGACCGGGTCGGCGGTGGCACCGGCCACCAGCACTTGCTGTTCCGGCTCGTCCGCGTCGTCGGCGTCAGAAAGGCTGAAGCCACCGTCCTCGGCCAGCTCCTGCTCGGTCTTGGCCGCTTCGGCCGGCTCGAACGCGGACTCGTCCACGTCATCGAGGGTGCGCTTCTTACCGCCGACGGTGAGCACCACGTCGTTCCCCTCCCGCTCGAACTTCACGTTCTCGATGTTGGCGGGAGCCAGCACGTCCTCTACGGTGACCGCGTCGAGTTCAACCTCGGCGTCGTCGATGGTGTCATCGGTGGGCTCCAGGTCCTCGTCCGGACCGTCCACCGCAGTCGGCTCAAGGTTCGGCAGCGCGGTTACCGGGGCCGGGGCTTTCCGCGTCCGGCGCTTGGGAGCGGTGGTGGCCGCCTCTTCGTTGGCGGGGACAGCGGCTGCGCTGGAGCGTGGAGACAAAGGCTTAACCTCTCAACGGGCGATTCAGGGCGCACAGCAACCGGGAGTTGTCAATGCTTCGCCGTTCCATTCTGCCACGCCGGACGCCAACACCCAAGCCGGCGCCAGGTGCGCGGCGTGAGGACTTCGGCGAACGAGGGGCAACCTGCCTACAACCACCGACGACCCTAGGCTGTTCCCCATGTCGCAGCCACCGCTGGCCCCCCGCAGGCCGAGCCCTCGTCGTCATCACGGCGACACCTTCGTCGACCACTACGCCTGGATGCGCGACAAGTCCGACCCGGCCTTCCTGGCCTACCTGGAGGCGGAGAACGCCTACACCGAGGCCGAGACCGCAGGGCTCGCCGACCTGCGCCAGGAGATCTTCGAGGACATCTCGGCTCGCACCAAGCAGACCGACTTGAGCGTGCCGGAGTTCGTCCGGCACCGCGGTCTGGGAGATTTCTGGTATTACGCCCGCTCAACCGAAGGCCACGACTACCCCAGCTACCACCGCTGCCCGGCGCAGGGACGCGACTCCTTGCCCCACCCACAAGCCGGAAGTCCGGTCGGCGAGCAGCTGCTGCTGGACGCGCAGGTGCTTGCCGCGGATTCCGCGTTCTTCGCTCTTGGCACCTTCAACGTCTCCCCGGACGGACGGCTCGCGGCATACTCGGTGGACCACAGTGGCGACGAGCGCTACCGACTGGTGTTCCTCGACCTGACCACCGGCGAACTGCTGTCGGACGAACTGCCCGAGGTGGCGGCCGGTGGCACCTGGGCCGGCAATGATGCCTTCTGTTATCTGACCGTCGACGAGGCCTGGCGACCGGAGAAGGTCTGGCGGCACCGGCTGGGCGTCACCGGACCGGACGAGTTGCTCTTCACCGAGTCCGATGAACGCTTCTGGCTCGGCGTGGACAGCTCGCGCGACGACCGCTGGCTCCTGGTGGCATCGGCCAGCAAGACCACCACCGAAGCCTGGCTGCTCGACCTCGTCGATCCGGACGCGGAACTGCGCTGCGTCCGGCCCCGCGTCGAGGGGCTCGAGTACGACGTCGAGGTCGCCAGCGACCGGCTGTTCATCGTCCACAACCAGGACGCCCCGGACTTCGCGCTCGCGCAGGCGCCACTGACCGCGGCCACCGGCGCTGACTGGACGCCAATCTGGGCCGGCGAGCCCGGCGTCCGGTTGCTCGGTGTGACCGCCTACGACCGGGTGCTGGTGGCCAGCGTCCGCCGCGACGGGCTGCAACTGGTCACGTTGCGCTACCGGGACGCCAACGGCGATGTGGGTCCTGAAACCGCGATCGCATTCGACGAGCCGCTCTACCAACTGGATGCCGATGACGGCGACGAGGCCGACACCGACCGGATCCGGCTGCACTACCAGTCGATGGTCACCCCCGACCAGGTGATCGAGTACCGACTCACCGACGGGGCCCGGAAGGTACTGCGGCAGCGTCCGGTGCTCGACCACCCCAGGTTCGGGGCTTACGACCCGTCCGCCTACGTCCAGCGCCGCGAGTGGGCAACCGCACCGGACGGCACCCGGGTGCCGATCTCTCTGGTACACCGCGCAGATACCCCACTCGACGGGGCGGCCGGCTGCCTGCTCTACGGCTACGGCGCCTACGAGATCAGCATCCCGCCGACGTTCTCGATCGCTCGGCTGAGCCTGCTGGATCGTGGCTACGTCTATGCGATCGCCCACGTCCGTGGCGGTGGCGAACTCGGCCGCGCCTGGTACGACGGCGGCCGGCTCGCGGCGAAGACGAACACTTTCACGGACTTCATCGCCTGCGCCCGGCACCTGGTGGCAGCGGGCTACACGTCCGCCGATCGGCTGGCTGCGGAAGGCGGCAGCGCCGGCGGGCTGCTGATCGGGGCCGCGATCAACCTCGCCCCGGACACCTTCGCCGCGGTGCACGCAGCCGTGCCGTTCGTGGACGCGCTGACCACGATCCTCGATCCGGAGCTACCGCTGACCGTGATGGAGTGGGAGGAGTGGGGCGATCCGCTGCACGATCCCGACGTGTACCGACGAATGCGCGGGTATTCGCCCTACGAGAACATCCGGACGGGTGAGTATCCGGCGATTCTGGTGACCGCCAGCCTGAACGACACCCGGGTCGAAATCACCGAGCCGGCCAAGTGGGTCGCTGAACTGCGACACACGTCCGGCTCGACCCGGCCGATTCACCTGCGCACCGAGCTGACCGCCGGCCATGGCGGTAATTCGGGTCGCTACCAGGGGTGGCGGGACGCTGCGTTCGAATTGGCGTGGCTGATGGCGCACACCTCCCAGGGTTAGGGGTATGCGTACGACCACGGTCTTGATCTGTCCCCTAGGGATGCATTCAGGGTAGCTACCGGGGCGTCGCGGGCAGAAAACCAGGCCGCTCTCGCGTTGTACTGATGCAAGAGCGAAAGGGACGTACGTGATAGCTACCGCACACCGGATCCGCAGCACCGACGGGATCGACGGCAAGGACGCAGTTGGCCTATACCTTGACGGAATCGCCAAGACTCCGCTGCTGACTGCTGAAGAGGAAGTCCAGCTGGCCAAGTTGATCGAGGCCGGACGGTACGCCCACGCGATTCTCGACGGCACCCTCGACGATGCCGAGTCGGCCCTTTGCCGCGTCCGCGCCACCGAGGACGAACTGACCGAGATCGCCCGCCAGGGCGACGCCGCGATGCAGCGCTTCATCACCGCCAACCTGAGGCTGGTGGTCTCCGTGGCCCGCAAGTACGGCCGCGCCCAGATGCCGCTACTCGACCTGGTGCAGGAGGGCAACACCGGCCTGATCCGCGCGGTCGAGAAGTTCGACTACACCAAGGGCTTCAAGTTCTCGACCTACGCCACCTGGTGGGTGCGGCAGTCGATCTCCCGCGGCATTGCGCAGCAGGGCCGGATCGTGCGCCTTCCCGTGCACGTCGCCGAGCAGGTCAACCAGGTCTCAGCCGTGCGCCGGACGCTCGAACGCCGCTGGGGACGCGAACCCGAGCTGGTCGAGATCGCCGACGAACTCGGTTTGACCGAGGAGCAGGTGATCGATCTGCTGCGTCTCTCCCGTGACCATGTCAGCCTGGACGCACCGGTCGAGGAGGACGGCGACACCGCGCTGGGCGATCTGCTGGCCCGCGAGATGTCCCCCGGCCCGGACGAGGTCGTGCTGGACGCCGAGGATCGTGCTCGTCTGGAAGCCATGCTGGCCACCTTGGACGACCGCTCGGCCGACGTCGTGCGCCGCCGCTACGGCCTGCTGGACGGCCGCCAGGCCAAGCTCGCCGACATCGCGGCCGTGTGGGGCATCACCGCCGAACGCGTCCGCCAGATCGAACGGCACGCCATCTCCAAGCTTCGCGGGGACGCCGAAGCCGCCTAACCACTGGCTCCCCAACAACGGTCCCTGAGGAGCGCTGGCGAGCTTGCGAGCAGCGCGTCACGAAGGCCGCCCGAGGGGTGACCAGACCTAACTACTGCTCGGGTCGACGATTCGGATCAGGCCCTCCTGGGCGCAGGACGCGGCCAGGCGGCCGTCCGCGAACAACCGGCCGAAGCTGAACCCAAGCCCCGCGGACGCAGACGGCGAGACCTGGTCATAGAGCAGCCACTGGTCGGCACGGGCGGGCCGGTGGAACCACATCGAGTGGTTGATGGAAGCCACCTGCATGTTCGGCCCGCCGAACTCGACCGGGTGCGGCACTGTGCTCACGGCGAGCAGGGTCAGGTCGGAAGCGTAGGCCAGTACCGCCTGGTGGATCTGTGGGTCGTCCGGCAGCGCGCTCTCCGCCCGCACCCAGACCTTCATGTCCGCGTCCGCATGAGCGGCTGCCGTCGCCACCGAAGTGTCCGAAGCGAACCGGGTCTCCAGGACGCCCCATTCCTGCCGCCAGGCCGCCACCGCGCGCCTCGAACGGGCACCGAGCACCTCCGACAAGGGCGGACAGTCCTCCGGCGGCGCCACACCGAGCGGCGCCTGGTCGGCGTGGTCCAGACCAGCCTCAAGCTCGTGGTACGAACACACCATCGAGAAGATCACCCGGCCGTCCTGCGCGGCCACGACGCGGCGAGCCGAGAAGCTGCCACCGTCGCGGGTCTTCTCCACCGAATAGGTGATCGGCACTCCGGGAGCACCCGGGCGCAGGAAGTACGCTCCCAGCGAGTGCGCCACCCGTCCGGCCGGTACGGTGCGGTACCCGGCGGTCAAGGCCTGCGCGAGCACCTGCCCGCCGAAGACCCGCTGGAACATACGGCCTTCCTGGTCATCGTCCTGACCGAGGAAAGTGGCCTCGCCGGTCTGCTCCAGGTCGAGCAGGGCAATCAGTTCGTCGACGCTCTCTGGCAAGGTCAGCGACCGTTCGGCGGATCCTGCTCGGCGAGGAACTGCTCCACCGCCGCGCCGATCTCGTCGGCACTGGGCATGGAGGCCGCACCGCTGCTGCTCAGCCGGTCGTACTGCTCCTCCAGTGTGGCGACCAGCGCCGGGAACTCGGCGTCCTCCGCGGTCTCGGACGCGATCGAGGCGAGGTTCGCCGCGGCGCGCTCGGCCAGCGCAAGCATCGGGATCTCCAAGCCGGCCGCGTCCGCCAGCCGCTGCACGACCGCCTCGGTGGCCTGCGGGAAGCTGGTCTGCGCGAGGTAGTGCGGCACGTGGGCGACGAAGCCGCCGGCCAGGATGCCGGCCTCCCCAGCCTTGAACTCCAGCATGTGCGAGAAGCTGCCCGGAATCTGGACGCGGTCGATCCACATCGGATTGCCGCTCACTGTCTCGGGCTGCGTGGCATGCGCGGTCACCAGGGTCGGACGCGTGTGCGGCACCGCCATCGGCACCCCGGAGACGGTCAGCATCCGGGAAACGCCGAGCTGTTCGGCAATGCCGAGCACCGCGCTGGCTGTCCGGTTCCATTGGGTGTCCGGCTCCGGCCCCGACAGCATCAGAAAGGGCTTGCCGACCGCGTCCTTGAGCTTGTGGATCACCAGTGCGTAATCGGTCATCCCCACCCAGTGGTCGGTGTCGAAGACCATCTGTGGGCGGCGGGAGCGATAGTCGTGGAGCTGATCGTGGTCGAACTCGACCAGTACCTCGTGCTCGCACACTTCCAGCAGGTAGCGGCCGGTGCCGTGGGTGATCGACCCGGCGTCGATGTACCCGTCCAGAAGGTGGATGAGTGCAGGCTCGGCCCCCCGGACCGAATCCCAAAGCTCCGGGTCGAGTGAGTACAGCAACCGGGGATCTAGCACGCGGCCACTGTACCTTGCACCTTCGGCCGGTGGCCGGATTGCGCTGTGGGCTAACTGGGGCTAACTGTCGTGGGTGTCCGGTTCGGCGGCGCTCGTGGGCGCGACGATCGGCTGCAGCTCGCGAATCCGTCCGCCCAGGTCGGTGAGTAGTTCGATCGTGCGCGCCGCTGCCGGGAACGAGGCGGCGCCGTTGCGCAGCAGCGCCACGATTCGCCGGTACGGCGTCGGGTTGGTCGGCCGAACGTACGCGATCTCGAAGCCCGACCAGCCGACGGCCAGTTGCGGCACCAGCGCGATCCCGACCCCGGCCGCGACGAAGGCGAGCCCGGTGACGTGGTCCTGCGCACGCACCACATAGCGCGGCGTGAAGCCGGCACCGGCGCAGGCATGGCTGGCCAGACTGGTCGCGATGTCGTCGCGGAAGTCGTAGTGCACCCAGTCATCGGTGCTGAACTCGGCTAGATCCATCGTCCCGGCCTCGGCCAGCGGGTGGTCCGGCGGCATGGCCACCAGCAGGTCATCGGTGCCCAGTTCGATGCGGCGATAGCCCGGCGGGACCCTCGGCTCCTCGTAGGGCAGCTCAGTGTGTACTTCGACGTCCGCCTGACCGGCCAACTCCGGGCTGTCGGTTTCGTTGATCGACAGCTCGAGCGTGAGCCCGGGGAATTCCTGGCGCAGCGTCCGGGCGACCGTCGGCATCCAGGTGTAGGCCGCCGATGCGAAGGTTCGCATGGTCAGCTTGGCCGTGGCACCCTGCCGCAACTCCCGCGCTTTGGCGTCCACCTTGGTCATCGCGGCCAGTGCATCCTGGCTGGTCAGCGCCAGTTCGATGGCGGCCGGCGTGGGCTGGATGCCCCGACCGACCCGCTCCACCAGGGTGAACCCGACCTCGCGTTCGAGGGTGTGGATGTGCTGGCTGACCGTCGACGGGGTGAGGCCGAGCCGGCGGGCGGTGTCGTTGACCGAGCCGCTGGCGACCACCGAGCGAAGAATCCGGAGTCGATTGAGATCGAGCACGGCAGAATCATACGGCATCACCGCATGATTGTTCGGAATATTCAGCTTGTCCCGAATGAACGAGTGCGAGAACCTTGAGCCATGTTGAGCTATGCAGTGACCGACCGCGACCGCGAGCGCCTGATCGAGGACCTCGAACTCGCGCGCCAGATCGAACCCACGCCGATGGTGCGGCGGAAGGTGGACAAGCGCCACTGGTTTCGTATCGCGATGACCGAGGGCGAGACCATCCGCACCCACTTCGCAAGCGTCTGATCCTCACCGAGCGGCTGCGGCCATCGCCGTCCGCAGCCGCTTGGGCGAGACCGGGACTGATGTTCGCAGCGCTTGCGCGAACAGGCTCACCCGTAGTTCCTCCAACAACCAACCCACCTCAGCCACCGGCTCGGGCAACGGCCCGGACGGGAATCCCGCGCAGAGTAGCGCGTACTCCTCTTCCAGCTCCGTGATCGTCGCGAGGCCCTCGGCCTCGTGCCGCGGATTGCTGGCTGCCGCGACCAATCGGCGCCCGACCGCGGCCAGATAGGTGGGCAGGCGGTGCCACCATTTCGGCGGGATCGCCGCGACGAAGCCAGCGAACACCAGACCGTTGAGCTGCTCGGCGACGTCCTGCCGCGTGCGGTCGGTCGCGGTCGGCAACTGCTGGCGAATCTCCCCCGCCGCCACAAGGATCTCGCCGGTGGCCTGCACGACCTGCTGCATCGTGGCGGCCGCCTGGGCACGGACCGCGTCCGCCAGTCGGTTGAACGCAGCCTCGTCGCGCACCTGGTCCAGCCCGCCGACCGCGTCCATCAGGTCACCGATGGCGCGCAACCTGGCGTCGGCGAGCAGCGCGGGCACGTCCGGATAGGGCGAAGTGGCCAGCGCGAGCTTGGTGGGGTTGCTCATCCGCGAGACCACCCAGCGGGTCGGGTCGACCGTGGCAAGGGAGATCAGCCGGCGCAGGCCGGCGCGGTGGGCGCGGCGCGCGTCCGCCTCATCTGCGAACACCTGGACGCCCACCTGCTGCACCCGGTCGACCAGCGCAGGGTAGCCGGTCAGCTCATCGCCCAGTCGCTGCGGAATGCTGCCGAACTGCCAGCTGGTGGCCCCCGGATGGGTGAGGTGCGCAGCGGACGCATTGAGTTTGCGGCTCACCTTCGGTGCGAGCCGTTCGGCGAGGGCAGCGAGGTCTCGTCCGATCTCCGGTTCGCGACCGGCACCGGTGATCCGGAACCGCACCAGCAGGTGCTCGGGAACAGCTTCCGGACGCCACGCGTCCGGCGGTACCTGAACACCGGTGAGGGCCAGGATGCCGCGAGCCAGCGCGATCCAGATCGGCTCGTCCGCTCCTCCGGGGTGGTCTGCCAGCCAGTCCAGCGCTCGGGCAGCCGTGTCCGGTGCGGGCACCAGTTGGGTGCGCAGTGCTTTCGGCAGGCCGCGGACGAGTTCGGCGGCCACCTGCGTCCGCAGCCCGGGCACCTGCCAGGTGAAGGCCGCCGGGTTGAGCTTCGGCAGTACCGCGAGCGGGATGGTGACGGTGACGCCGTCATGCCCGCTCCCGGGGTCGAAGGCGTAGTCGACGGCTAGTTCCTCGGCCGCCACCGGCCAGTGGTCGGGGAAGGAGGTGGTGTCGAGTTCGGCGTCCGGGGCCAGCAGGTCGGCGACGGTGAGGTCGAGAAGGTGCTCATCCTTGCGCCGCGCGTCGCGCCACCAGCGGTCGAAGTGCGCCACAGTGACAATCTCGGCAGGGATCCTGGCGGCGTAGAACGCAGCGATCGAAGCGTCGTCGACTAGCAGGTCGCGGCGCCGGTTGCGATCGGCCAGGTCTTCGGCTTCGGCGCGCACTGCCTGATTGCGCGCCCAGAAGTGGTGCCGGGTGCGCCACTGGCCCTCGACCAAAGCGGACTGAATGAAGACCTCGCGCGCCACCACCGGGTCGATCCGGGCGTAGCTGACCAGGCGCTGGGCGATGATCGGGACGCCGAGCAGCGTTACCCGCTCGTAGGCCACGCACTGTCCGCCCTTGGCCGACCAGTGGGGCTCGGAGTAGTTCCGCTTGAGCAGATGCCCGCCCACGGCCTCCACCCAGTCCGCGTCGATCGGGGCGACGGTCCGCGCCCACAGCCTGGAAGTCTCCACCAGCTCAACGGCCATCACCAATGGCGGATTGGTACGCGCAGCGCTGGAGCCAGGGTTGATCGCGAACCGGGCGCCGCGCGCGCCGAGGTACTCCGCCGGACCGCGACGCCTCCCACGTTCCGGCTTGGCCGTGCTGGCCGCATCGATCAGGCCGACGTGCGAGAGCAGGCCGGAAAGCACCGCAGTGTGGACGGACGCCAGATCGGCGGTCGCATCGTTGCGGCTGAGCCCGAGTTCGCGGCATGCCTCGCGTAGCTGGGTGTGCAGGTCCTGCCATTCCCGCACCCGGAGAAAGTTGAGGTACTCGCTGCGACACATCCGGCGGAAGGCGTTGCCGGAAAGCTCCCGGCGCTGCTGGCGAAGGTACTGCCAGAGCCGCAGCAGGGCCGCGATGTCGGAACCGTCCGGGGTTGGCTCCTGAGCCTGCTCAGCGGCGCCGCCACCGTCCATCGGAACCCAGAACCGGCGATGGGCCAGATCGGCGGCGGCGGTCTCCTCGCTCGGACGCTCGCGGACGTCCGGGATCGCGATGCCGGCGACGATCGGCAGCACTTCCCGAAGGCAACCGAGCCGGGACGCCTCCACCAGCATCCGGCCAAGCCGCGGATCGACAGGCAGTCGGGCCAACTGACGGCCAGTCGGGGTGAGGTTGACCGTTCCCTTGCCCATTCCGGAGATGGCGCCGAGCTCGGTCAGCAGGCGCAGTCCGTCGCGCACCTGGGTCGCGTCCGGCGGTTCAACGAACGGGAAGTTGGTGATCTCCCCCAGCCCGGCTTCAGCCATCTGCAGGATGACGGACGCGAGGTTGGTGCGCAGGATCTCCGGCTCGGTGAACTCTGGCCGGGCCGCGTAGTCCTCTTCGCTGTACAACCGGATGCAGACGCCCGGACCAAGCCGACCGCAGCGGCCGGCCCGCTGGTTGGCCGAAGCCTGGGAGATCGGCTCGATCGGTAGCCGCTGCACTTTGGTGCGCGCGGAATAGCGCGAGATCCGCGCGAAGCCGGGGTCGACCACGAACCGGATGCCAGGCACCGTCAGCGAGGTCTCGGCGACGTTGGTCGCCAGCACGATCCGGCGGCCGGTGTGCGGCGCGAACACCCGCTGCTGTTCGGCCACCGACAGCCGGGCGTACAGCGGCACCACTTCGGTGAACCGCAGGTTCAGGCCGTTGATGGCGTCGGCGGCGTCCCGGATCTCACGCTCGCCGGACAGGAAGACCAGGATGTCGCCGTCCAGCTGGGTGGACAGTTCGGTGACCGCGTCGCAGATCGCGTCCAACTG